>NZ_VPAU01000001.1:0-387643 GCF_013419095.1 Acinetobacter sp. YH12105
AGTCTGGGCCGTGTCTCAGTCCCAGTGTGGCGGATCATCCTCTCAGACCCGCTACAGATCGTCGCCTTGGTAGGCCTTTACCCCACCAACTAGCTAATCCGACTTAGGCTCATCTATTAGCGCAAGGCCCGAAGGTCCCCTGCTTTCTCCCGTAGGACGTATGCGGTATTAGCATCCCTTTCGAGATGTTGTCCCCCACTAATAGGCAGATTCCTAAGCATTACTCACCCGTCCGCCGCTAGGCCAGGTAGCAAGCTACCTTTCCCCGCTCGACTTGCATGTGTTAAGCCTGCCGCCAGCGTTCAATCTGAGCCATGATCAAACTCTTCAGTTTAATACTATGTAGTGCCTTAAAGGGCACCAATCTTGGCTCATCAATTTCCTGACAAATATTTCTCAAATAAACTTCGAGTCATTTCTACCATCAATCAATGAAAATAATTTCGATCGATCAACCAGTAAAAATCCACACAAGTTGTTCTTCATAAGCTCTTAATGATCTTCTTGCTCTTCGTCAGAAACAAGTTACTAGGCAACTCACACAACAACCCAACTTAATCAGCTAAGTTCGTTTTGCTGTATCGCCTTGATGCAGCGTATTCTATACACTTTAAAAACAAGCGCAAGGGCTTTTCTCAAAAAGATTCAAAAAAGTGACGTGTACGTTTATTTTTTAATCTAAAATGTTATTTTTAGCCTTTTCTGAGAGGTTTTCCAGATTTTTTGCATTAAAAGTATAACCAAATATAAATCTCTGCACTCTACCTATTAAAAAAGCATCAATACCATTTGATCCTTCATACTTTATCTTTTAATTCGTCTGTTCAGCCAACCAAGTCATAAATTTTTGACGTTCAGCTTTGGAGGCCTTTTGCCATAATTGAATGAGTTGTTGATCATTCTGCCCGATGAATTGAGTTTGAGGAGTGGCGACCGTAGCTACACTAGCTGCCTGAGCATATACAGGTGCTGGTTGATTAAGTGATGTTGCTGACTTGCTACTCATCTCGACTGTTTTGGTCAATACATTATTTGCAAACCATGTTCTCGCTGCATCTTTAGCGCCCGCTTGCTGAACAAGCAGCTGATTTTTTGCATCATATAAGCCAATGATGGGCTGATCCTGGTACTTTTTAGCTTCGTCAAAATTCTGAGGTGCATTAATTAACGCTAAACGATAGGTTTCACCATCTTTAAGCTCTGGAGTTTTTACAGTAAGCACTCCCGACTTTAAAATGTCATGTGAATTATCAGAGTGCTGAAAAAACTCATTATAGCGGACGCTGATATTATTCATTCCAGCATCCAGTTTATAAGTTGAATTAGAACGTAATAGACTTGATTTTATTTCCTGATTATTTACCGCAACGATCTTAATTTCTTCAGGTACTGTAATAGTCACCGCTGAAAAAACCGAGGTACTAAACAACAGTGCCGCTACAGTTGCCGCAATACGAAAATCCATATCATCTACTCATTTCAAGTTAATTATTAAAGTTGAGCTGCACTATGCCGCGTCGAAATGACAATTTTATGACAAAAACTTCTCTTATTTCACCTGAACTTTTAGCATTTATTTGACTAGCAATTTTAAATTATCTGCTATTAGCCAGTACAAATAAAAAAAGAAGCACAAAAGCACTTCTTTTAGCTGAAACCCGATTTATGCAAAGGTTTTAAAACGCTCCGCATCATCCATAAAGGTTTTTTCGCCTGCAGGTGCTTCAATAGAACCAAAGACCAATTGCGCGCGAAGCTTCCAGTGCGATGGGACTTCAAAAGTTTGTGCAACTTCTTCATCAATAATTGGATTGTAATGCTGCAACGAGGCACCGATATTTTTCTCTGCCAAAGCTGTCCAGGTTGCAAACTGCGCAATGGCTGAAGAATGCTCTGACCAGACCGGGAAGTTATCGGCATAGAGTGCAAACTGTTCTTGCATCGATTTCACCACATTCTGGTCTTCATAAAACAATGCGGTGCCATAACCTGCTGCAAAACCATTAATTTTATTATTGGTTGCTTCAAATGCATCTGTCGAAACAAGATCACGCAAGGTTTCACGCACAATATGCCAGAAAGTATCATGTGATTGACCAAATAAAATTACCACACGAGAAGTTTGCGAGTTAAAAGATGATGGGCTATGTTTAACTGCATCTTTAATGAGATTTTCAATTTCAGCCTGCTCCAGGCTCACATTTTTCCCAATGGTATAAATGCTTCGGCGCTGTTTGATTTGATCTAAAAATGCCATAAATTCACCTCTATGTATTTTGATTATTAAAAACTGATAAAGTCATACTACGTGTTTTGAGCACTTAAAACAGGTGCATTCCCATAACAATGTGTTTTATTTATAGAACAATCAGACTTAGATCTGAATAGAATATTTGTATTAGATTTCATTCGCAGCATCCATGCTGCTATACCGTCCTTCATCGGTTTTTAACCCAATACTTTAAAAAAGTGCTGATCTTGCTGTTCTAATTTTTCTTTTGCTGCCTGCTCAATCGAGCCAAAGCAAAGTTGGGCACGTAACAACCAGCTCTTTTCAATGTCAAAATGCTCGGCGACTAAAGTGTCGATCTGCGGATTATAATGCTGTAAAGATGCACCTAAACCCGAATCTGCCAATGCAGTCCACACGGCAAATTGCGCCATTCCTGATGTCTGTTCAGACCAGATCGGGAAATCTTCTGCATTGAGCGGCATTTTCTTTTGTAGTTGCTGAATCACGGCTTGATCTTCGTAAAATAAAATCGTGCCATATGCCGCGGCACACTGATTTAACTTGATCTCTGCACCTTCGTAAATATGTGTGGGCACATGCTGGCGCTGAACCTGTTTGACAAGTTCCCAAAACTTATAATGAGAATCCGCAAATAACACTACAATCCGCGTACTTTGGGAATTATAGGCTGAAGGACAACTGCGAACTGCTGCCTGAAGCATTTCACTCAGATACGCCTGACTATAATGTACCCGCTTGCCAAGTTCATAAATACTACGGCGCTTTTTCAACTGATCAACAAAAGTCAGTTTCAAATCATCATCAGGTTTGTTTTTTTTCGAAAATTTAAAGTCCTTGGTTATATCACTTGTTAATACCTGACCAATTTTATTTAGCAATGCCATTTCTTCCCCCCACAAAACCCAGCTAAAACAGCTCGAATAATCCCATACAAGTATAATGGCTTTATTACGGTAGATAGATCTGGTTCATATTTTCTAGCTGATTTTTAAAGCATTCAAACCCCTCAAAAACAACAAACTCCGCACTTAGCGGAGTTTGTGTGAATTATCACGCATTATTTATTTTCAGTTTCAAACAATGCAGCAACAAAAGATTTGGCAGAGAAAGGACGCAAGTCATCAATTTTCTCACCCACACCAATAAAGCGAATCGGCACATGAGTACGACTGGCAATATTAAACAGTACGCCACCTTTGGCAGTCCCATCGAGCTTGGTAATGGTCAAACCGGTTAGGCCTACCGCCTCATCAAACATTTCGACCTGGTTAATGGCATTCTGACCTGTTCCGGCATCGACAACCAACATCACTTCATGTGGTGCAGTCGCATCAATTTTCTGCATGACACGTTTTACTTTGGTCAACTCTTGCATCAAATGACCTTTGTTATGCAAACGACCAGCTGTATCAGCAATTAATACATCTACGCCTTTGGCACGCGCACTTTCAAAAGCATCGAAAATGACTGAAGCCGAGTCTGCACCATTGCCTTGAGCCACGACCGCAATATTATTACGCTCACCCCAGATTTGCAGCTGCTCCGTTGCAGCTGCACGGAAAGTATCACCTGCCGCCAGCATGACAGTCTTGCCTTCACCTTGCAGACGTTTGGCCAGTTTACCAATCGTGGTGGTTTTACCTACACCATTTACACCGACCACTAAAATCACATAAGGCGATTTATTCGGATCAATGTGTAGCGGTTTTACCCGGGGTGCCAATAAAGCCACCAGTTCTTCCTGAAGCGCCTTATACAGTGAATGCGAGTAGATCAAGTCACCACGTTCGGTACGCTCGGTCAGGTTAGCAATGATGGTCTTGGTGGCTTCCACACCAATATCGGCCACCAGCAGCTGCTCTTCGACTTCTTCTAATAATTCATCATCAATTTCTTTACCACCGATCAGGATATTGACCATCCCATCGGCAAGGTTTTTACGGGTTTTGGTTAAACCCTCTTTCATACGGCTAAAGAAGCCACCTTTCGCCGCAGAATCTTCATTTTCAGTTTCTGTTACGACAGGTGCAGAAACTACAGCTGCTTCGCTTGGCGTTTCTACGATAGGCACATTGACCGCAGGTAAGCTCGGTAATGTGACATCATCATCTCCGATATCAGCATCAATCAAAAATTTGTTTTGCCCATTAGATTGCTGTTGCATGCCGAATCCTTGAAAAGCATTGCGTTAAAAACCCAGATTCTACCATAACTTGCCTGCTTTGCAGCTAGCAATGCAAATGCTGGACAAACATACCAAAAAGCTACAGCTCTTGGTTGCTTTCATCTCCGCATTTATTAAAAATAACCCTAAATACAAATGCCTATTTTTGGGAGATCTAGTGTCCGCCACCTTTTTGACTGTCTCCTCTTTTTCCAGAATGATTAAACAAACACTTTATCCACTTGGTGCCTTATTGCTGGGATTAAGTATTAATCAGGCCCAAGCCCAGACTCGCAGTGAATTATCACGCACCACTTTTGAAACGACTTTAAGCAATGGATTAAAAGTCATTATTCGGGAAGACCATCGTGCGCCCATGGTGATGACCCAGATCTGGTATAAAGTCGGCAGCAGTGATGAATCTGGCAATATTCTGGGGGTATCGCATGCACTTGAACATATGATGTTCAAAGGTACGCATAAAGTTCCAAATGACGAATTTAACCGTCTGAGCCGGATTTATGGCGGCAGCATCAACGCCGCCACCTTTACCAATTACACCAATTATTATCAGCTCTATCCTAAAGCCTATTTCCCCATGGCACTGGAACTTGAATCTGACCGCATGAGCAATTTATTACTGCGGCAGCAGGACTTTGCGCCAGAAATTAAAGTGGTGATGGAAGAACGGCGCCAGCGTACCGATGACAACCCGCGCGCTCAGGCCTTTGAACGCTTTAAATGGATCAGTTATCCGACCAGCCATTATCGCCAACCGGTGATTGGACATATGAAAACTCTAAATAATATTCAGTTAAATGATATCAAAAAATGGTATCGGGACTGGTATAGCCCGAATAATGCCATTCTGGTAATTGTCGGAAATGTGGAATCGGAAGCGGCTTTAGCGCAAGTGCAAAAATATTTTGGAGATATTCCTGCGCGTCCAACACCGCCACGTAATGATGTGCTGGAGTTTGAACGCTTAGGCTATCGACATATGGAAATTAACAGTAATGTTCAGGTGCCCAATCTGTACATGACCTGGAATGTGAAATCCCTCGGCACTGCCAAAAACCCCCAAGATGCGTATGCCTTGACCATTATTCGTAGCCTTTTGGACAGCGGCATTTCTTCACGCCTGCAAGACCGTCTGGTGCGTGATCGTAAAATTCTGACCTCTGTCAGCGTTTCTTATGATCCTTATAATCGTGGTGACAGCCTGTTTGGCATTTCTGCCTTACCTGCGCCAGGCGTATCTTTGCAAGAGGCACAACAAGCGATTCAGGATGAAGTGGATGTACTCAAAACCACCGCCATGACCCAACAGGAAGTAGATCGTATCAGTACCCGCTTTATCTCCAGTTTGATTTATAGTCAGGATGATATTGCCGGCCAGGCCAAAATGATTGGCAATCTGGAAGTCAATGGACTGAGTTATCGGCTGATGGATCAACTACCCAAGCATTTTGAAAGTGTCAGCGTTCAGGATATCCAGCGTGTCGCCAATGCCTATTTCGTCCGAGACAATCTCAGCACACTTTATCTCTCACCTGAACAAAAAGCCCAATAATGGGGATTGCAATGCGTCATCATCTTCGCCCTTTTTTACTTATTTTTATTTTAAGTTTTGCTTCTGCTGTTCATGCAGAAAATTATCTGGACCCTCAACCCGATCAAAACGATAATCCGAGTCAGTTACAGTCTATCCCTCTGTTGCAAAGCCTGAAAAATCTCAATCCGCAGCGTGAATTTCAGGCACCGTATATTCACGACCTGAACAATCGCTATCAGGTACGTACGCTATTTGTTGAAACCCAAGATCTTCCAATGGTGGATATCCAGCTGACCTTTAATGCCGGCTCGGCGCGTGATCAAGAAATTACTAAAGGACTCTATGGCCTGTCCAGCATGGCAGCCAGGCTGATGCGTGAAGGCACAGACAGATATAGTGCGAATCAGGTGGCGGCAATTTTTGACCAAGCCGGCGCACAATTTAGCGTACAGGCCTATCGAGACATGTTTGTGGTTCGGCTGCGTACGCTTTCAGATCCAAATAAATTGGAACCGGCACTCGGAATGATGATGGAAGTTCTAAAGAATGCGTCATTTAAACCCGCCAGTATTAATCTGGCTTTAAGCAATACCCAAGTGGGACAAAAGCAATTACAGGAAAATCCAAGCCGGCTGATGGATATTCGTTTTTATCGTACTCTATATGGTCAGCATCCTTATGCAGAACCAATCAGTGGCACCCAAGGCAGTACCAAGAAAATTAATGCCGAATTATTAAAACAATTCCGTGATCAGTTTCTGGTGGCGCAAAATATGAATATTGCTATTACCGGTAAACTCAGCCCCAAACAGGCGCTGGAACTGTCAGAACGGATTGCCGGCAATTTAACTCAAGGTCAAAAAGCAGCTGCATTACCACAGCCTGAAATTAAATCTGGTTTTGAAGTGGTGCATTTACCCTATAACTCGTCTCAGGCGCATATCACTTTTGGACATATAGGGCCATCACGCTTTACTGAAGATCGACTGGCCCTAGAAGTCGCCAACCGCATGTTTGGCGGGAGTGGATTTAATGCAGTACTGATGCAGGAACTGCGGGTCAAACGTGGTTTTAGCTACGGCGCTTATAGCTCATTCAGCTTTAGTCAGGCACCCGGAGTATTCAGCTTTAAATATTCTACACGGCAGGATCAGCTACTAGAAAGTATTCAGGTTGCACATCAGGCATTTATCAATTTTGTCAGCCAACCGATTGACACTCAACGTCTGGAAGAAACCAAAGCAGGCATGCTGCGCGCCTTCCCTAACAATTACAGCAGCAATGCCACCATTAATGCCCAGTTAGGCAATATGGGCTTTTATAGTGAGCAAAATGATTATTTATCTAGTTATCCGGAACGTCTGGCCAGAATTAGCGCAAAGGATGTGCAAAATGCAATACGCAAACATTTACATCCAGACCGCCTAACGCTGGTCGTGGTCAATAAAGAACTGGATAAAGATGCCTTGAAAATGCGCTTGGAGCAGAATTTAATGGATGCCAATTTCAATTTGCCAGCAAACCCTGTGCCTAAGGCATCTCCACCGAGAGCGGTGGCAGCTGACGCGCCCGCAGAGACTCCTGCTGATAGGCCTGCATCAATTTAAGATACTGCCCACGACGGATGTGCTGCTGCTCTAACAGAGCCAGTGCCAGATCCTGAGTTTGGGGCAAATTTTGCTGTTCAGAAAGTTGCCGAATCTGGGTGATTTGAGAGATGTTAAGCGGACGATAGAGAGCCAATGCGGCTAAAAATAAAATTACCACAACCATAAAAATGACAACAATATTATAAATCTGTTCCAGCTTGATTCTGCTGAACCATTGAATTAACTTTTCTGTATCTATAGACATACACTACCTCAAGTTAAAGGTAGTGTATGGTTAGGCTTATATAAGTTCAAGTCAGTAGCGCCATATTTAGCAGGGCTAAAATCCACGACTCTGCGGATTAGCTCATCATTCTGCTCAGAATAGTGGAATAGAGCACCAATGCTACAATCACCAATACCAGTGCAACAGCAAATTTACTTAACCCCGCTTCTGCTTCAGGGGGATGCAGGCGATCTTCATCTGCAATTCGAACCAACTCGCCATTATAGAGTTTATAGAACTGCTCACGCTGATTGACGTCCAGAGCACGGGTAAAGTCATACACCTCTTTACGTTGTGCCAGTCCATAATTACCTAGATGCGTATATTTACTAAATATAGCGTCATCCAGTTTCTTGCGATGCAAATGTGCAAGTTCAAGGATTTGCCCAGCAGTTGGTGGCATATCAAAATTTACACCATCTAAAGTTCTTGTCATCATGGCTTTCTCCTTATTGTTTGATCTCTATTTACAATTTATCTTAATAATATTTATAAGTGTGTATAGTTTAGTCATGTAAACTATAACTAAAGTAAACGAATAAAATCGAATGGTTGACTTTTCCATTATTTTGTAATATTAGTTTAACAATACTAAGTTATATTTGTATTTAGACTGATTAGTCTGTCCTGTAATCATAATTAAAATTAAGGAGTTTTTATATGATACAACAACTCTCTCAACACGATCTGGAACATCTGTATGCAGATGCCGTGAATACCATCCAATCCCAAATGAACTTTGTGGATGCGGTAAAACAGCTTGAAGATGCAGCTCGTGCAGGTCATGGTAAAGCAGCACTTTTTTTAGCAGAACTTTATTATCAAGGTTTCCGTGTAGAACGGGATTCACTCAAAGCGCAGTACTGGCAGAACATGGCCACCCTGCAAGCATAATGAAACGTCACCTAGGTGGCGTTTTTTTCAGCCCTTTTTTTCGATAAATAGCAATAAATACATATTTTCTTACCAATCCTTGCAAAGCTGAAACAGTAATTACTTATAAAGTTCCTAGAATAGGGTCTGACATCCAATAGCACTTTATTCTAATGAAACCACGAAAAATTATTCAAATTGATCCGATCTGTAAAGAATCCCTTTTCAAGATCACCATGCTGAAATCTTTAAGGAATTGTGGCGAGCTATGGGGCGCATATCATAAAGGCTGGGCAATGATGCGTGATCAGGAAGACTGTATTTTCCCGTTTTGGCTAAATCCTCTCGATGCCAAAAATTATGCCCAGCAACATTGGCCTGATTATGCTCCGCGTAAAATCAATTCTGAAGATTTTGAAAATGCATTATTGCCGACCTTGTCGCGCCTGAATGTCACCCCAGCCCTGTGCAATACCAATGGCACCAGACTTAAACTGAGCACTGCACAGATGCGTCATCTATTTTTTTCACAACAAAGACTGCACATTGCGTAAATAACATGCTATTTATAAAGACTAAAACCTAAACACTTAGAGATGTTCAGGTTGAAGGCATACTCTAGGATTAATAATAAATTGACCAGTAAGGATGATGAAGCATGACCAATGTGGCACAGGTGCTGAATGAAAAAATGCATCAAGCTATTTATACCATCCGTCCAGATTCTACTGTTTTAGAGGCCATCACCTTGATGGCTGATAAAGGAATCGGGGCACTTGTGGTAACGCATGAAGATAACGTGGTAGGGATTTTGTCGGAGCGGGATTACACCCGTAAAATCGCCCTGATGCAAAGAACCTCTTTCGATACCACAGTCAATGAAATCATGACCTCTAAAGTGATTACCGTAAATACCTCGACGACTGTAGAAGACTGTTTAGCCTTAATGACTGAGCGCCATCTACGGCATCTGCCAGTGGTAGAAGATGAAAAACTGCTTGGTCTGATTTCAATCGGAGATTTGGTCAAAGCAGCAATGGATGACCAACGCAAACTGATTGATCAATTACAGCAATATATTTCAGGTTAAAAGCAGTTTAGTGTTTTTAAAAGATCTGAAACATGGCAAAAATCAAGTTTAAAGGCCCTTAATTTAAATAATAAAGTCATGACAAAGACGCAGATTTCACCTATAAAAAATCCCGGTACATGACCGGGATTTTTATATCAATATTGTCAGCGAACTTAATTTAAACCCAGCTTCTCTGCCACATAATCTGAGTCTTTATCACCACGCCCAGAAAGATTGACCACGATTTTGACTTCTTTTGGCAACTTACCCGCCTCACGAATCGCCCAAGCGACTGCATGTGAACTTTCTAATGCCGGCACAATACCTTCGACACGTGACAAGGTCATGAAAGCATCCAGACATTCCTGATCGGTCGCTGTGGTGTATTCAACCCGACCTAAGTCTTTAAGCAAACTATGCTGCGGACCCACCCCTGGATAATCCAGACCTGATGCGATCGAATGAACCGGCAAAGGTTCGCCCTGTTCATCTTCCAGAACATAACAGGCCATACCATGTAATTGACTTGGTTTACCCAAAGTTAAAGTCGCCGAATGCATATCAGTGTCCAAACCATGACCTGCCGGCTCTACACCGACCAATTTCACATCTGGTTCATTCAAAAATGCCGTGAATGCCCCCACTGCATTTGAACCACCACCCACACAGGCAACGACATAGTCAGGATTTGCACCAAAACGCTCATTGGTTTGAACCTTGATTTCATCACCAATAATGGACTGGAAATCACGCACCATCATTGGAAATGGATGTGGACCGACCACTGAACCAATCGCATAGATAAAGTTTTTTGGATCTTTTAAATATTCTTCGAAGGCACTGTCAACTGCATCTTTCAACGTTGCCGTTCCACGCGTAACGGAAATCAGCTTAGCACCCAGAATCTTCATTTTCACGACATTTGGATGTTCTTTTTCGATATCCACCTGGCCCATATGAATTTCACAGGGAATACCAACCAAGGCACAGGCCGTTGCCAATGCTACTCCATGCTGCCCCGCACCCGTTTCTGCAATGACTTTGGTTTTGCCCATGTATTTGGCCAGCAAAGCTTCACCGAGACAGTGATTGATCTTGTGTGCACCGGTATGGTTCAGATCTTCACGTTTTAAGTAAATCTGTGCGCCGCCCAATTTTTCAGACAGACGTTTGGCATGAAATAGTGGACTCGGGCGACCGACATAGTGGGCAAACAAGTCTTTCAGCTCGTTTTGAAATTCCGGAGTATGGCGAATTTCCTGATATGCAACATTAATATCATCCATCGCCTGTTTAAGATCAGGCGGAATGAACTGACCGCCATAATTACCAAAGAAACCTGCTTCATTCGGTAATGCAATACCATTAATTTGATGATCCATAGCGATCCCTGAAAACTGGATTTAAAATAGAAATTGTGACTTCATCTTAAAGCGATTTTCATTAAAGCACTAATAACAATAGATAAAGTCACTGATAGAAAAATGGAATTAACGTGCCAAATATTTGGTCATATCCTCTATGCCTTTTAAGGTCATTGGAAACATATGGTTCTCAAAGATTTGCTTAATCAAACCAATGCTATGCGTGTAATGCCAATAATTTTCTTCTTCGGGATTGAGCCATGCGGTTTTATCAAAATGCTGACGTAGACGCTGCAACCAGACCTGTCCTGCTTCATCATTCATATATTCAACCGAACCACCGACCGAGGTGATTTCATAAGGCGCCATACTGGCATCACCAACCACAATCACCCGGTAATCACGGCCATAGGTATTGAATAAATCCCAGGTATTCATGCGCGAGCTGGAACGGCGGATATTGTCTTTCCAGACATAGTCATACAGGCAGTTATGGAAATAAAAATAGTCCAGGGTTTTAAATTCGGTTTTGGCTGCGCTAAACAGCTTTTCACACTGGGCAATATGCGAGTCCATCGAACCGCCGACATCAAACAGCATCAAGACTTTAATGCGGTTACGGCGTTCAGGCACCAGCTGTACGTCTAAAATACCCTGCTTGGCGGTTTCACGAATCGTGCCATCGATATCCAGCTCTTCGGCTGCTCCTTGACGCGCGAATTTACGCAAACGGCGCAGTGCCATTTGCATCTGGCGACTTCCCAGAATCTGCTCATCATCGAGGTTGCGATATTGACGCTGCTCCCAGACTTTTACCGCAGAGCGTTTCCGTCCCGGTCCACCAATACGCACCCCTTCCGGATGATCGCCATAAGCACCGAAAGGCGAAGTGCCGCCGGTACCAATCATCTTGTTGCCACCCTGATGTTTTTTATGCTGTTCGCGCAAGCGCTCTTCCAGCATTTTCATCAGTTCTTCTAATGATCCGGCTTTTTTCAGCTCTTCGCGCTGTTCAGGAGTCAAATGCTTTTCAAGCAGTTCAAGATCGAACCAGTCTTTGGGCAGCTTATGCACCTGATTCAGCAGTTCATCAATATCAAAGCTCTGAATACCATCAAAATAGTCTTTCATGGCGCGATCGAATTTGTCGAAATAGCGCTCATCCTTAACCATTACAGTTTTGGCCAGCTGATAGAACTCATCCTGATCGGCAAAGACCAGTCCAGCCGCAACCGCCTGATTCAAATCGATCAGCTCACGGGTTGAGACCGGTACGCCATATTTGCGTAAGGTATAAAACAGTCGCACAAACATGCGTGTTTCTCCCTTAACGACGTGACATAAAGGCTAGACGTTCAAGCAACTGTACATCTTGCTCATTTTTGATCAAGGCGCCGTACAAGGGTGGAATCGCTTTGGATTTATCGGTATTGCGCAAAATATCTTCCGGCATGTCGTCAGCCATAAGCAGGCTGAGCCAGTCAATCAGCTCAGACGTTGATGGGGGTTTCTTTAAGCCCGGAATCTGGCGCAATTTAAAGAAAACCTGCAAGGCTTCATTGACCAATGTGGCAGAGATATTCTCGAAATGTACATCGATGATTTCGCGCATGGTCGCTTCATCCGGAAATTCGATATAGTGGAAGAAACAACGGCGCAGGAATGCATCGGGCAATTCTTTTTCATTATTTGAGGTAATGATGACGATTGGACGCTGGGTTGCGGTAATGGTTTCCCCGGTCTCGTACACATAGAACGACATTTTATCGAGTTCATGTAGCAAGTCATTCGGAAACTCGATGTCTGCCTTATCAATTTCATCAATCAGCAAGACACAACGTTCTTCGCTGGTAAATGCTTCCCACAGTTTACCCGGCTTGATGTAGTTCTTGATGTCATAGACACGGTCATCACCAAGCTGACTATCACGCAGGCGCGACACCGCATCGTATTCATACAGGCCTTGCTGTGCTTTGGTGGTGGACTTGATATGCCAGGTGATCAGTTTTAGGCCCAGGCTTTCTGCTACCTGCTCAGCCAATAAAGTTTTCCCTGTACCAGGCTCACCTTTGACCAATAACGGCTTTTGTAAACTACGGGCAGCTTTAACCGCCAACTTTAAACTGTCAGTCGCAATGTACTGAGCTGTACCTGAAAATTGTTGATGATCAGCAGACATGATTTAACCTTATTTTTTTACTTACAACGGTGAACTTTTCTTGTGAACACGAAGATTGCCCTTGTTCGACACATAGGTCGACCAGCAATAGCCAATCACAGATCCAATCCCAATGACAAATAAAATAAGTGACGCATTAATCCAAATCAGAGCTTGCTGTTTGGTCAACACACCAAACAGCAAGCCAAAGATTGCAGGTGCGATAGAGGCATTCGGCCCCTCGGATACCGTCGGTGTCAATAGAATGGCAAAGCCTAAAATCCACAAAAAACCACCCAGTGGCTTAGGCAGGCGCCTGGTTACGCCATACCAGCACCATAAAGCAATCAGGCTGCCCAGCAGATAAACCGCAACAGCAATGCTCTGTTCAGGAATTGAGTCTAAGACAGCAACATAACCATTCATTTCACAACTCCTGAATTAACATTAAGCGCCACGCAATCCTTCTGGAGCGACTGCATTCGGATCAATCAAGCCTTCTGGCGGCATTTGCAAAAAGAAACCACGTGTAGCAATAGAATCCATCACATGCAATACATTGGCACGTGCCAGTTTACGCGATTCGCTCAGTTCAAGATGCATGACAAAAGTCGCACGTCCAAATGCGGCTTGTACGGGCTCAGACAATACGCTGAGTGGCTCGAATGTTTCAGCTTCGCTTTCATCCGCAGGACGCGCCACATACAGATACATTTCACTTTTTTTGCTGGATTTGTAGATAGACACTTGCATGTTTCAAACGACTTTTCTGGAAAAACATCCGCAAGGATACATCAAAAAAAAGACAGAAACATTAGCCACGTCTCATGCATCAGTCGTGATTTTGTATAATTGCTCTATCTTTAACCAATCCTGCAAGCGATCACTCGCTGACTTTCATCTGGGTCGATAAATAAGATTCATCTTGATGCAGCACCTGAATCAGTGGCTGGGTTAACAGTTCATAGCGCCAGCCCAGCAGATAATCCGGCAGATCCTGCTCATCCTTCTGAAAGACCACATGCTGATACAAGGCATTCAGCCATTTTTTACGCATCAGCACTTCTTTTGGAATTGAAGTTTCATCGACTACATTTTGAATGATGTTATCGATCTTTTCGCCGATATCTTTGGAGGAATGACGGATTGGACGCGCCAGACGTAACGGCCAGCTTTCCGGTTCCGGCAAGAATTTCAATAAATCTAAAATAGTTTTACCATGTTCACGAACCACATTTGAACGGATATCTTTGACTTGACTCAACTGGAAGTTATTGCGCGGGAACTTCTCGACCAGATCAATCATACTGACATTCTTTAAGATAAAACTACGTGGCTGATTCAGTGCTTTGGCAATCTGATCGCGCCAGACCATCAATTGCTGTAATTGCATCAGCTGACGGCGTGAATGGCGATAATTCCCCACATCCTGATATAACAAGGCCGTTGGTGTATCTTCACCAATTTCCTGAGTCAAGAAACGACAGTCTTGCAAGGCAAAATCCAGTAGGTATTTCGTATCCAGCTCTTGTTTGATTTTGTCAGACAGCTTGACCAGATAATGCACATCATTGGCCGCATAAAGTAATTGTTCTGAACTTAAAGGACGTGCCAGCCAGTTAGAACGGGTCTGGTCTTTTTCGATATCGACTTCCAGCATCTGTTTGAGCGCATTCTGATAGCTGACTTGCAGACCATGCCCCAGAAAAGACATACCGACCTGGGTATCAAACACATTGGTCAGTGATTTCTTTTGGGTATAGTGATAAAGCAGATCTATATCTTCGCTACAAGCATGAAAAATATTCTGCTGGGCGTTAAAAACTTTATTGAAGAACTCAGTCAGATCCAGGGTGGTTCCATCCAGCAAATAGACCTTGTTGTCTACATTGATCTGAAACACACCCAGTTTCGGCCACAAAGTATCGACCTTGATAAATTCGGTATCCAGCCCGTAAACAGAACTCTGATCCATCAGGTTCAGCACAGGGTATAAATCGTTTTGATGTTGAATAAATTGAAACATAAAGACTGAGTCTAAAATTAGATTCTCGATAGATCCATATTAACTGATCTATAGAATTTTTGTATAAAAAATAACGCTAATTCTGCTCTATCTAGCAAAAATACCCCTTATTTATTAGGCTCTGGATTTTAAATAATATCTTTTTTATATTAAAACTAACAAGATTTTTAAGTCTATCTTACTTCATGCGCATCCGGTTATGTACGGCCTGACTCAAGGTATGACTATCGACATATTCCAGTTCACCACCCTGTGGTACACCTTGGGCAATTCGAGTCATCTGGATCGGCAAATGCTTGCTGGCTTCCACCAGATAATGTGCCGTGGCCTGACCTTCTACCGTCGCATTAGTAGCGAGAATGACTTCCTTCACCTGACCATTGGCCAAACGGTGCAACAAATACGGAATGCCAATTTCTTCAGGACCAATCCCATCGAGCGGTGACAAATGCCCGCCCAGTACATGGTATTTCCCTCTAAAGCTGCCACTTTGCTCAATCGCCATAACATCTGCAGGTGATTCCACCACACAGAGCAATTCATCATCACGATCTAGCGACGTACAGATATTGCACACTTCATCTTCAGTCAATGAATGACAGACTGAGCATTCATGAATGTAGTTGGTCGCCTCAGTCAACGCATGCGCCAGACCAATTGCACCTTCACGATTTTTCATGATCATATGCAATGCCATACGTTGAGCCGATTTCGGCCCAACGCTTGGCAAAATGCGTAATGCTTGAACCAGTTGATCAAAACGATCACTAAACATTGCGCATTCTTCCTTAGAACATACCTGCCAGACCCGGTGGTAAACCCATACCCGAGTTTGCTGCTTTCATTCTTTCATCAGAGACCAATTCTGCCTGACGCGCAGCATCATTCATTGCAGCAGCAATCAGATCTTCGATCATGTCTGGATCATCCTGAAGTAATTCAGGGTTGATTTCGATACGCTTCACCACATTGCGGCAAGTCATGGTGACTTTGACCAAACCACCGCCCGCTTCGGCATGCACTTCAGTTTGTGCCAGCTCTTCTTTGGCTTTTTTTACATTGTTTTCAACTTCTTTTTGCATGCGCTGAGCTTGCTGCATCAACATATTAATGTTCATAAATATCTCCGAACATAAATTTATAAAATTAGATAAGATCTAAACCACGAGTAATATCACGAATAATATCACCAATCTCTTCTAAACCAACAGAAACACGAATTAAACCTTCGCGAATACCTGCTGCTTCTTTGGCTTCAGGCGATAATTTACCGTGTGTGGTGGTTGCCGGATGGGTAATGGTTGATTTCGCATCCCCCAGGTTACCGGTGATCGAGATAAACCGGGTATTGTCAATGACTGTCCAAGCGGCTTCACGACCGCCTTTCACCTCAAAAGACACAATGCCACCAAAACCCGTCTGCTGTTTCACTGCCAGCGCATGACCGATATGCGCAGGCAGACCGGCATAATAAACCTTCTCTACCTTTGGATGCTGATCCAGAAATTCAGCCAGTTGCTGCGCACTTGCTGAATGCTCACGCATACGTAAACGTAACGTTTCCAAGCCTTTCAGGAATACCCATGCATTAAACGGACTCATTGAAGGACCTGTGGTACGCACATAACCAAAGATTTCTTCCAGCAGTTTATGGTTTCCAACCACAGCTCCACCTAAGGCACGGCCCTGACCATCCAGATATTTAGTCGCAGAATACACCACCAGGTCTGCACCAAATTTGAGGGGTTGTTGTAACACTGGTGTACAGAAGCTATTGTCGATTGCCAGTAAAGCATCATTGGCATGGGCAATATCAGCCAATGCCTGAATGTCAGCCACTTCTGCAAGCGGGTTTGATGGAGATTCAACAAACAGTAATTTGGTTTCAGGCTGGATGGCATTTTTCCATGCATCAAGATCGGTCAAATCTACAAAATCGACACTAACCCCAAATTTTGCGACATATTTTTCAAATAGCGAAACAGTCGAACCAAAGACTGCACGTGAGCAGATGACGTGATCACCTGCTTTCAAAAAAGCCATGGTCACTGCCATAATGGCAGCCATACCTGAACTGGTAGCAACGGCGCGCTCTGCACCTTCGAGTGCCGCCAGACGTTTTTCAAACATGGCAACGGTTGGGTTGGTAAAGCGAGAATAGATATTGCCCGGTTCCTGACCTGAAAATTTCGCAGCAGCTTCGGCGGCATTTTCATAAACAAATGACGATGTTAGAAAAATGGGTTCAGCATGCTCACCCTCAAAGCTACGGGTATGACCTGTACGGATGGCTAAAGTTTCTAATTGATATGAAATATCGTCTTGCTGGCTCATCGCTCTACCTCAGCCCTAAGGCTGCCTTTTGTAAAAAATTGCCAACATTTTGAGCGCCTATGCTATTTCAGGTCAAGGCATAATAAGCAATTATTGCTTAGACTTCGATCAATCCTTCCCCGGATACGGATATTTTATTTACATGATTCAGTTAAAACAAAACTTTCAGCGCCAGCAAAAAAAATTGAAACATTTCAGTGCCCGGATGTTTAATGCCTCCTCTCTGATTCTGTCGCAAAAAACGCCTTTTGAATATATTGCCAGCACCGAGTTTTGCAAGATTCGCTATTACGCCTCACCCGAGAAGAAATACAAGGAGCCATTGGTATTTGTCGCCCCTCTCGCCATCAATATGGATATCTATGATCTGTATCCCTATCGTTCGCTGGTCAAGCATTTTCAGCATAGCGGTTTTGATGTCTATCTGGTGGAATGGAAACGTTTTAACTTTAGACATCGTCATTTAAACTTTTTGTCTTTTATTGATGCAGCCATTCCTCAATCTATTGAAACCATCTGCAAGCATTCGGACAGTCAGTTCATTTCCCTACACGGCTGGAGTATGGCTGGGGTATTTGTCACGCTTTATACCGCCTTGCATTCGCCTGAACATGTCAAAAATTTGATGGTCGTTGGCAGCCCAATCGACAGTTATGCATCAGGACGGGTCGGCAAACTGTTTTCGACCACCAATAAACTGATTTCTAAAAATAAAAATCTGCAACAGGCCATTCATCAGGGTCATATTCCAAAGCAATATATTCATACGCCCGGCATTGTAAATGCCTTGGGCTTTAAGTTACTGGATCCGATCGGCTGGCTGAAAAGCCAGAAGCAGTTTTTGCTGAATCTGGATCATGTCGAAAATGTCTATGAACATGCCACCATGGGAAATTTTCTGAATAAGATGATTGATTATCCGGGCGGGATTAATCAGGACATGGTCTTACATCTGTGGCTGCAAAATCCTTTAAAACAAGGTTCAATCACCTTAAATGGTCGTACTGTTGACCTTAAGAATATCAGCTGCTCGCTGTTGGTCGGTGCCGGCCAAACCGATCAGATTGTCACAGAACAGTCAGCTAAGCCTTTGATAGAATTGACAAGTAGCCAGGATAAGACGTTTACTCTGATTCCGGGTGGTCATCTGGGCCTGATGTCCAACCAGAAAACAGCCAATACGTTCTGGCCCAAAATGACGACCTGGCTGGCGCAGCGCTCTACACGTCTTGATGCTTAGCGCATCTGCGTCAGCATCGCCAAAAAACATTAAAATTTATTTACATATTCAGAGGATACAGCATGATTCAGTCAGTAGCATTTATCGGCTTAGGTGCCATGGGTTATCGTATGGCAGCACATTTACCCAAGCAGTTTGATACCGTCTATGTCTGGAACCGCAATTTTGACAAAGCAGAGCAACATGCTGCTGAATATGGCACCCAAGCCGTTACGCTAGAACAGGCCGTTCAGGCAGATATTATCTTTTCATGTTTGCCGACCAGTGCCGATGTAGCACAACTTCTGGAAAATTTGTCGCTTAAATCCGGCTCAGTCTGGGTCGACTGTACCAGTGGTGTACCGGATTCCGCGCAAACACTGGCAGCACAACTGGCTGAACGTGGTGCTATCTTTCTGGATGCACCGGTCAGCGGTCAAACCATTGGTGCTGAAAATGGCACCTTGACAGTGATGGTAGGCGGCGATGTCCAAGGTTTTGAAAAAGCCCTTCCTGCGATGCAGGCTTTTGGCACACTGATTAAGCATGTTGGTGAATCTGGCGCAGGTTTTGCAGTGAAAGCCGTGAATAATATGTTAATGGCTGTAAACCTGTGTGCGGTCGCAGAAGGCTTTACTACGCTGAAAGCACATGGAGTCAACCTGAATGAAGCACTGGATTGTATTAATGCTTCAAGTGGTAAAAGCATGGTGACCGAAACCGTATTACCACAGCGTATTTTAAATCGCAGTTTTCCTGTAACCTTTGCCCTGCCACTCTTGGCCAAAGATACCGGCATCGCAATCGATCTGGCGCGTGAGGCTAAACTGTCTGCGCCTGTGCTATCATTAACCCAGAATCTAATTCAGGCGGCCAGTGATCTATCGGATAAAAACAGTGATTTTTCCAGTGCCGTGAAAATGTATGAATCATGGAGTAATATTACCATCGAGTAATATCTCGCCATTGAATAATGATAACAAAACCTCATATTGTGACTAGTAGGCAGGCACATATAGTGGATAACCCAGAGGAAACTCGCATGAAGAAATTTTCTGTTGCAGCATTAATTGGCTTAGCAACTTTGTTCGGGGCTTCAACATCGGTTCTTGCATCTGAACAGGAATGCAAAAAATTGAAAAATGATCATGACGTGATTTATGCGTCTAAAGGATTCTGTTTTAAAGATCCAGAAGCAAAAGCGAAGTTCGGCAATGACAATTGCTATACAACCAAGCCAAAATTCTCGGAAAAAGAGCAACAGCGTCTTGACGTGATCAAAGATCGTCAGAAAGAATTGAACTGTAAATAATTCAATTCAATAACGCTCAAGGAATGTACTTATGACTTATGATGATCAGAATATTTTTGCACGAATTCTACGCGGTGAACTTCCTGCGATTAAAGTGTATGAAGATGACCAGGTTCTTGCATTTATGGACATCATGCCGCAAGCAGATGGTCATACTCTGGTCGTTCCGAAAGCACCAGCCATCACTTTACTGGATCTAGATCCTGAAGCTGCGGCCTATACGATTCAAATTGTACAGAAGGTTGCGAAAGCAATTGAAAAAGGTTTGGGCGTTGACGGCATTGTCCTGATGCAATTATCAGGTGCTGCTGCTGGCCAGACTGTACCGCATATTCATTTTCATCTAGTGCCGACTTCTCTGCACAACTTGGGTAAACATGCTGCCCAGATGGGTGATCAGGAAAAAATTAAAGCGCTGGCTGAAAAAATCAAAGCTGCACTTTAAGTTTAACTGAATAAAAAAAATGGAGCTTCGGCTCCATTTTTTTATTCTACTTAAAGCATAAAACTTTAGAAAAAAAAGCGAATCATTAAGATAATAGCAACCAAATTATCTTTAAATACAAAAAATTGAATGTGTAATATTACAAAACTTACAAAATACAACATTTAACAGATTTGAAATATTTCCTTAATCTTACTGTCTTATTTGTAATCGATACTTGGCACCAATAGAGCGGTACATGTTTTAACACATGACTGAAACTTGTTTTAAGACGATGAATAAAAAGTCTTTATTGGAGCAACACATGAAAAAAACGTTATCTGCATTAGCAATTGGGGCAACAATTTTAACACCAGTCATGGCAGCTGCTGCTGACGTTAAAATTTATGGTCGTGCACACGTTTCTTTAGATTATCTGGATGATGGCCAGGATTATAACGAAGTAGGTCTTTCTTCAAACTCTTCACGCCTAGGCTTTAAAGCTGAACAAAAATTAGAAAATGGCATGACTGTTTTTGGTCAAATTGAACAAGAAATTAACTTTGCTAGTGGATCTGCTAATAATAGTGGTGTTGACTTCGCAACTCGCGATACCTTTGTCGGTTTAAAAGGTGACTTTGGTCAAGCACGTGTAGGTCGCTTTGACAGCCCGTTTAAAGTCGCGCGTGGTCCAGTGAATTTCTTTGGTGACCAAGTTGGCGACCTTCGTAACGTCACACGTGTGAGTGAACAGCGCTTTGATGAACGTAATGCCAACACCATTGAATATAAATCTCCAAAATTTGGCGGTGGTTTCAATGTATTAGGTGCAATGTCACTTCATGAAGCAAATAGCCCAGATGCATCTAAAGATGGCGCAAAAGACAAAGATAAAGCATATGATCTTGCTTTAACTTATAAAGAAGGTGCTATTGATTTTGCTACAGCTTACGAACACTATGAAGAAGAAGCTTCAAAAAATGAACGTGATGGCTTCCGTATCGCAGCAGCCTACAAAATTACACCAGAATTTAATTTAGGTGCTTTATACCAATACACTACATTTAATGAACAAGGTACTGCAGCAGACTTGGCGGCAGCCGAAGGTAGCGATTTAGATAAATTGATTTCAAAACAAGATACACATGTTTTTGGTGTAGCAGCTGATTATAAATTTGCACCAAAAACCTATCTACGTGGTCAAGTGTTCCATCGTGATGTAGATGCAGATGATGCGAATGCAACATTATTGGCACTGGGTGTAGAACATCGTTTAGACAAAACAGTACG
The DNA here is from genome assembly GCF_013419095.1 of Acinetobacter sp. YH12105. Taxonomy (NCBI): domain Bacteria; kingdom Pseudomonadati; phylum Pseudomonadota; class Gammaproteobacteria; order Moraxellales; family Moraxellaceae; genus Acinetobacter; species Acinetobacter sp. YH12105. Next base: position 21,921 of record NZ_VPAU01000001.1, read on the forward strand.
TGTATATGCAAACCTGGCAACTGTCCTAAATGATGAAAATTCAAATGTTACACCATGGGCACAAGCACGTACAAATAACGTAGGTGGTACACGCGGTGAAGATGCAACTGGTCTATCTCTAGGCATGCGTTACGACTTCTAAGTCTAGCCACCCTCACCAAGCTTAAAAAGAACATGTTTCCAGCATGTTCTTTTTTTGGCGTGTTTTTTATCAATATAAAATGATGAGAAAGATTGTGACACTGATATTCAACCCTTATAAAACCAACCAAAATAGTTTGATTAATTTTATTCTTTATTTTAAAACCAAGCATTTTAATCAGATTAAAAAGCATTAATCCAACTAAAACAATCTACATTCAAATATATAAATATAAGCATTTTAGTCGGATTTAAAAAAACAATAAAATTACATAAAATAATAAAAAATATTTAGAATAAATTTTAACTAATAAAAATATATACCTTTTATTATCATACATTTAAAAATATATATTTATTTAAATTGTATCGTCTATTTATTTTTTAGTTACAATAGATTAATAATATACAACAAGTCACAGACAGGCTTAGTCGAATGAGCTTAGTTCCCAAAAATCTAAACCAGAGAGTGGTTAGAGAAATAACCGCTATTTTAATTATCAAGGTTATTTTACTGATGATCATTAAAAATATCTGGTTTGATGCGCCTACGATTCCTAAAAATTTTGATAACCAAGTCGCCGAGCGTATCGCCGGCAATCCTTCCCAAATCCAGGAGACACGTTGATGATTTCTGAAAGCGTGGTCGATCTCTCGCGGTTCCAGTTCGCCATGACCGCGATGTATCACTTTATTTTTGTTCCACTGACTTTAGGCCTGGCTTTTCTGCTTGCCATTATGGAAACCACCTATGTGATTTCCGGCAAAGAAATCTATAAAGACATGACCAAGTTCTGGGGAAAACTGTTTGGTATTAACTTTGCCTTAGGGGTAACCACAGGCCTGACCATGGAGTTCCAGTTCGGAACCAACTGGGCTTATTACTCGCATTATGTCGGTGATATTTTTGGTGCACCGCTGGCGATTGAAGGTTTGATGGCCTTCTTCCTTGAATCGACCTTTATTGGCTTGTTCTTCTTTGGCTGGGATCGCCTGTCCAAAGTGCAACATCTGGCAGTTACCTGGCTGGTAGCTTTAGGTTCGAACATGTCTGCGCTGTGGATTCTGATCGCCAATGGCTGGATGCAAAACCCGGTTGGTTCTGTATTCAACTACGAAACCATGCGTATGGAAATGGTGGACTTTGCCGCACTGATCTTTAACCCGGTTGCTCAGGTAAAATTCGTACATACAGTGTCTGCAGGTTATGTCACAGGTGCTATTTTTGTACTGGCCATTTCAAGTTATTACATGCTGAAAAAACGTGACTTGCCGTTTGCACGCCGTTCTTTTGCCATTGCAGCCATCTTCGGGCTTGCGTCTACACTTTCAGTGATTTTACTGGGTGATGAATCAGGTTATGAGCTGGGCGATGTCCAAAAAACCAAACTTGCGGCGATTGAAGCAGAATGGGATACGCATCCTGCACCAGCAGCATTCACCTTATTTGGGATTCCAAATGCAGAAACCCAAACCACTGACTATGCGATCAAGATTCCTTATGTGATGGGTCTGATTGCAACCCGCTCCACCACTGAACAAGTGACTGGAATTAAAGATCTGATTGCTCAGCACGAACAGCGGATCCGTAACGGTATGGTGGCGTATGAACAGTTAGAGCTGCTCCGTGCAGGAGATAAATCACCTGAGCTTAAAGCAGCTTTTGATGAATCACAAAAAGACCTCGGTTATGGCTTGCTGCTGAAAAAATACACACCAAATGTTGTTGATGCCTCTGATGAGCAAATCAAAGCAGCGGCTAAAGACACTATTCCACACGTACCAAGTCTGTTCTGGGCCTTCCGTGCCATGGTCGGTTCTGGCTTCTTGATGCTGCTTCTCTTTGTTCTGGCTACCTTTGCGGTTGCGAAACGCAATGCTGAAAACAAACCTTGGTTATTAAAATTTGCCTTATTTGCACTGCCTTTACCTTGGGTGGCTGCACAAACTGGCTGGTATGTAGCAGAAGTCGGTCGTCAGCCTTGGACGATTGGTGAAGTCTTACCAACTCATCTTTCAGCCTCCAGCTTAAGTACTGGCGATGTATGGGGTTCAATCCTGGCATTGGCAGCCTTCTACACGGTGTTATTGATTATCGAGATGTATCTGATGATCAAATTCTCACGCCTTGGTCCAAGTTCCCTGCATACCGGTAAATACCACTTTGAAAAGCTTGCAGCAGAAAAGGCAAATGGGGAGACTCAAGCATGATCGAATATGAATTACTCAAAATAATTTGGTGGGTGCTGGTCGGCGTATTGCTGATTGGCTTCGCCCTCACCGATGGCTTCGATATGGGCTCTATGGCGATCATGCCATTTGTGGGCAAAAATGATAACGAGCGCCGTGCTGCAATCAATACCATTGCCCCGCATTGGGATGGTAACCAGGTCTGGTTCATTACTGCCGGGGGGGCTTTATTTGCTGCCTGGCCAATGGTTTATGCAACAGCCTTCTCTGGCATGTACTGGGCATTATTACTGGTACTGTTTGCCTTATTCTTACGTCCGGTCGGCTTCGATTACCGCTCTAAACTGGAAAATACCAAATGGCGTACTTCCTGGGACTGGGGCTTGGCGATTGGTGGTGCAGTTCCGGCATTAGTCTTTGGTGTAGCGTTTGGTAATATGTTCCTCGGTGTGCCTTTTACCCTGGATGAAACCGTACGTTCTACCTACACAGGAAGTTTCTTTGCCCTGCTGAATCCATTTGCGATTGTGTGTGGTCTGGTCAGTTTATCGATGTTATGCGCACATGGTGGTGCATGGCTGATGCTGCGTACTGATGGCGACCTGCGTCAACGTTCTGCCAAAGCGACACAAATCATGGGTCTGGTCTACTTGGCGACTTTCCTTGCTGCGGGTGCATGGTTGTATTTTGGAAACATCCAGGGTTATAGCCTGGTGATGCCTTTTGACACCAATGGTGTTGCCAACCCATTAGCAAAAGAAGTACTGACCAATGCCAATCCGGGCTGGATGAACAACTATTCAACTTATCCAATTACAATGGCAGCTCCAATTGCCGGCATTCTAGGGGGATTAATCATTGTACTGGCTGCAGGTAAAAACAAGGCTGGCTTGAGCTTCCTGGGTTCTTCTCTGGCAGTCGTCGGTGCAATCTTGACTGCCGGTTTTGCCCTGTTCCCGTTCCTGATGCCATCCAGCTTAAATCCGACTGTCAGTCTGACGATGTGGGATGCGGTATCCAGTAAAAACACCTTAACTGTCATGACAGTTGCAGCTTGTATTTTTGTTCCATTGATCCTGATCTATACCACTTGGTGTTATTACAAGATGTGGGGCGTGATTACCAACAAACATATTGAAGACAATTCACACAGCCTGTATTAAGGCTGTGCACTAAGGAGACAAAATTATGTGGTATTTTGCCTGGATTCTGGGTGTACTGATGGCGTGTTTTGCCAGTGTGATTGCTGCAATTTATATGGAACAACACCAAGACCTGGATGAGGAATAAAATATGACCGAAGCTGCGCTTGAGAAAACCGTTGTAGACAAGAAACCAAACAAATTTGCGATGATGATTTCCTGCCTGCTGGCTTTTCCTCTCGCCGCAGTGTTATTGGTTCATCCCTCTGCAATGCTGGATGCCAACGGTGAATATAGCCATAGTGCCATGATGTATATCATGATTGGTATTTCTGGAGGCTTTGTACATGGTGTCGGTTTCGTACCTCGCCACTGGTTCTGGAAATGGCTATTTAGTCCATTTTTGGCTTGGCCTTTGATGATCTGGGGCTATTACACCTGGTTTTTCAGTTAAGTTTTAAGACTAAAGAGGCCCTCGATTGAGGGCTTCTTTATATCGTTTATCCATTTCTGCTTTTTGTTGTATGGTTATATCACTCTGCATTTGGAAGCAATTTCCACATTGAGCATGAATATAATGAAGATACTTTTCTTTACCCGCATGTCTTAACAATATTTGTAAAACCGGAACACATCCGACTTTTAGAATAATTTATCGATGGGTATGAATCGACATCACAATTCCCATACCTGCGAGCATTGAGATCACCGCCGTTCCGCCATAACTCATGAGCGGCAATGGGTCTCCAGTCACCGGTAAGATACCACTCACCATGCCCGAGTTTAAAAATACAAAGAAGAAAAAGGTCAGTCCAATAGCTCCGGCATATAAACGTCCAAAATTATGAAAACTGTTTAAGCCAATCATCAAACAACGAATAATAATCGCAGTAAATAAACTGAACAGCAGAAACACACCAATAAAACCGAATTCTTCGGCATAGGTCGACATAATAAAGTCGGTATGATGCTCGGGCAGATAACCCAAATGCGATTGGGTCCCCTCAGTATAGCCTTTGCCTGTGGAACCACCTGAACCAATCGCGATTTTGGACTGAATGATATTCCAGCCTGCACCCAATGCATCCGACTCCGGATCAAACATCGTGGTGATACGTTTCTTTTGATACTCTTGTAGTACGAACATCCATAAAACCGGTGCTGCTACAGCCAGTGCTGCGGCCGCACCAACAATCAGACGCCACGACATCCCACTTAAAAACAAGACAAAAACACCCGGAATCACCAAACCAATATTCAAGTCAGGTTGGAGTGCAACCAAAACAAATGGTATAGCCAGTAAAATTAATGCACCGACAATATGTACAAATTTGGGAGGAAATGGCTTACGTGCAAAATACCAGGCCATCATCAAAGGCATGGCAAATTTCATCACCTCACTCGGTTGCATACTCCCAATACCAGGCAAAGTAATCCAACGCGTTGCACCCAGGCGTTTTTCACCAATCACAAACACCAAGAGCAGCATGAATATGCCAAAGGCATACAGGTAGGGACTGATCGCCTGATAGACTTTCGGTGGAATCTGCGCACAGATAAACAGCAGCACAAAACCAATCCCGAAACTGATTGCCTGACGAACAACCATCCCGGAGTCTTCAGAGGTCGCGCTATACACCACCATCAAACCCAGGATTGCATTGAGAACCAGAAAGCACAACAACCAGGGATCAAGGTGCAACTTGGTCCACCGGGAGGAATCTTGCGGGTTAATACTACGTCCATCACGCAAAGAATGACGTAAAAACCGATACTGCTGTGAAGGTATCATTGGCCAAAAGGTGAAAAAGAATGATGGCAAAATTATAAGTGAAAGCTATAGGGAATAGATCGCTATAGCCAGATTTATTCTGCTTTTATTCAAATTTTATCGAATATATTTTTAAGCCTGAGCTTGTAAAATCAGCTTGGCCAGTTCCAGATCATCTGGATAGGTAATTTTAATATTATCGGAACGTCCTTGCACCACACTCACCTGCTCACCGATATGTTCCAGTGCGCTGGCTTCATCGGTAATGTTAGCACCATCCTGCAAAGCCTGTTCAATCGCCCGTTTTAATGTGCCCAGCTTGGCCATTTGCGGCGTTTGTGCCTGCCAGAGCATGGAGCGATCCACCGTTTCCTCAATATCAGAACCGGTGACTACACGCTTAAGTGTATCTCGTACCGGAATCGCCAGAATCGCAGCCCGATCCTGTGCAATTGCCGTATTGACCAACTGTTGAAGACAATCCAGACTGACACAAGGGCGTGCCGCATCATGCACCATGATCCAGTCATCTTCAGAGGCCATTGCAGATAAATAATTTAATGCATTCAGCACCGAATTCACTCGCTCTGCGCCGCCCAAACAAAAATGTGCTTTTTCCAGATCGGAAAATGGCAGAGTTTTTGCGACATTGTCCTGTGTACCAATCGCCAATACATAACCAGTCAAAGGCAATTGATTCAGACGTGCAACGGTATGTTCAAGAACAGTTCGTTGTTGAAGCGTCTGATATTGCTTGAGTTCTGTTTTAGAAAAACGGCTACCTGAACCTGCAGCAGGAAGAATGACCCATAATTTACGGGGTATTTGTTGGCTCAGGTGACTCATTGGTTCGCAGATCTACTTTAGAATTTGGATTAAGATAGATGGGTTTATATTGAGTACTGATCGTGCTCATTTGAATAAAAGTTTCACGTGGCTTAATCAGGCCAAGATCTAAACGCGCATGTTCTTCGATGGCTTCAATACCATTCTTTAAATCGTAGACTTCTGCCGCCAGAACGCGATTACGTTCTTTCAGCTCATCATTCAATTCCATTTGCTGCTGGATTTTCTGGGTCAGCTGCTGATGATCATGATAACCACCTTCACCAAACCAGTATAAATATTGAAACCCTGCGATCAAAATGATCGCAAGGCCCAACAGTACTTTACTCGCAGTCGAGTCGAATACATTTAACATTGACATAAGTCGCTTAGTTCAAACCTTTAAACTCAGCTTTACCGCGATATGCAGCATTAGTCAATTCTTCAATACGAAGTAACTGATTATATTTCGCTACACGGTCAGAACGGCAAAGTGAACCGGTTTTGATTTGACCTGCTGCTGTACCTACTGCAAGATCCGCAATGGTTGAATCTTCAGTTTCACCTGAACGGTGTGAAATCACAGTAGAGTAACCATTTTCTTTGGCAAGATAGATCGCATCTAAAGTTTCAGTCAAGGTACCGATCTGGTTATATTTGATCAGGATCGAGTTACCTACTTTTTCGTTGATACCACGTTGCAGGATTTTAGGATTCGTTACGAACAGGTCATCACCTACCAACTGGATCTTGTCGCCAAGAATCGAAGTCAGGTAAGACCAGCCTTCCCAATCCGACTCATCCAAACCATCTTCAATTGAAATAATTGGGTATTGGTTTACAAGGCCAGCCAAATAGTCAGAGAACTGGTTGCTGGTGAACGCTTTGTTGCCTTCGCCCGCAAGAATGTACTGACCATTTTTGTAGAATTCTGAAGATGCACAATCCAGCGCCAGCATAATGTCAGAACCTGCTTTGTAGCCAGTTTGACCAATTGCTTCAAGAATAACCGTGATTGCTTCTTCGTTAGAACGAAGGTTTGGTGCGAAACCACCTTCATCACCCACAGCAGTGTTTAAACCTTTTTTGTTTAAAACTGATTTTAAAGAATGGAAGATTTCAGCGCCAGCGCGTAAAGCTTCAGAGAATGAAGTGAAGCCCACTGGCTCAATCATGAATTCTTGAATATCAACGTTATTGTCTGCATGTGAACCACCATTGATGATGTTCATCATTGGTACAGGCATGGTCAAAATCGAGTTGTTGCGAAGGTCTGCAATATATTGAAAAAGAGGAATTTTCTTTTCATCAGCAGCAGCGCGTGCAGCAGCCAAAGATACAGCTAAAGTTGCGTTTGCACCCAGTTTTTCTTTGTTTTCAGTACCGTCTAAAGCAATCATCGTGTTATCGATGTCTTTTTGTTCGAATACAGATTTACCAAGCAAAGCATCACGGATTAAGGTGTTTACATTATTTACCGCAGTTTTAACACCTTTACCTAAGTAACGTGCTTTATCGCCATCACGAAGTTCTAAAGCTTCACGAGAACCAGTTGAAGCACCAGATGGTGCACATGCACGGCCAACTACGCCAGATGCTAAGATTACGTCTGCTTCGATGGTAGGGTTACCACGAGAGTCCAAAATTTCACGTGCACGAATGTCAACGATTTGGCTCATGAACTATTCCTCAGTTGATTAATATGAGCTGCCTTTAGGGCAGCGCAAGAGTGATAAACTCAGTGTGTATCTAACTTTTCGAAACCTTTGACCAAGGTATCCAATTCTTTTAGCTGTGCCAAGAAAGGCTCAAGTTGAGACATGCGCAATGCACATGGGCCATCACACTTGGCTTTCTCTGGATCAGGATGTGCTTCCAGGAACAAACCTGCAAGACCGGTTGCCATACCTGCACGCGCCAATGTGGTAATCTGGGCGCGGCGTCCGCCAGCAGAATCGGCACGGCCACCTGGAGTTTGCAAGGCATGCGTCACATCAAAGAACACAGGCACATTCATTTCTTTCATGATATCGAAGCCCAGCATGTCTACAACCAGATTGTTATAGCCAAATGCTGAACCACGCTCACAAATGATCAGTTTGTCATTTCCTGCTTCCAGACACTTATGCAAAATATGACGCATTTCGTGTGGTGCAAGGAATTGTGCTTTTTTGATGTTGATGATGGCATCGGTTTTTGCCATGGCTTCCACCAGATCCGTCTGACGACTCAAGAAAGCCGGCAACTGGATAATGTCCGCCACTTCTGCAACAGGCGCCGCCTGGTACGGCTCGTGTACATCAGTGATGATTGGCACATTAAAGTGTTTTTTAATGTCAGCTAACCACTCGAGACCTTTGTCGAGGCCTGGGCCACGGAACGAATTCAAGCTTGAACGGTTGGCTTTATCAAAGCTGGCCTTGAACACATAGGGAATACCCAAACGTGTACAAATATCGACATAAGTCTCAGCGATCTCAAAAGCCAAGTCTTTAGATTCAAGTACATTCATTCCGCCGAATAATACAAATGGCAAATGATTTGCCATTTGTATATCGCCCAAACGTACAATTTCTTGTGGTTTTAATTGCGACATTTAAACTTCCTAGTTGTGTCCTACACACCGATTATTGAGTTTTTTGGTACTGCTTTTTCGCAGCATCAATGAAACCGGCAAATAATGGATGACCTTCACGTGGTGAGCTGGTAAATTCCGGGTGGAATTGTACCGCAATAAACCAAGGATGTTGAGGAATTTCAACTGTTTCTACCAGATGCTGTACCGGTGAATAACCAGAAATCTTCATGCCTTTTTCTTCAAGCAATGGGATATAACGGTTGTTCATTTCGTAACGGTGACGGTGACGCTCAATGATTTCTTCAGAACCATAGATTTCAGCTGTTTTTGTGCCTGCAACCAGTTCAGATTTTTGAGCACCTAGACGCATGGTGCCACCCAAATCAGAGTCAGCAGAACGTTGCTGAACTTCACCGCGCTCATCTAACCATTCAGTGATCAAGCCAATCAATGGAGATTTGGTCGAACGGTTAAATTCAGTCGACGTTGCATCACTAATACCCACAACATTACGTGCATATTCGATTACAGCCAACTGCATACCTAAGCAAATACCAAGGAAAGGTACACCGTTTTCACGTGCGAATTGAATCGCCTGCATTTTGCCTTCAGTACCACGTTCACCAAAACCACCTGGAACCAGAATCGCATCGGCATCTTTCAATACTTCGTTCACGTCCTGGCTTTCAAGTTCTTCTGCATTGACATAATCAATTTGAACTTTAACGCGGTTTTTCACCCCGGCATGTAAAAGTGCTTCGTTCACAGATTTATACGCATCTGGAAGTTCTACATATTTACCGACCATCGCTACACGAACGGTGTATTCTGGGTTCAATAATGCTTCTACCACGTTATCCCAATCGGTTAAATCCGCTTCAGGAAGGTCGTTATAACCAAAACGTTCGCAGATTAAATCATCAACATTCTGTTCGTAGAAAGTACGTGGAATCTGATAGATCGAACGTGCATCTTTACATACCACAACGGCACGTGCTTCAACGTTGGTAAATAATGCAATTTTACGGATAGTATCTGCATCTACATCGTACTCGGTACGGCAGATGAGAATGTCTGGCTGAATACCAATCGACAGAAGTTCTTTAACAGAGTGCTGTGTTGGTTTGGTTTTTAATTCTGCTGCAGACTTAATGTATGGGAGTAACGTTAAGTGCATTAACATGGTACGTTTATGACCAAGTTCAACCATTAGCTGACGTACAGATTCCATGAATGGGAGAGATTCAATGTCACCTACTGTACCGCCGATCTCTACAATCGCAACATCATAGCCTTCGCCTGCACGCAGGACACGCTCTTTGATATTGTCAGTAATGTGTGGAATAACTTGCACAGTACCACCCAGATAGTCACCACGGCGTTCTTTGTTCAGAACATCTTGGTAAACACGACCTGATGTGAAGTTATTCAGTTTGGTCATTTTCGCACGACGCAAGAAACGTTCGTAGTAACCCAAATCTAAGTCTGTTTCAGCACCGTCTTCTGTAACAAAAACTTCACCATGTTGGAATGGGCTCATCGTCCCTGGATCGACATTAATGTATGGATCCATTTTTACCATGGTCACTTTTAAACCACGAGCTTCTAAAAGTGCAGCAACAGAAGCAGCTGAAATACCTTTACCTAGTGATGAAACTACACCACCAGTAACGAAAATAAAATGGGTCATTGGGTTTCTCGTACAATCGAGCCTAAATCGGCCTGCAATGTTGCGCAATTTTACTTTACCTTGTACCTAGAAAGCAAAGTCAATCCGCATCAATTCAAAGAACAATAAACAATTGACTATTCTAACAGCAATTCCAATAAAAAATTACTGTAAGTTCATATGATTTCTATCTTGTAATTTGCTGCTATAATAGTGTAATCCCCTCCACACTTTTCTGTTTGATGCAATGATGATGAAGAAATTTTTACTCTGTACCGTAATCCTGACTGGCCTGAGCTTGACTGCGTGTGTAAAAAAAGAAGCACCTAAAGAAGAAGAACAAGTTGAGGTTAATCCAGCACCTGAAGTTGTAACGCCTGAACCAGCACAATTTGAACCGCTTGAGCCGGTAGAAGAAGCGGTAATTGAAGAAGTTCCAGAGACAACTGTGGAAATTCAACGTGAACAGACAGCTAACACGACGACTGAAATTCGTCGTGAAGTGAAGAAGCCTGAACCTGTTGAAGCTACACCAGCTCCAACAAGAACGCCGTCAGAAAACAATCCAGCTCCAGAGCCTTCAAAACCTGCAGCAACGCCTAAATCAAACTCTGATTCAAACAAATCTGAAGAAGACGCTGTGGCTGATGCCATTGCAGCAGCGATGCCAGCGCTTGATTAATCAAGAGAATTCATCAAAAAAACCCAGCTTTTGCTGGGTTTTTTTATTACTCTTTTTTAAGCAGATGTCGGTGCAGAATTACGAGACAAGTGCATCAAATAGTCTGCCATTAATCGCGTAGCCCACGATTCTGTTTGCATCAGACCTTGATAAAATCCGCAATGACTGCCTTTTTTGGTGGTAATCACCATGATATTCGACATTGCCCGAATTTTTTCTTTATAAGGTTCCAGATTCTGGATATGACACACCGGATCATCTTCCGCATTTAAAATCATTAATGGAACTTTAATGTTTTCAAATACATAAATTGGATTCGTGGCCTTACTATAACTCTCATAGTCTGAAAAACCGGCCAGTTGATAATAACGCTGTTCAAACTCCGATAAGTCTTTTACCTCCAGCAATTGCTTCCAGGAAGGATAAATTTGCCAGGTTTCCTGATAAGGATGAATAAAGCGTTTGATTAATTTTTTGGCCATGACTTTGCTATAAAACGGATGTACATGGGCAAATCCAGTTTCGGTGTTATAGCCTGGACATAAGGCAAAAGCCGCTTTTAACGGTGTTTGTGATCCCTCTTCTCCGAGATAACGCACCAGCAAGCCTGTACCCGCAGAAGATCCGACCCCATACAGCTCAGACTGAGGAAATCTATCCTGTATATACAGCAGCTGTTCACGTAGATCTTGGGTCGAGCCGAACAGGTTCATTTTAGCTACAGGCATGGGCAGGTCTGCATGCCCACGGCGCAAACACAAGGCCACTCGCCAACCGGTATGTTTATGCAGATCCTGTACCAGTTCACGCATCGACTCTGGAGAGCCGGTGATGGTATGTAATAAGACAATGGTCGGTGTATTTGCTGGCAAATCCAGCCCATACCAGGCAATACCGGTAATCCCGCCATCCGACATTTTTAGCTGTTCAAGTACATCATATTTAAGTTTAATCGTATGTTTTTTAATAAGATCCAAATATAGAATATGTGCGTGTGCATTGGCTAACCACGGCGTAGGACGATATTTTTGTTGCAGCTGCGGTAAGCGTTCAATGAGTCCTGAAAAAACACCATTTGGATGGTAATACAGGGTCGGTTCATCTGCGCCACTGAAGCGATCCAGATATTCACTGGACAGCTGACCCAATTTTTTAAGCAACATTTTCATCTGTCATCCTCTCTAGTTCGACTAGCTGTGATTTACAAACTTCATGCCGACTTGAATCAATAATTCGAATTAAGTTTTAACTTGGAATGACTGCATCCGTTGGCCCATTTGTACCGCTAAGGCTTCAAGTCCAGACTTAGGCCGGATCATCACTTCAAAATCAATGATCTGACCTTCTTCATTAAACTGAATCATGTCAACTCCCTTGAGTTTTTTATCGCTTACCTGAGCAGAAAACTCAAGTACGACATTGTTACCATCTTCACTTATAAATTCACGGTGATAAGTGAAGTTTTCAAAGACTTGGATCACATTGCTCAGAATAAAAAAGACCACCTGTTTGCCAGGATAAGGATGAAAAGCCACAGGTGAGCGAAATACAACATCCTCAGCAAGTAACTCATTCAAGATCGACATATCGCGGGTTGCTAACATCTCGTGCCAACGATCAATGGATTTTTTTGTAGTTTCGATGCTCATTTGAGGTTCCTTTTTTGTTTTGATATTTTAAATACAGAGCGCTCCCCCTTTATTAAAGGTGAGAAGTACTGCTTCACAAGGGAGATTCTTTCTTATAAATCCTCTCCTTTAATAAAGGAGAGGAAAAAAAGTAGGTTTTAATATTTTTAGATCACCGCTGCCAATTCAGCCCCCTGACGAATGGCACGTTTAGCATCTAACTCACCCGCTTCTTTGGCTCCACCAATCAGGTGTACACTTTTACCAGCAGATTTTAACTCATCAAACATGGCGGTATAAGATTCCTGACCAGCACAAATAATGACATTATCCACTTCCAACACCATTTGCTTATCATTGACGGTGATATGCAAGCCCTGATCATCAATCCTGTCATAGCTGGCACCCGCAATCATTTTCACGTCACGATGTTTAAGCCCTGTGCGGTGAATCCAGCCCGTGGTTTTACCCAGACTAGAACCCACAGAAGCAGCTTTTCGTTGCAATAAGTAAATTTCACGGGATGATTTTTCCAGAACTGGAGTTTTTAAACCACCGACCTGATCATATTTGGTATCGATGCCCCATTCATCATAGAATTTTTCTGGATTGATACTGCCACTTTCCCCTTCATGGCTCAGAAGTTCCGCGGTATCAAAACCAATACCCCCCGCACCAATAATCGCCACACGCTGTCCCACAGCTTTACGCTCTTTTAACACCTCGAGATAAGATAAGACTTTTGGATGATCAATCCCCGGAATATCCAGTTGACGCGGGGTTACCCCTGTTGCCACGACAATCTCATCAAATGCTGACGCTTCAAGTTCTGCAAAACTGGCAGTATGATTTAACTTTAACTTGATGCGTGGCTGCAACTCGATTTGACGTTTAAAGTAGCGCAAGGTTTCATAAAATTCTTCCTTGCCCGGAATGGTTTTGGCAATATTAAATTGTCCCCCAATCTGTGCAGCCGCATCAAATACCGTGACCTGATGACCACGATTCGCTGCATAGACTGCAAAACTTAAACCGGCAGGACCTGCCCCAATCACGGCAATATTTTTCGCTTCGCCAACGTCTTTGAAGATGAGTTCGGTTTCATAACAGGCCCGTGGATTGACCAGACAGGTGGCAATTTTCATCGAGAAAATATGATCCAGACAGGCCTGATTACAACCGATACACGTATTGATCTCATCGCTACGACCCTGTTCAGCTTTAAGCACAAACTCAGAGTCAGCCAGCATTGGACGCGCCATGGAAATCATATCGGCATCACCAGAAGCCAGTACATACTCAGCCATCTCAGGTGTATTGATGCGGTTAGAAGTAATGAGAGGAACTTTTACCAGACCTTTGAGCTTGCGGGTAACCCAGGTAAAGGCTGCACGAGGAACCTTGGTGGCAATTGTCGGAATACGTGCTTCATGCCAGCCGATGCCGGTATTGATAATCGTGGCACCGGCTTTTTCAATGGCTTTAGCCAGTTGTACCACTTCATCTAAAGTTGAGCCACCTTCCACCAGATCCAGCATAGACAGACGATAGATAATAATAAAGTTTTCACCGACCATTTCACGGGTACGGCGCACGATCTCGATCGGGAAACGAATGCGGTTTTCATAGCTGCCGCCCCATTCATCATCACGATGATTGGTTCGCGCTGCAATAAACTCGTTAATCAAATAACCTTCCGACCCCATAATTTCTACGCCATCATAACCGGCATACTGTGCCAGCTTGGCACAATTGGCGAAGTCATCAATAGTTTGCTGAACCTCAGCTGAACTCAAGGCATGCGGCTTGACCGGGTTAATGGGTGCCTGAATCGGAGAGGGTGCAACATTTTCTGCCTGATAGGAATAACGGCCCGTGTGCAAAATTTGCAGGGCAATTTTCCCGCCTGCATCATGCACCGCTTGGGTAATCACTTTATGCTTTTCAGCTTCTTCGACACTGTCAAGCTTGGAGCCGCCCTGAAACGTCACCCCATGATCATTGGGTGAAATACCACCCGTCACGATTAAGGCTACGCCACCTTTGGCACGCTCTGCATAAAAAGCTGCCATCCGCTCATATCCGCCGGGTGCTTCTTCAAGCCCCACGTGCATTGACCCCATCAGCACCCGGTTTTTGAGTGTGGTAAACCCTAAATCAAGCGGGGCAAGTAAATTCGGATATTTAGACATTTCAACTCCTTAGCGTGCTGATGTGCTGGCTATTTTTATTCAGCTGATCAGATATTGCATTTATCGATCAGAATTATGCAACTTGTTGCACTAATATATAAATCAGAATTGATTTTTATGCAACATGTTGCATAATAATCCCGAGTCATTTTTTTGAGACGTTTATGTCTTTATCGCATGTGCTACTGACCAGCCTGATTGAAAAACCCAGTACCGGAATAGAACTGGCGCGGCGCTTTGACCGCTCAATGGGATTCTTCTGGAATGCGACCCACCAGCAAATCTATCGAGAGCTAAATGCCATGTCAAAACAGGGCTGGATTTCAACACTCGAAGAAGAAGATGCACATTCACGTAAAAAAACCTATCAGGTTGAACTGCCCGGTCGTGAAGAATTGGCTCACTGGATGATACAGCAAAGTCCACCGGCACAGTTGCGCGAAGAATTGATGGTACGCTTACGTGCCGAAGCGCAGCTTGGTGGCAACAACACATTAGCGGAACTGGAACGGCATTTAGTCCTGCACAAAGAAAAACTCAACACCTATCAGCAAATTTTTGCCAAAGACTTTGCCCAAGCTGATGAAAATGATCGCACCCTGTATATTCATAAAATGATTTTACAACTCGGCATTGATCAAGAACTTGGCTGGATTCACTGGCTGGAAACCGTTATTCCGCGACTCAAACAGTTTAAATAAACGATCGGGATAAAAATAAGGAGAATATTCATGCCCTTTTATCGCATGCCAGACGGCGAACAGCTGTTTGTACGTGAATACGGTCAGGGTCAACCGGTTTTAGTGTTGTCTGGTCTGGGCATGTTGAGCTGGCAATGGGCGGCCTTTTTATATCCGCATAAAAACAGGTTTCGTTTTATTATTCCAGAATGGCGTGGTTTCGGTGCATCCAAAGACTGTAAAATTCCAGCAAATCTGGATGCGATTAACTGTCATTGGCAGGATGTGCGCTCAGTGGTAGATCAGCTCAAGTTCGATCGAGTCATAGTCATTGCCTACTCTATGGGGGCAACCACACTTATGCATGGTCTGCACTCTGATCATTTTTCTAAACGGATCACGGCTTATTTGCATATTGATCAGACACCCAAAATACCGGTAGATGATACTTGGGCTTTTGGTCTGTTTGGATCAAAACATGACGAATTTAGGGAGATTTTGCAGCAACTGTCTGTTCTCCTCGCTGCACATCCGCAAATTCAATTTATTCGCGATCTAGATCAAACGGTACGCCAACAGATTGGCGCATTGTGGCTGCGCTTTATCCAGCTGCAAAACAGTCATCCCTATAGTCTTAAAGTATTTGAGTTTTTACTGCATCAACCTCGCTTTCAAATTTTATTACTGCCATCCAGCCGTATGGACTATATGGCGTGGTATATCAACAATTATCTGTATCATCGAGAAGATTACCGTGAAGCATTAACCAAACTTCAATGTCCGGTGACTTTCTTTAGCGGCGCGCAATCCCGGCTCTATCCTTTTGAAGGACAGCGCCTGATTGCAGAAAGCCTGCCTCAAGCCAAACAGGTGATTTTTAAAAAATCCGGTCATACGCCCTTGCTGACTGAACCGCTAAAATTTTCCAGAGAACTCGGTGTCTTCTTGAAAGAGAATTCACAATCGAGTACTTCGGCAGTTTAAATATTCAGGAGAAAAATAATGAAAAAACTGGTGGTCTTTTCAGGTGCGGGTATGAGCGCAGAAAGTGGCATCAATACCTTCCGTGACAGCGATGGTCTTTGGGAACAGTATCGGATTGAAGATGTCGCCACTCCGCAGGCCTGGGCCAGAGATCCGCAACTGGTACAGCGCTTTTACAATGCACGCCGAAAAAATATTCTGGAGGCAGAGCCAAATACTGCACATCTCCAGATTGCGCAACTGCAACAAGATTATGATGTGCATGTCATTACCCAGAATATCGATGATCTGCATGAACGTGCCGGCAGCAGCAAAGTGATTCATCTTCATGGCAATATCCGACTGGCTAAAACCTCAGGTCCAGATGCACAAAGTACGACCCAATTCTATCCGGTTGAAGAAACTGAATTAGATTTAAACAAGCACTTTTGCACAGCAGGTTATCCACTGCGTCCACACGTGGTCTGGTTTGGCGAAGCCGTTCCTGCCTACGCAGAAGCCCAAAGTTGTGTACAAGATGCCGATATTTTTGTGGTGATTGGCACCAGTCTGCAAGTTTATCCAGTGGCGGGATTGATTCATGACATTCCGGCATCTTGCCAGGCCTATTATATTGACCCCAAAGCAGACCAACAACAATTGCCGGTACAATTTCACAAGATCACCCAAACGGCCACTCACGGTATGCAACAGTTGATCCAGCTCCTAGAAAAATAATTTCATCACAAGACATATGCTGTGTCATGTTCAATGATGATTATTCAGGTATTTAGAAAACGTAGCGACACTTAATCATATTGGTTACAGCCTAAATACATCTAACTCTTACTGTCTATAGCATACACCTCGTGATTTTCTAAAGTGAAATAACCGTATCTAAGGCGCCACACTTAAACCAAATTTTTTCAAATTTGGATATTCATAGGGGGCATCTTCAGCTGGATAACGTAATGACTCGAGCCCATAAATTTGTGCAATATTCCATAAAATACTTTCACCCGCAGGTAGAGTTTGTGGCTGAATTTTATAAATTGAATCCTGATAAGCGCTATCACTATCAACAAATTTCCAGCCCTGTTGCTTAAACAAATCAATAATGTCTTCTAGCCAAGCCGCATTAATGGCTCTTACATGAAGTAAAAGCACATGCTTGGGGGAACGTCCTAATGTTTGTTGTGCTAAATTATCGTAATACTGTGCTCGATCAAGCAAATGAAACAGATAGGCTTGTTTTAATTTATTCAGGTTTTCTTGATCTTGTGCTTGCTGATACTGCAAAAACAGTTGATTGTAATACCAATCACTCGCATCGATGCTAACAGTTCCCGATTGATAATGATGGGTTATCAGCCATTGTCGTACTCCTTCCCTTTTTTCTAGCGTATTTCCCTCTTTAAGAAATGGAAATCGGTAATGTGGTACAAATCCGGGTAATGTAGAAAATATTTGATGTCCTTGCTCTATGTCTTTTAAATAATTTTTCAAGCTAATGTCATCTTTATTTAGGTTAAGATGTAAATTTCCATGATTGCCTATTCGATGCCCCTGTTTCCCCCACTCTGAAATCATCTGCAACCCTTTTTCTGTGCTAATTTTACTGACGCTTGGATAGACAATAGCCAAAATTCGCTTTTGTTTTAGGGTATTTAGAATGTCATTATTGATATGACAAGCATCTGGGTTATTGGCTGGGTCTAGTCCATCATCGAAACTGAGGGCGATCTGTTGAGCAAAAGCCACATGAGAAACACAGAGACATAGGCTTAAGACAATTTTTTTAATCATAAATGAGTGCTAGAGCTTAGAAAATAAATATCTTTTAACCTAATAATTATTCAAACTGATTGAACTTTACATCGACGGCTAATACGAAATTTATTTATTATCTAAGCTTATATATTGAATGGCAATTTTTTTAATGAATCACCACTTAGCTGTGGTGTAATGAGATTCCAGACATTATAAATGAGCGCCTATGTATCACATTATCGAGTGTGTTGGCTTTTAAATTTTAGTAACTTCAATATTTTTTTAATTGACAGAACGTAACAATCAATTTTTAATCAGCAGATTGTTGCATAAATGGAATTTTGGAATGCTGACTGATCTTGATGATTTTTACTGCTTTGCACAGGTGGTGGAACATGGCGGCTTTAGCGCAGCCGAACGTGCAACAGACATCCCTAAATCCAAGCTTAGCCGTCGTGTCCATAACTTGGAAGAACGTCTAGGTGTCCGCCTGATTCAACGCAGCTCGCGTCATTTTGCGGTCACCGATATTGGCATGAACGTTTACCGCCATGCACAAGTCATGTTAAATGCAGCACAGGCAGCACATGATCTGGTCGATCATCTTAGTACCGAACCGCGTGGTACGATTAAAGTCAGTTTGCCGGTTTTAATTGCCCAGAATGAAATCGCCAAAATCCTGCCAAACTTCCTCAAGCAATATCCAGAAATTAAAGTTCAGATGATGATCACCAATCGCCGGGTCGATATCATTAATGAAGGCTGTGATCTGGCACTGCGGGTACGCTCCAGTCTGGATGACGATCCGAATCTGGTCATCCGTCAGTTTGAAAAAATTGAACAGCATCTGTTTGCAAGTCAAGGTTATCTCAATCAGTTTGGTGAGCTAAAAACCCCCGAGCAACTGGCTGAACATAAGATTCTGACTATGGCAGAAGATCATACCGAACAATTTCTGACCTTACAAAACGAGCAGCAAGAACAAAAGAAAATTCGGGTCAGTCCAACTGTATTGGGTTCAGACCTCAATATGTTGGCGCAACTTGCGGCTTCAAGCTGCGGGGTGACCTTATTGCCAGATAACGTGGTAGAGCAGTATGTGGCACGTGGCGAACTGGTACGGGTTTTACCTGACTGGAAAGCACCGCATGGTATTTTTCATGCGGTTTATCCCTCACGTCGCGGTCTGCTGCCTGCAGTCCGGGTATTTATTGACTATCTGGTCGCAGAATTAAACCATAGCTAATAAAAATATGGACAAAAAAATAGCTCATTCTTGGGGAAAAATGAGCTAGAGAAACAGGTCACTACAGCACAGTGAATAAAAAAGGAAACTTTGTAACTGATTCTCAGTCTAACCAGACTTCTATTTTCAAACCATTGTTTTGCTGTAGTGTTTTGTATATTTTTGTCAGCAAAAACGATGAACTTGTAAATTTGGCAAGTCAAAAGTTTTTAACAGAAATCCCGTCAAAATTTTAAATTTCCGGATAATCACCCGTGCCTTCAGGCCATGGAGAGAGTAATTCAAATCCGGTTTCGGTCACATAAACCATATGTTCCCATTGTGCAGACCACGATTTATCCGTGGTAACCACAGTCCAGCCATCTTTTAGTTCTTTGACACGAGCTTTACCCATATTTACCATCGGCTCAATGGTAAAGACCATACCCGGCACCAGCTTGATGCCTTGACCCGGCTGTCCATAATGCAGAATATTCGGTTGTTCGTGATAAACCTTGCCGATGCCATGACCGCAATACTCACGCACAATCGAATAGCCTTCACGCTGTGCAACGGTTTGAATTGCATAACCAATATCGCCTAAGGTAGCTCCCGGCTTCACTGCATGAATCCCGGCCAGCATCGCTGCATAGGTGGTATTGACCAGACGTCTGGCTTCTGGAGATGGCGTTCCCACATAATACATCCGGCTGGTATCACCGAAATAACCATCTTTGATGATCGCCACATCAATATTGATAATATCACCATCCTGCAACACGGTTTTTGAGGATGGAATGCCATGACAAACCACTTCATTCGGTGAAATACAGGTGGTTTTGGTATAGCCATAATAGCCAATATTGGCTGGCGTCACTTTTAATGTATTGACAATAAAATCATGACAGAGATCATCCAGATATTCAGTCGTGACACCTGGCTTGACATGCCCCCCGATCATCGCTAAAACCTCTGCAGCCAAACGCCCAGATATCCGCAGTTTTTCAACATCTTGCTCAGTTTTAAGACTAATCGCTGGAGCTCGCATATACCTATCCTCACTATGAATCCCTGAATTATAATCCCTTTTTTGCGAAATATGTCGCAGTTGTTGAGTTTCAGCACAGCAATTTTCCTTGAAATAGGAATTTTCACTGCTGCTTATTTATACAAACAATAACTGACATATTTTGATATCAAGTGTAGATATCTTTTGAGCTTATAAGGAAAAATATATTTTTCAGCGAATTATCAAACATATATTTCTACCAAGATTTGAATGACCGGTTATGTGATCCGCAAACTCACTAGAATCAAGGCTTCCAGCCTTAAAATAAACTCCAAAAAATTGGACATATACACTAAAATCGCTTTCTTTTGTTCTATTGATCTCCCTTTATGACAAGTCTGCGTACCCGGGATATTGTCGCCCTAGGTTTTATGACCTTTGCACTATTTATTGGTGCGGGCAACATTATCTTTCCACCGATTGTGGCTCAACAAGCCGGTGAACACGTATGGCTCGCTGCTTTAGGTTTCCTTATTACAGCAGTCGGCTTACCCGTGATTACCATTATTGCGTTGTCTCGCGTTGAAGGCTCCATTCAGGCACTAAGCTCGCCTCTGGGCAAAGCAGCCAGTATTTTGCTGACTGTAATCTGTTACTTAGCTGTTGGCCCTTTATTTGCGACGCCACGTACCGCAACCGTTTCTTATGAAATCGGTTTTTCATCTTACTTTGGCAATGAATCTGGCAGTCTGCTCATTTACAGCATCATCTATTTTGCTGTGGTGACCATCGTGTCCTTATATCCAAACAAGATTCTGGATACTGTCGGCTATTTCCTGTCGCCACTTAAAATTATTTCTTTGATAATTTTGGGTGTAGCAGCCGTGATGATTCCTGCCAGCAATCCGCCTGCAGCGATCGATAATTACGTTACCAGTCCAGTGACTGAAGGCTTCGTAAATGGTTATTTAACCATGGATACTTTGGGCGCTTTAGTTTTCGGTATTGTGATTGTCAAAGCCATTACTTCACGTGGTGTAACCGATAAAAAACTGATTACCAAATATGCGGTCAATGCCGGCATTATTTCTGGTATTGGTTTAACTCTAGTGTATTTAAGTCTGTTTAAACTTGGACTGGGTAGCCATGAGATTGCACCAAATGCAGCCAATGGTGCCATTATCCTGCATGCTTATGTACAACATGCTTTTGGCGATATGGGCGCTTACTTCCTGTCTGGCATGATTTTTATTGCCTGTATGGTGACTGCGATTGGCCTGACCTGTGCCTGCGCTGAGTATTTCTCCAGCTTGACCAAGATTCCGTACAAGATTTTTGTATTCATTCTGGTGGGCTTCTCACTGGTGATTTCAAATCTGGGTTTAACCAAACTGATTGCTGTTTCGGTTCCAGTCTTGAGCGCGATTTATCCACCTGCAATTAGCGTCATTATGCTGAGCTTCTGTGCAAGCTTCTTCAAGAAACCATCTCATGTGATTGCGCCAGTGACCCTGGTAGCCTTGATCTTTGGTATTTTTGACGGATTAAAAGTCGCTGGTTTTGAATTGCCTGCATTCCTGCAAAACTTACCTCTATCAGAACAGAATCTGGCCTGGTTTATCCCGTCCATGATTGTATTGCTGATTACAGCTGTGATTGACCGTATTAGAAACTAAAATTTCTAGGATGTCTGAAAAATCGTATTTTTACCCAAAATCCGGTTTTAGCGTGATCAATAATTGTCAGGTTTTACCCAAACGGACTTTTATTGTTTCTTACAGACAATATCAAATCATCGCTGTGTGTCTATTTACTCGTGCTTTTTCCAGAAAGTGTGATTCATAATTAGGCTCGAATGATCCTATTTTTAATATAAATATAAATAATTTTTTGAATTTTAGCTTTTAGATACATGTTGTTGCTGACTTAAACCATCTTGCCCCCTGACTTATACACAGTCTTACATTCTATTGATTAACACTACATATCTTTGGCGTAGAATTTGCATTTTCTATCTGCTCACATCAAACAATTGCTAGCTATTGTTTTCATGACGATATGGAGGTGTAATCTGAATATATAATGCTTTACTAATCAATTGATTATGTATTTTTACGACTAAAGAAGGCCATTTTGACCCTGAAAGTGCAGCCCGATGGTTGCAAAGGCTGATATTAAACAGTACAACTGTATGTTCAATTCTGACTAACTTAATCTGCTTTAGTCTTCAATAACATAAATAAATGGGAGGGATGGAGATGTTATCATTACATTTCAACAAGCAAGTCTTCATTGACGCTCTTAAAGCCAACGACACCAATCTGGTGACATTTATATGCACCACTTTTGCACTTATGCTGACTTTAACCGTCCATTGCTTAATTCAAGGTAATTTAAAACTTGAATACTTTGGTTATGCGCTGATCGTCTCAGCTGCTTTCTTCCTATGGGCTGCCATAGACCAGAAATACCGATAATCAAATTTTAAATTAGCCCAGATGGATGATGTGGCCAGTCATCCATCTGGTAAAAAAACCAAAATATTACTTTTAAGAATAATTAAAATAGCCCACCAAATGCGCCATAGAGTAAAATCCCCGTTCCTCCAAGTTCTGCAATAATTAATCCCAGCATTGCCAAGCTCATCAGACTGCCAGGTAGATGAAACCGACCCAGTTGATGCGGTTGCTTAAACTGATTGGTGGTATCTTGCAGGAAACCATGCAGCATATAAGCTGCAATCGAAAAACTAAAAAATACGATATTCACCAGTACGCAGATCAAATTCATGGCACTGGATAAATCGGAATAATATGCCAGAACTGCCAGAATTAGCGTCGCTGGTGCATATAGCAGACTGCTACGATGGGCAATATCGACATAATAATGTGCGCGTGACTGTGGTGATTGACGGATCTGCCAATACTTCCAGACCCCGGTAAACATCCCAATCCACAAGAATATTCCACTAAAAATAATGGCGATTTTAACGGCCAGTGCAAGTTCCATTGATAGCATAAGCTCATTCCATATCTATTATTTTACTGACTTTTAAGTCATGCTTTGCGCAAGCATCCCTTCAAAAACTGTATAAAGTTAAAGCTTCATCAGGAAGCTAAAATCATAGTGTATCGTATGTCTGAATTTGAAACATTGACTCTACAGTGCCAGGATGGCTATCACTTAAGTGCACGCTTTTATGCGGCTTCTTCAGAATCTGAAAAACGTCCGGTATTGGTCTGTCCTGCCACAGGTATTACCCAACAGTTTTATCATCATTTCTGCATCTGGTTGCAAGCTCAGGGCTATGCGGTACTGGTCTTTGACTTTCGGGGAATTGGTGAGTCACTCGCAGGCCCTTTAAAACAGTCCAAAGCCAGCATTGTGCAATGGGGTCAACTGGATATTCCCGCCGCGATTGATGCTTTATTAGCACGTACTCATGCAGAAAAAGTGATTTTGCTGGGGCATAGTGCTGGTGGTCAGCTTCTGGGGATCGTACCGAATTATGACAAAGTTGCAAAAGTGGTGGCTGTTGCTGGCTCAACCGGACATGTCAAAGGACTTAAAGGTAAAACCAAACTGCTGGCGCCGGTCATGTTCAATCTCATTTTCCCACTGGCCCGTATGAGCAAAGGATATGCTCCGACTCAAGCCATTGGCATGGGCGAAAATCTGCCTAAAGATGTGGCGCGTGAATGGGCACAGTTCTGTAGCAAACCGGGCTATGTCATGAATGCAATGGGTAAAACCATATTGCCACGCTCAGATTTTCATGCTCAAATCACCTGCCCGATTATTTCGATCTGGTCATCGGATGATGAAATTGCAACAGAAGCAAATGTAAAAGATTTACTGCGTTTATACCCCAATGCAGATACTCAGATGATTGAGCTTCAACCTAAAAGATATGCGCATAAAGCCATTGGCCATATGCTGATGTTTAAAAAATCACATGAGAATTTATGGCCGGTGATTGAACAACAATTGACGGTTTAAATCAGATTTAGATGGTTATTTGCAAGCTGCTATGTTCTAATACACTCAGTTTGAGATGAGCCTCTTACAGTATATGGGCTTGACCTATATACGACTAGCCCCTAACCATGGGGCTTTTTATTGCATGTATGATTTTAAAAACGTATTAACATTTAGCCGAAAAATGCAATGATGCTTTGGATCACCACAGCATTCACAATATCAATAAAAAATGCACCACACAGCGGTACAATTAAAAAAGCTTTATGTGATGGACCATAGCTATTGGTCACCGCCTGAATATTGGCAATCGCTGTCGGTGTTGCCCCCATACCAAAACCACAATGCCCTGCCACTAATACTGCTGCATCGTAATTTTTGCCCATAATTCTAAAGGTCACAATTGCGGTAAATAAAATCAATACCGCTGTCTGCGCCAATAAAATGGTAATGAGCGGACCTGCCAAATCGGCCAGTAACCAGAGTTGTAGTGATAGTAAAGCCATAGATAAATACAGGGATAAAGACGCATTGCCAAATACATCGATTGCACGGTCGAAGATATCGACTTTCAGCACATGCTCCAAGACATTACGCACAATCACACCTGTGCCTAAAGCCCATACAAAAGTGGGCAATTCAAACCATCTTCCCTGACTGAAGTCTGTCATCTGATTGGCGACAAAAATACACAGGGCAAACATCCCCAAAGTCGACACGGCATTACTGGATGTAATCAATCGGGTTTTCTTTGGATATTCAAAGGGCGCAGTGTTGATGTGCGATTCGAGCTGCTGTTCATTAGTCTCTTGCGCTACTGTTTCAGCCAGTTGGTTGCGTTTAATCAGGAACTTGGCAACTGGACCGCCCACAAGTCCACCAATAATCAAGCCAAAGGTAGCACTTGCCATACCAAGGACAACTGCTCCCTGGATCGCATATTGAGTTTCCAGAACCTCGCCCCAGGCACCGGCGGTACCATGACCACCCGTTAAGGTGACGGAACCGACAATCAAGCCAATCAGTGGATCAAGTCCAAGCGCTGTGGCTAAACTCATACCGACAGCATTTTGCACGACTACAAATAAAATGACACAGACCAAGAAGGTCAGGAGCGATTTTCCACCTTCTTTCAGTTTCAAAAAGTCTGCACTTAAGCCAACAGAAGTAAAGAACATCAGCATCAGGATGGTTTGAATTTGTGCGTCAAATGTGGCACTGATATTAAACAATTTATAGAGAATAAAGGCCGTAATCGCTGCGACTAAACCACCGATTACAGGTTCAGGTAAGTTATAGTTCCTAAAGAAGCTAATTTTACTAACAAGATACCGCCCAATAAAAAGAAAAAAAACAGCAATTACTAGAGTGCCAAAGGCATCTATTTCATAAGTCATAACATTCCCTATTGGCTTTATTTTCATACAGTTTTGGGAAAGAGAGATGAAAAATCAATCATAGAAATGTAATGCAAGTTATTGTTTCTAATAATTGTTTAATTTATAGCCCGAATAGACGCAATTAACGTGATGGAATATCATAAACCCAGTTGCGCGCTTGCTGATCTGTGGTCGTTTCACAAACATAGTAGTCGTGATCCCATGAATCAGGATGGAATATTTCCTTTTTGGTATAGGTGACATTTTTGCATTTTTCGATGCAGACAAAGCTGTCGCCTTGGTCTTTGACTTGGGTTCCGTTAAGGAAACCGCCAATACAGAGGAATCGGGATTGTTTTGTCATTGTTATATCAACTTTTAAATCATTTTTCAATGTGGCGATTAAACGCTGTATTGAGTTAGGTGTAAAGAGAGAAATATTAATGAGCACAAATTCATTTTAAATGATTAGTCCCTTATAAAGTTTTGGAAATATTCTTTTCATCATTCAAAATGTGATATGTCATCCCAAAGGACGGATTATATTTAAATGCTTCATTTAACTGCACCACAGGAATTTTCAAAATTTTTTTATGCTTCTTTCCAAATGAATCAACTATACAGATTTTTATTTTAGTGATTTTATTATGTACAACTGGCGACATCGCTCCCCAACTTTCTTGCTGCTCAAAATATACAACACCACTAATACCTTTTCCTACTTCTATATATTTTTCTACTTTGGCAGGAGAAAGCGTATTTAACTGAGTTAAAAATGGATATACCTTAATTTTATCACCAATTTTGACTTGAAAATCATCTAAAGCTATTACCTGCTCTTTTAGCCAAAACCAACCCAAGAAACGATATTTAAGCCAATTAAAACTAAAAGGGATTATATTCCATTTATACCCAATGAAAATCTTATCTATACCACAAGGTAATTTACCAACATTCTTTATATCTAAATAAAGAGCCACTGCTGTTATATGAGCTTGATGCCCATTAAAAACATTTCCTGTTTCAAAAGTACAAGTAAAAGTTGGACCTTCAATAGTAGTAATTTTAAATTTAGGTTTATTATTAAAATATTTTACAACTATACTAACAACTGTCACTGCCATACCAAATAAAAATATTAGTAAAGCTAAGACACCTTGATTAGCATTTAAATAATCTGGATCTATTAACCTTTCCATTCACATCGCTCAAATAGAATTTAATTCTTCTTTTCGTAAAAAATAAGGGCTGATCAATCAGCCCTTATTTTAAACTACTTTTTAATCAACTTAATATTAAGTCAACTGAGCAGCAGCAATTTTCTTCGTATCAACGTCTTTAGCAGCGTTAGTATATTCGCTCATCTTGTCGAAGCTTAAGTATTGATAGATGTCAGCTGACATGCTGTCAATTTGAGCTGCGTACTGTTGGTATTCTTCTGGAGAAGGTAATTTACCCAATACAGCAGCAACAGAAGCAAGTTCAGCAGAAGCCAAGTAAACGTTAGCACCTTGACCTAAACGGTTCGGGAAGTTACGAGTAGACGTCGATACACAAGTCGTGTTCGGAGCTACACGTGCCTGGTTACCCATACATAATGAACAACCTGGCATTTCAGTACGCGCGCCAGCTTTACCATAAATATTATAGAAACCTTCTTCCATCAACTGATGTTCGTCCATACGCGTTGGCGGAGCAATCCACAAACGAGTTGACAATGCACCACCTGGAACTTTCTCTAACAATTTACCAGTCGCACGGAAGTGACCAATGTTTGTCATACAAGAACCAACGAATACTTCGTCAATTTTCACGCCTTGAACGTCAGAAAGAAGTTTTGCATCATCTGGATCGTTCGGGCAGCAAAGAACAGGTTCTTTAATGTCAGCTAGATCGATTTCATACACTTTCGTGTATTCAGCATCCGCATCCGCTTTAAGCAGTGATGGATTCGCTAACCATTTTTCCATGTTCTCAACACGACGAGCCATTGTACGCGCATCGCCATAACCTTCAGAAATCATCCACTTAAGCATAGTGATGTTTGAACGAAGGTATTCAGCAACTTTCTCTTCAGAAAGCGTGATCGAACAACCAGCAGCTGAACGTTCAGCAGAAGCATCAGACAATTCGAATGCTTGCTCAACAGTCAGGTCAGTTTCCATTTCTGTCAAATCGATCTCAAGGATACGACCAGAGAAGATGTTTTTCTTACCTTTCTTCTCTACAGTTAAGTCACCCGCTTGAATTGCGTAGTAAGGAATTGCATGTACCAGGTCACGTAGTGTGATACCAGGCTGCATTTTACCTTTGAACTTCACAAGTACAGATTCAGGCATATCAAGTGGCATAACACCAGTTGCTGCAGCAAACGCTACCAGACCAGAACCCGCCGGGAACGAAATACCGATTGGGAAACGAGTATGCGAGTCACCACCAGTACCCACAGTATCCGGAAGAAGCATACGGTTTAACCAAGAGTGGATAATACCGTCACCTGGACGTAAAGACACACCACCACGGTTCATGATGAAATCAGGAAGCGAGTGTTGCATTTGAACGTCAACTGGCTTTGGATACGCAGCGGTATGACAGAAAGACTGCATGACAAGGTCAGCAGAGAAACCTAGGCAAGCCAAGTCTTTCAATTCGTCACGCGTCATTGGACCAGTGGTATCTTGCGAACCAACAGTGGTCATCTTAGGTTCACAGTAAGTACCTGGAAGTACGCCTTGACCTTCAGGAAGACCACAAGCGCGACCAACCATTTTCTGTGCTTGAGTGAAGCCTTTGCCAGTTGCAGCAGGTTGAACCGGAGTACGGAACAACGTAGATACTGGAAGACCTAAAGCTTCACGTGCTTTAGTGGTCAAACCACGACCAACGATCAGGTTAATACGACCGCCAGCACGAACTTCGTCTAGAAGTACAGGTGTTTTAAGATCAGCTTCAGCAATTACAGCACCGTCTTTAGATGCAGAAACTTTCGCAGCAGCATGATCGATTTTAAGAACGATTTCATCGCCCATGTTCATGTTGCCAACATCGATCTCGATCGGTAATGCACCCGCATCTTCCATCGTGTTGAAGAAAATTGGCGCAATTTTAGAACCTAGGCAGTAACCACCGTCTTTTTTGTTCGGGATATGAGCAATGTCATCACCAAAGAACCAAAGCACAGAGTTGGTTGCAGATTTACGAGATGAACCTGTACCAACAACGTCACCTACGTAAGCAACTTGGTTGCCTTTCGCGATCAATTCTTTGATTTGGTTTAATGGACCAACTTCACCAGGAACTTCCGGGTTGATTCCGTCACGTACGTTTTTCAACATTGCATTTGCGTGCAATGGAATGTCCGGGCGGCTCCAAGCATCTTGTGCAGGTGACAAGTCATCAGTGTTGGTTTCGCCAGTGACTTTGAAAACTGTCAGTTTGATTTCTTCAGGAACGTCTGGACGTGAAGTAAACCATTCAGCATCAGCCCAAGACTGCATAACAGCTTGTGCATTTGCATTACCCGCTTTTGCTTTATCAGCGACATCGTGGAATGCATCAAATACAAGAAGCGTTTTCTTAAGCGCTTCAGCAGCAAGCTCAGAAAGTTCAGCGTTGTCTAAAAGTTCAACTAAAGGCGCTACGTTATAACCACCAAGCATAGTACCTAGCAAGTAAACCGCACGTTCTTTAGAAATAAGTGGAGAGGTTGCTTCGCCTTTTGCCAATGCAGCCAAGAACGCAGCTTTTACATATGCAGCTTGGTCAACACCTGCTGGTACACGGTTTTCAAGCAAATCTACCAAGTATGCTTCTTCACCAGCTGGCGGGTTAACTAGTAGTTCAACTAATGCAGCGGTTTGGGCATCGTCAAGTGGCTTCGGTGGGACTCCGAGTGCGGCACGTTCTTCAACGTGTTGGCGGTAAGCTTCTAGCACAGTGTTATTCCTCTTTTTTAAAAAATTACTTATGAATTCCTGCTTATTCCAAGCTTCACAAATAATATGGACTCCGAAATTTTACTAAATTTCCAGTTAAAAGTTAATGCAACTCAAGTGTTTCTTTGTGATGCTCGTTATTTTATAACTAAATGATGCTCTTAATGATTATTCAATAATCACTTTTAGATCAGATCTCAAGAAACAAGCCTATGAGCAGGCCCTTTTAACTGAATTTAATGCATAAAAAAGGCAACCATGATGTTGCCTGATTTGAAGTTAAAAAGATACTCCACCTTAGTGTACAGTGGTCGAGTTTAAATATTGCTGATATGAATCCCGGCAGCCTTTGAATTTCACCACGCATTCATCTTCACACATCGTGCTGTGATTATTGCTGGCAAAGGAAATATCCACCTGATACAGCTTTTTTTCTTGTTCTAGCACCTTCTTTAAAAATACTTTGTCGCCTACGCTCAGGACATAGCGACTACCAGCAATAATGACTACACCATGTTCATCTTCTAAGAGCAGATCAGAATGATGTAAATATCTGACGACTTGCATATTGTGTTACTCCTCGGGTAATTGGAGTTAAATTCATTATTCAATATAAAGATAAGTATTTCTATATTTTAGATTTAGAAATTGTCACAAAGTGTACATTTCGCTTAGGCTATTTTTATTATTCATTAGATGTTTTTTTGTCTTTTATTCGGGTTGATAGTTTTTTTTAAAGAGATGCTGCATTATGCCCGATTCAGCCATTAAAAAAAACCGTTCCCTAGAACGGTTTGTAATCTGGTAATTCATCATGCGGCGTGGTAATACATTTTTCAGTAAACTCAGCGCGGACTTTTTCACGGGCTGCTTTTACATCTGCCTTAATCTCTTCGGCTGGAAGTGCGTAGACTTCATCAATAATGTTCAGAATAAAACCTTTGGTGGTTTCATCATCGATCTTGAGGGCATGCTCGATTGCTTTCTCTTTCTCAATCGCATTCTGACGATCCAGCATAATGGTCCGCGCGGCATTCCCCACACTTCGACAATAACCTTGCCACTGCTCTTCAGGGGTTAAGGGTTTCTTCTCGGCACAACCGGCCAGAGCCAGCATAAACGATAAAGCCAATAACTTTTTCATGAGTTTCTCCTTCCGAGGGGCAATATAAAAGATCGGGGAAGATTTGTCATTTAAAATGCCAGTATGACTCTAAATTTAAAAAAGCCCATCAATGGGCTTTTGTTTTTTAAATACTTAACCGCATGAAGCCTGAATAATTTTTTTGCTAGCAGGATCTACGGTTACTGTCACACGCTCTTCACGATAATCCATGGTGACTGCTTGACCCGGCTCGACCATACGTACAATCTGCGCCTGGGTTTTCTGTTTGATTTGCGCTTCAGTCAGGTTGGACTGACCAACCAATGTCATCGCCTGATCGGCAATACATTTAGGCTGGTTCATATGCAGCAACTCCCATTCTTCTACCACCTGTCCATTCTTTAAATGACAATATCCAACCTGGCCATTACTTTCATTACGTATTTCAAGCTTGCCACCCTGATTGACACAATAAGTGCTCGCCGGATTTGGCATACCTATTTTGGGCGCTTCCGTTTCTGATTGTGGTGTAGTGGTACAGGCGCTTAAAGCAACCGCCAGCAAACCGAACAGCATTGTTTTTTTCATGAGCGTGTATTCTTCTTCAATAATTCTGCACTAATTTAGCATATTTCCATACCTTTTCTAGGCACAAGTCTGTGTACATTGTTAATCAAATACCTTCAATAAGGTTTAATAATAAAAGTATTGCTAAATTCAGTATTGCTATCTTGCCAACTATTTGATTGCTGAAGCTAGAGATGCGTGGAATCTGTTTAAATTGAGACGAATACTAATTTAGCGTTCTCAATTAAGTAATTCTTCATTCCATTATCAACACAATGTCATTACATAAAGTTTAAATAACTGCATTTTTAGATTTGTGATCTTTGCCAGATTGATTTACTATTTGATTGAATTTTAAACTTTCTACTGGCATGACAGACGATCTCCAACTCTCCCTCAAGGAATATCTTGCGACAGTTCAGGAAGTGGTCAAACTCACTTTCGATACGCCGGTATGGGTCAAAGCTGAGATTCGTAACCTTAGTATCAAAGCAGGTCATTATTATCTGGAACTGGCAGAAAAAGAGGCTGATAGCGATCAGGTCATTGCCAGTTGCCGAGCCACCATCTGGAAATTTAGCGCCCAGAAAATTGTCACTCAATTTGAACGTGAAAGCGGGATTGAATTAAGTCGTGATCTCAAAGTTCTGATTAAAGTCAAAGCCAATTTTGATCCACAATATGGTTTTTCTTTAAATATCGTCGAGATTGACTCGAGTTATACCTTGGGTGATATTGCCCGGCGTTATCAGCAGATTATTGACAGGCTAAGCGCTGAAGGGCTGATTCAGCGTAATAGAAACCTGCCCAGCCCTTTTGATTTGAACCGAATTTTAGTGATTGCTCCCGAAAACGCAGCAGGTCTCGGAGATTTCAGAAAAGATGCCGATGCACTACATCGTGCGCAAGTTTGCGAGTTTATCTATCACACTGCGACTTTTCAGGGAAATTCTGCCCCGCAAAGCATTATGCAGAGTCTGGCACAAGCTCTGAAACAATGGGCGAAAACCTATGACACTGCGCCAGATTTAATCGTCATTATTCGGGGTGGCGGAGCAGTCAATGATCTGGCTTATTTAAATGATTATGATCTGGCTGCCCTGCTCTGTAAACGCTCGGTTCCGATTTGGGTGGGCATCGGACATGAAAAAGACCACACCATTCTGGATGAGATTGCGCATTGCTCCTTTGATACTCCGAGTAAAGTCATCGCCGGAATTCGCAATCATATAGTCGAACTCACACAAGATGTCTTGAATTATTTACAGCGGATTCAGCGTTTATCTCAACAGCAAATTCAGGCCTACCAAAATCAGAATGATCAATTCTTAAAACTCATTCAAAGTCTGGCCAACAGCCAAATTATGGATGCCCTGCAACGTCTGCAACAGATCAAGGCCAATACCTCCAGTCTGGCTCAGCAACATACCCAACTAATCAATCAGCAGCTAGATGCCCTGATGCGGGAAACGCTATTGCAAAACCCACGACATGTTTTATCTAAAGGTTATGCCATCGTACGTCAGCAAGAACATGTGGTGGGTTCTATCAACCAGATTCAGCCCAGCGATCCGGTTCAGGTAGAACTGCAGGATGGCATTTTTTCAGCGCAACTTATACAGGTACTTCCCCATGACTCATGATACTTTAAGCTTCCAGCAAGGCTATGACATCTTGAAAAAGAATGCGGAATTGCTCGAATCTCAGCAAGAACCGGACATTGATAATCTGATGAAAATCGTGGAAGAATCCATGAGCGCCTATAAAGCCTGCAAGGCACGTGTTGAAGCGGTGCAAAGTGCGCTAAATGACACATTTAAAGACTAGTGATTGAATAACTCTAGTTGAGTAGCTTAGGCTATTTAAGCATCTTTATATCATAAAAAACCCTCAAAAAATGAGGGCTTTTTTCAATTTAATTTACGCTATGAATATCCAGTTCCTCATTACTTGCCAATACGACAGAGGCTAAAATTGGCACCCCCAGAATAAAGGGTACAGCGAAGATCCATAAAACCACAGTCACTTCTGGATCAAAGAAAAATTGAATCGAAAGCGCAGTCAAAATAAGTACAGCGAATAGAATCATTGCAAAACGGATTATAAATTTAGTCGCCATGCGAACATACTCTGATGAGTGAAATTGTACTTTCAATATACACCTAATTTTATTAAGGCTTTATTGATTTTCAATTTATTATGATCTGATTTGATTGATTTTTTATATTTTAGCGCTGATTTATTGCTTCATTCATTTTTCTTAAGGATGTAACAGAAACATAATTTCAGCCATATTTCACAACTTTTTTGCAGCCCATTGCGCTTAAATTCTGATATTCATTGCTTCTACAGGTGTATACCCAAAGCACTGTACTTCATGACAAAGAAAATCACGAACATAAAAAGCCCAATATTGAATTGGACTTTTTTCTTTACTCTTCAACTTCTATGGGATTACCATCTTCAGGGCGAATATGCCGCGTGCCATCATCTGCAGGATCAACACTTGAACCATCTTTGGTAATCGTGTTGTACAGCTCATCCTCTTTCTTATCATCGATAAACTCTTCATCTTCGAAATCTTGAGGCTCATTGTCATCATCGAAGTTTAACGGCTTTTCTTCATCTATCATGGCGATCCATCACTTCTATAACCCAGAAAATATCATGCTCAAACATTTGATCGTTTCATTCAAGGGTCAAGCATGATCATTTGTGTAACCGGGTCTATATTGCGGTTTTCAAGCCAGATACATATCAATAGATACTAGCGTTCTTTGATAAGTCATTTTTTAATCATTATAAATAAAATACCCTCATCCTCTTGCGAAGCAGTGCTTCTCATCCCAGAAGGATGAGGGTATTTTCAGCATCTATTTAAATATGAATAAATTGAACATTTTTTGATCAATTAAAGATATCTAATGAAATCTAGCAATCATTTAAAAATATTTATCTGTCCTTATGATTAGAAACGCCAGTTATAGAACAAGTCAATTGCACGTTCTAAGGACTGACTCGCTTCCAAGTAAAGACGCTGATTCACCTGATAACGTAAAGTCAGCTTGTTCACCGGGGTAAACACCCCAACACCATAACGAAGATATAAATCAGGGGTAATATAGCCGGTCACCGACACCTGGGTATCATCCCCTGTCCCTTGTGCATCTAGTGCCAAACCACTCAAGCCAAAAGTCCGTCCAATCTGGTTGGTGAGCGCGCGGGTTCCACCCAGGCCCAGACTGATACCTGCTGCGGCAATGGTATTATTCACATCAGATCTGAATCCTTCAGCCTGACTTAAACCGGATGCACCTTCGTTGATACGACCAGTAATCAAGGCATTTAAAGCTTCCTGCTCTGACAAGCCAGCATCATTATAAATCTGAATATTTGGACTTGAAGCAGTGCCCGTCACCCGTACCCCGACCGTACTTCCCTGAACCGACTTATTGGCATCAACATCCAGCGTCGGATTGGTCAACTCACCATTAAAACGGGCAATGGCACGGTTCAGATCCAGACTCTGACCATAAGCTTCGATTTTCACCCGCTGTGATACCCCGATCGCACCATTGGCACGCATCGCAGTTTCCAGACCCCGCTGTGACAGATTGACCCGGCCCAATAGCGGAATACGGCTATCAAAGCCCTGGAATATCACTTGATTACCCAGAGAAACCGCCACATCAGCCCGAATATCCCAAGGACGGGCCGATTTGAGAATAGCCAGCTGGTCATCACCTTCACGCACCACACGTACATCTGAAGAAAGTCCAACCACAGGTTCTGAGGCTTCAGGCATAGAAATTAGTGCACGTGGCACATCAACCGTACCACTTAGACTCAGCTTTTTATTGAATGGATACATGTCCAAAGTTAAATCGGGCGTAACCACGGCAGTAATTAAAGGTGCCTGACGAATCAGCAGATTTTCACCTTGCAGTTTTAACTGCACTCGCGGATCACCTTTCCAGTCGACTGAACCGGTCAATTTACCCACGCCACGACCACTGTTAAATGCACCATTAATACTGGCAGAATTCTGACGTATCGATGAATACAACTGCACATTGGTCAGATTCACCGGCAAGGAGATCATGCTGATCGAAGCATCTTTGACTCGAACCTCACCTTCCAGCAAAGGATCAGTTAAGGTTCCACTCACTTTTCCGGCATAGGACAAGGTGCCATCCAGATTACGGATGTCCTGAATAAAGGGTTTAAAGACTTTAAGCTGCACCTGATTAAAGGCAATTTCGCCACGCATCGGTTTACTGTCCCGATATGGATCAATAATGACATTGGCATACCCTGTCCCGATATCCGGAGTTTTTACATCCAGTCGAACTTGCAAGCCTTCTGCGACACTTTTTGCCACCAGACCCACTTCATCATATTTTAGGGTAGAACCTAAATAATCCGGGTCTTCCGAAGATAAGCCGACCACACCACTTCGGGTGACCAAACGCGCATCAATTTTTGGTTTAGCACCTTGCGCCCAGGCTGCCTTGGCATAACCATTCACTTTACCGGTCAATGCCAGTCCTTCAGGCAGGAATGCACTGAAATCATCCAGATCCAGGTTTTGGGTCACAAAGGATACGCTGCCACGGGTTTTATTGACCCGAATCGGTTGATCAAAACACAACTGGCTTTGCTGACTCATCCAGCAATGTGCACCGACAAACAGATCAGACTGGGCCGCATTATAAATCACTGCCGCATTTTGACGCTGTACCAAATGAGCACGCAAAGAGTCAAAATCACCTTTTTGAATCTGACCCAGCCAGTTATTTTGTGCATTAAAGCCACCGGCCAGCTGCACAAAGAATTTTGACAGTTTATTTTCTGCCTGAACTTTAAGGATATGCGCCGCACGAGTACCGGCAAGTGATATTTCCCCGCGTACAATTTCCCGTGAACCGCTACGCAAGCGATCCATTGTGGCAGTTAATAAGGTTGCTGTGGTCTGCGAGGTCGGCAACTGTCCGCGGACACGAATTTTTTGCACACTCATCAGGTTTTTAAAGGCAAAATTATCAATCGAAAGATTTGCCGAAGCCTGCAAACGTGGCTGCGCCTGCATATTGATATAGCCCTGTGCACGACCTCTTAAGCCCGGATATAACTCATACAATGCTGGTGCGTTGACTTTGAGTTGCAGATTCTGCGCATTGCCAGTGGCCTGAATCTGGTTGCTGGCATAAGACAGGAACAGGTTATTGGCTTCAAACTGCTCTGGGACAAAACCACGCTGATTTGAATTAATAATGACTGATAAATTACCTGTGCCTCGTACCGGCTTGTTATTTAACATACCGGCCAGATTCAAACGCTGGATCTGAATGCGTTTTAAGGCATCTGACCAAACCCCTTGGGTTTTTACATTGCCCGACAACTCGCCTTTCAGGTTGGCATTAAAATATTGCGGCTTAAAGCGGATTAATGAAGCGTTAATATCCCAGCCAATACCATTTGCCAGATTCACCAGACCATTGGCATTAATCTTGCCAGCGATACCATCATGACGCAATTCATTGACTCTCAATACTTCTGGTGTACCTGAAACACGCAGTTTCAGGATTCCCTGACTGGCTTGCAACTGACTGGCATTTAAAGCCCCATCATAATTGACTGCATAGCCTCTAAAACCACCGCCGGCTTTTTCATTATGGAATAATAAAGCAATGGTACTGTTACCGGTCAGACGTACTGTTTCGTTCTGTTCTGCCAGGCGCCCAGTCAGGTCTACATTAGACAGTTTAATAATCTGCTGATTGGGTTGTGCATAGCCATTGGCCTTGATCTGGCCATTTAAACGGTCTATCGGTGAAGCCGCAGCCAGACTTCGGGTATTTAAGTCCTTGGCGTTTAATAATGCAGTCCATTTCAACTGGCGTTTTTCTTGTGGCAGTTCAATTCGCGCATGACCGCTTAAGCTACCTGCCTGTGCATTGGCGCTATAATTGAAGCTCGGCACATTTAGAATATTATTTTTCAGATCCAGTTTGGCCTGATACATGCCTGCTGGCAGAAGACCTTGTTCGTGCTGTTCGACTTTGGTTGCCACATGAATATTCTGCTGGCCTTCGACCAGTGCCAGTTTCACATCGCCAGACTGACTGCTGAGCCAGCCGACA
Source organism: Acinetobacter sp. YH12105 (assembly GCF_013419095.1). Lineage (NCBI taxonomy): Bacteria > Pseudomonadati > Pseudomonadota > Gammaproteobacteria > Moraxellales > Moraxellaceae > Acinetobacter > Acinetobacter sp. YH12105. Next base: position 59,493 of record NZ_VPAU01000001.1, read on the forward strand.
TAGGGTACGGCGCGGTCGATATTTTGCCAGGCAACATCCAGAAGCATCGGTTGTGCTTTATTGTCTTTAACCGGATTCTGATCCAGCTTGATATTCCAAGTTTCATAACGGTCAAAATCTACCAGCGCCGTCAGATGCAGGCCATTTTCCAGATTGCCTTTTGAGGCAATATTGCCATCCAGGCTTGGTGGTAAAAAGTCTTGTACGACTTGCGGGATACGTTCATGCTTAGGATCAATTCCGTTTAATCGTCCGTTCAGATCCCAGCTTACCTGTTCGTTCCAGCCCACTGTCCCGGCAAGGCTAACCGCACCTTTCATCAGCTGGCCATTCAGATCGGTAATGTTGAGCTGATTGACCAGATCGGTATACATCACCGCGTTATACTGGCCTTGTGGAATATTTTCACCGCTCAGGTCGGTACGGACGTTCAAGTCCAGACGATCGATATCTCCATTGAACTCGGCAATCCCGTCTTTCGTAAACAGTTTCTGCTCAGTCAGAATCGGCCAGTTATAATCTTTAAATTTTAACTCGCCACGCATCGGTACCTGGGGCCGCATTGGATGTACGATGGCCCAACCGGTTAATAAATCAGGTGTATTGGTCGCTACGCCTGCCTGAATCGTATCCAGCGTGCCACGCGCCCGAACCTGAATATCATGAATATTCAAGCTGTCTCTTAAAGAAGGCAGATTGACGATTGCGCGGGCATCCAGTGGATATTTGCCTTCAAACTGCATTTTACCCGTCGCTTCACGCACCGAGAGATAACCCATATCCATGCGGGAATCTTCAAAGTTTAATTCGGTACCAGACCAGAGCGCATCATTTAATTCGATATTATAAAAATCAACTGCCGTGGTTTGGGTTTTAATCACCAGATGATCAAGCAGCAGATGATCGACGCGCAGCACAAAAGGCAAACGGATGGCATTGAACTTGAAAGGTTCGCTGCTAGACGGAGTTTTATTAATAATTTGCAGGTTACGGACATCTGCTTCATTCAGATGAATTTCTTTTTTGATGATCGCCCGCCAGCCCAGTTTTACATCAGCACGATCAATTTTGACATCGACCGGTTTCAGGCTGACCAGTACATTTTTAAGAATAATCCCGCGCCATAAGTTGCCGCCTTCATATTCATATTGAATAATTTGCTGGCGTTCCAGCACCTGATCCAGCAGGAATTTACTGCCCTGATTGGTCGAAAATAGTAAAGCCAGCACAGACAGCAGAAAAATCAGCGAAAAAAGCACCGACAATAGGATGCTTCTGAATATACGGCGCTTTTTCGGCACAACGCTATCTTGTGGTTCTTGTTCTGGCTGTGGTTGGTTCTCGACCATGATCTACCCAAATAACTATTTTTTAAAATGATGTTTTATAACTGCGATCCAATAAAGAAATGTAAACGAATCGGATAATTGTCATCAGACAGTCCAGTCGCAACATCTATACGTATTGGCCCAATCGGTGAAGCCCAACGCACACCCACACCCGCGCCATATTCGGTCGGATTACTGAATTCTTTATTATAGGCATTTCCGGCATCTGCAAAGACCGCAGCACGCCAGCCTTCCTTAAACTGATAATTATACTCTAAGGAAGCAACCCCTAAGGCCTGACCACCGACTTTAAAGCCTTCAATTTCCGGAGAAAGACTCTTGTAATCAAAACCACGAATGCTCTGGTCACCACCGGTGAAATATCTCAGGTTATACGGCACTTTGGCAAAATCTTCAGTGAAGATATAACCGGCATCGGCACGTCCAACAAACTGATGATCTGCATTTTCACCCAATGAATAGATAAAACGCCAGCCTGCATTTACAATCGCCATATCTGCATCAGACAATAACGCCTCACTACCCAGCTCGACTTTGTAGGTCTGCTTGAAACCCTTGGTCGGATTGACCCGACGATCGGTATCGGTACGTGAAACTTCATAACCGACCAGTAACGACTGCTGTTCATCTTCGGTATTAAAGCGAAACGCTTCCGGAATCTGGTTAAAATCAACAGAACCATTCTGCTTCAAGCGATCCAGACGGTAACGCGCTCCAAAAGTACGCTGCCAGTTACCCAGCGGGTTTTTAATAATCCGGTCTACACCCAGCACTGCCGATTCAATTTGCAGACCTTCACCTTGAGCCACGCCATCACGTTCTTCGCGCTCATAACCACCGACAATACTGACATAATCATTCAGCGGATGGTGATAAGGAATGTTATAACGACCATCGATGGACTGCCGGATACCGGACAACTCGAGGTTGGCATCAAAAGAATGTCCGCGCTTATTTACAATGGCGCGGCGGTACTGACCACGTAGACGGATATTGGTATCTGTTCCATAACCCAGACCCAGTTCAGCACTGTTTAAACGGTCTGCATTTAAAGTCACAATCACTGGAACTTTCTTCTCTTCCCGCGCTTGTGCCTTTAAACGCTCCTGCTCATTTTCTTTGGTCTGCTGCTCGACCCGCAAGCTTCTTAAATTTGGATTTTCCTGATCGCGGCTACCGGCAAACTGGTCTTCATCGACGACATTTTGAGTGACTTCTTTAGCAGATGCCACTGAGCGATCAGGCTGTGTCGCAGTCGCCTGATCTTCAGAAAGTTTCTGTTCTTCTATCAGGCTTTGAATATCCGGTGCCAGCTCCAGCTCCCTGTCAACCGGATCAGGGCGAATTGCGTCCACCAGGGTATAGTTAAAATAGCGCGAGTTGGTCAGGTTATTGGCCAGGCTATTCACTCGCCAGAAGGTATAGTCTGCACCATCTTTCCAGGTGACCAGACTTTCGAGTACATCACGATCCAGCGGAAATTCCTTTTCAGGATCACTCATTCTAAACTCGACATTGCCCAGCTTGTAACGCTCGCCTGTCTCGAAACGTAGATTTACATCGGCCGTATTTTGTGGCTGTGCAATCTTGACATCATGCAAGCGCCAGTATGAATCAAAATAACCGTTGTTATTGGCGGCAGTATTAATCCGTTGTTTGGTCTGTTCATAATTACCGTGATTGAAAATATCGCCCTCTTCCTGCTCAGGCAAAAGACTGATGACCTGGAATTGCGGCTGTTCCGCACCCGCTCCGCTAAATTCCAGATTTTGTGTAGTGATCAGCACAGGTTCATTCGGGGTGACAAAAACCCGAACGCGACTATCAGAGATTTTTTCAAACCTGAACTGGGCATTGTAATAACCGACTGCCTGTGCCGCCTGTCGGGACAAGGTTCGCAGTTGTGGCAAAGCGGAATTAAAGTCGCCAAAAGACTCCTGGGTAAAACTGGACAGTTTGGCTTTGACATTATTTCTTAAATTCAGATAGCCTTCAGGCTCAGCTCTACGATTCAGCATACCATTGCTTTGCGCAATACCTTCGCCGTTCATAATCACCACATCCGCACTAATTCGCGGAACTCTCGCGGTCATGATCTGACGTGGCGGACGGATTTTATAAAATAGTCGTTTAAAAATATTGGGACGTTTCTCATCTTCAGCAACAAGTGGCCCCGTTACTTCTGGCAAAGTCATGCCGGCTTCATTATTTTGTACAATAATCTGGCTGTCTGCCTGAATCGATTGCATCAACTGGTCGACATTTACAGGTGCCTGATTGATTTCAAGTAACTCTTGCTGACTGATATCTGCTACGACTGTTTCAGCGGTCTGGGTATTGCGATAATTTTGTGCTTCCTGCTTGGCTTGCTCGGCCTCACGATAAATTTCATTCGCCATGTTCTGGTCAATGGACTGGATCGGCAGCTCTTCCAGATCATCGAACTGGATCGGTGTAAATACGTCCAGACCGGAGCCTGCATTTTGCTGTTGCTCCAGCATCAACATGCTGTCGACAGATGCTTCCGGCTGTATCGCTTCTTCAATTTTTTCGGTGGCTTCATTTTCAGATGTGACCAGTCCCTGTCGCATCGCTTCTTTGGACAGTTCATCTACCATTTCTACCTGAGAAATGGCCACAGGTGTTTCAGGCTGTTCGGTTTGTGCCATGCTCTGATGGGATAACATCATAAAAAAAATGCTCATACACAGCTGTGCCCCACTCTGAAGTGGTATAAGCGACCCCATACTGCGATGAAGCATCGTTTTTTTAAATTTTTTCTTTGCAGGCATGGCAAACTCGAAACGAATACATTCTTTAATTGATTATTTGACCGAAAAATATAAGCTAAAGAGCTTAATTGATTGGTTTTTACCTTTACATGGCTGAAAGTATCTTACATGATTTTTCTCAATGTTTACGCATAACTGACATTTCTTAATAAAACTTAATGTAGCACGCTCTATATGAACAAAAATGAACATTTGTTAGCTTCTCGGCGCTTTTTACCGATGTTTCTGACGCAGTTTTTTGGTGCATTAAACGATAATGTATTTAAACAAGCGTTACTCCTGGTCATCACCTACGGCTGGATTCAGCAACAATCGGCCAGCATCAGCACCTTGAATAATCTGGCTGCTTTGCTGTTTATCCTGCCTTATTTTATTTTTTCAGCCACCGCCGGACAAATTGCCGATAAATACGAACGTTCACAGCTGATTCGCTATTTAAAGATTCTGGAAATTGTGATTATGTTGTTGGGAACGGTGGGTTTCCTGCTTGGCAATCTCTGGATTCTGTTATTTGCCTTGTTCCTGATGGGAACCCAGTCCACCTTCTTTGGCCCAATCAAATATGCCATTTTACCGGAAGTGCTAAAACCCAATGAGCTGATGTCTGGCAATGCCCTGTTTCAGTCCGGAACATCGCTGGCAATTTTATTCGGTATGATTCTGGGTGGTGCGGTGATTGCTGCATCTTCTGGTAATCTGATCTGGATCAGTTTAACAGTCGTTGTGATCGCCCTGATTGGTTATGGATCGAGTCGTTATATTCTCAAACAAAATATCCCTGCACCAGAACTGCAAATTGACTGGAATTTTTTCCGTACTAGCTTGCAAACATTAAAATATGCTCAGGGTTTGCCATTAGTCTTTACCATTTTATTGGGTAACTCATGGTACTGGTTTTACGGCGCAACCTATCTGACTCAAATCCCTCAACTGACCTTGCAAAATCTGCATGCCTCTGAAAATGTTGCCAGCCTGCTCTTAACTTTCTTTTCTGTCGGAATCGGGCTAGGTTCATATTTATGCCGCAAAATCGGTGGCAGCCAGGTCAATATCAAGATGGTGCCATTTGGCGCAATCGGTCTGGTGATCTTTGCCCTATATCTGGCCGCGAGTCTGGCCTTTGTTCCAGCACGTACCGGTGAATTAATCGGTCTGGCTGATGTGTTTCAGCAAGGCTGGAGTTATTACCATGTGATGCTGGCAGTGACCTTACTCGGGATTAGTGGCGGTTTTTATATCGTACCGCTTTATGCCATGATGCAGGCGCATTCTCCCCGCTCACATCGTGCGCGTGTGGTTGCAGCAAATAACATTCTGAATGCCGTTTTCATGGTATCTTCTGCTATATTTTCGATTATTATTTTAAGTATTTTAGAGCTTGATCTTAAAATACTTTTTTGTATTACCGCAGTGTTGAGCGGCCTGTTTACCCTATGGCTGCTTTTCCGACTCAAACCCATGATCAAAACCGCGAAAACACCCTTGGAGGATTAATTCATGCGTCAATATACAGGTGTCGACAAGCTGATTCATTCTTTTGATCAGGCATTACGCAGTCTCGTCCCGGGCACGACATCGGCACAACGTGAAAATCCAGCCCAACCGGTAGAAACACAATTGACGGTGAGTGATGCCCGTCATGTGGCAGGTTTGATGCGGGTCAATCATAGTGGTGAAGTGTGTGCACAGGCGCTCTATCATGGTCAGGCCATGACGGCGAAACTTCCGAATGTGCGTCGTGAGATGGAACAGGCGGCAGTTGAAGAACAGGATCATCTGGCCTGGTGTGAAGACCGCTTGAAAGAACTGGATAGCCATACCAGTCTGCTCAATCCGGTCTGGTACGGCCTGTCCTTTGGTATGGGCGCGCTGGCCGGAATTGCCGGTGATAAATACAGTCTGGGTTTTGTCGCAGAAACTGAACGTCAGGTGAGCATGCATTTGCAGCATCATATCAGTCAGTTGCCGCCGCAAGATGAGCGTTCTCGGCGCATTCTGGAACAGATGAATGAAGATGAGCTGCATCATCGGGATACAGCGTTGAAGGCAGGCGGTGTAGATCTGCCTGCTCCGGTCAAAATCACCATGACAGCTATTTCCAAACTCATGACCAAGACCAGTTATTTTATTTAAAAAGATCGATCCGATCTCAGCCCACGCATTGTGGGCTTTTTAATGTGTCTCAAATTTTGATCTAAATTTATTCGCTAAAGATATGCTATCATCCTTTATTTGCAATCCATATAAAATATGAGAAATACCACAGCTTTTCATTTCAATATTTCTTGCTCATTTCCGAGAGTAAATCCAGCTGGATTTCCTGTATTTGCGCCAGCCTTTCCCATTGATGCATTAATAGATGATCGAGTTTTTCATGTAAATGCTGGATTTCCAGTTCGGCTTTTAAATTGATCTGATAATCATTTTGAGAACGTAGACGGTCTTTTGCCTCTTGTCTATTCTGACTCATCATAATGACCGGTGCCTGAATTGCCGCGAGACAGGACAGAATTAAATTTAACAGGATAAAGGGATAAGGATCGGCAGGCTGAGTTACCAAAACAACCGTATTAATCGTAATCCACAGACCCAGAAAAATTGCAAAGCAAATTAAGAATGTCCAGCTTCCGCCAAAAGTTGCAATTTTATCGGCGAGCTTTTCGCCCAGAGTCCACTTTTGCTCTAATGCTGTTTCCACATTTTTAGTAATCAGTTCATGCTGATGCATGCTATGAATCACTTCAAACTCAAGATCAGTCACTTCACCCTTTTCCGAACTTAATAATGAATGTACATACTGTATGCGGTACCGGGTTAAATCTGCCTGGCAAATATAATCTTGCGGTGTCCAGCCTGGAATATCCCTGGCAATCTCTTCGGTAATGACTTTTCTGACTGTTCCCATCGGGGTGAGATTTTTCAGAAGAAAGTGCTTGCCGCATACCAAGCATTTATGGCTTTCATGTTTTTCTTTCATGATAATTCTCTTTTTAAACCAACTCACTCAGCTATTATTTTGTTCGATATATTTGATTTGCTTTAATCATTTTTACCATTTGTAAATCAATTATGTATCAAGTGCGTCTGATTTCTTGAACTTATGAATCTCACTTCGATTTTATCTTGGATTGATAAAAGGCTAAGCCAAGCGCACGATGATCAGATCATTCAAGATAATTTTCAGATCGATTCAATCCTACTATCTATACATGACTTAAATTTACTATAATCATGATGATAATAAAAAAGGGGCTTCATTGTGCGCCATTCATACCATCTTGAAAAACATTATATCGAACGCGCGGGTTGGCTTCGTGCAGCTGTACTGGGGGCAAATGACGGAATTATTTCGGTCACCAGTCTGGTGGTGGGTATTGCAGCCAGTGGAGCATCCACAGAAATTTTATTGGTGACCTGTGTTGCCGGCTTAATCTCTGGCGCTGCCTCGATGGCGGCCGGTGAATATATTTCGGTTAAATCCCAGCAAGATATTGAAACCAATGATCTACTCATGGAAGAGCGCGAACTGCAACGCCATCCCACCCATGAATTAAATGAACTCAAAACGATTTATATACAACGAGGTCTGGAACCCGCTTTGGCACAACAGGTCGCTGAACAGCTGACCGACCATAATGCCTTGGATGCCCATGCCCGGGATGAAATTGGTATTTCAGCACATACCTCGGCTCAGCCCTTTCTCGCTGCATTTTCTTCGGCTATGGCATTTACGGTAGGTTCATTATTTCCTTTAATTTCAATCATGATTCTACCGGAACACTATCTGGATAAAGGCGTCATGCTGATTGGCGTTTTAAGTTTGGGGATGATGGGTGCACTGGCGAGCTATGCCGGTGGAGTAAGTGTCTGGAGAGGTGCAGTCCGGGTGATGCTCTGGGGAATTATCGCCATGTTATTCAGTGCGTGGATCGGATCATTATTTAATGTGTCTGTTGCCTAAATATGGGTTTATTTTTTAGTTAAATACAGAATAGGATTGAGCGGTTCTTCTATTAACATCACTGAAAAATGTTTTTTCGAAAAACTAACGGCTCTAACAAAACTTGAGTTTAATTAATATATGTTCGGTCTTAATTTAGATGCTTAAAACCTAAGATCTATGCCTGAGAGGTATTGTTATGGAAACTACGATCATTCTTGCCATCTTGGCGATCATTATCGTATTGCTGATCATTTTTTATAACAAGAAAAAGTGAAATAGCGATGATTCATTTCTTGCTACTTTGAGGTTTTTTATCGAGCTTAAAATAAATTCCAGAGCTTTAAATCAATCAAATATTAATTCCCTGTCGGAAAACCATGAAATCCCCATTGGATCACATAAAGGATCCCAAGGATTAAAATCACCGAAACCACAATTTCCAATATTTTCATTTTTAAATGATTCCTAAACTCTGCCTGAGCTATCTTATCTGAATTTTTCTTTTCATATAAAAACAAAAAACTGCATCATAAAAAAGCCTGATCTTGCTTGATCAGGCTTTTAAACATTCGTATTGCATAAATTACATCAGCAAAAAATTAGGTGATTTGATTTAAATCAGCTGTTCAACTCTTGGGAAACAATGTAACTCATGCTCGAATACAGGGTCTTGCCAGATATCAAACATGGGAACTTTTACATCCAAAGCCAGGGGCAATTTTTTTTCATTAAACTGCATATGTCGAAGATCTGATCCCCAGGCAATCAGATCTACATCCAGGGTAATTTGATGCGATGGACGTGTCCGCCCTGATGCCTGTTCCAGCTGTTTGAGCAGCTCAATAATTTCTGCACTCGACACCGAACTTTTTAATAGACATGCCGCATTCCAGTAGTCAGCTCCAATGCCATCCCGGCAAGGAATCCTATAAATGGGAGAGAACTGGACTTCTCCCCATTCAGAAATACCTTGCTGTGCAGCTTGAAAATGTTGTTGAGGATGACAATTACTCGCTAATGCTAGAGCGAAAATCGTTTCGGTGGCGTTCAAGACGTATCCCTACAGAATTGGCTTGCGCGATAATGGCAGGCTTACGGATCGTAATATTAATCGATTCAATTGCTGTAAAGGTAGTAAAAAGTGCATTCAGCACTAACTTTGCTGCATGTTCAATCAATTCAGGCTGAGCTTCTTGAATGACCTTGGCTGAAATCTCACAAATTTCTGCATAATTCAGCGTATCTGCAAGAGCATCTGAATTTGATGCCTGTTCTAAATCGGTTTGAATGGTCAAATCCAGCATTAAAGGCTGAATAATTTGACGCTCCCAGTTAAAGCAGCCCACGACTGTTTCAACCTTTAAACCTTCAATAATAATGGCGTCCATTGGATTGCTCGAGAATATGATATTTACAACTAATCTCCCTAAATCCCTCTTTTATAAAGAGGAACTTTTATCGCTTATACTTTATCAAGCAGTGAAACACTCCTCCCTGAGCGATTTTAAAGCGCTGCTTTAAAATTTGCGCAAGGAAGGGAGGTCGGGAGGGATTAAATTAATGCTTTAACAGTAAATTCGGATCAATGTCCTGAATCATTTGCAAACGCTGATCGGCATAGATATCGGTATATGGTGCCAAAATTCGCATAAAACGGTCGAAATACAGCATTTGCTTAAACAGCAAAGCAAAGTCGCGCGGGAAGCGGATGCCGTGACGTTCACCCACAGCCACCATATCCATCATGATATCGTTCAGATCAGCCGGATTTGATGTTAACAGCTCCTGAGGGTCTGCCATCAATACGCCACTGAATAAACGCTCAAGATCCGCTGCCAGAACTTTGGTATCAATCTGCACAGCAGTCATACCCATTTTCAGCATGTTCTGTGCCATCAACTCATAATTGGTATGTTGCAATGAATCCATAAATGCCATACATGCCGTCCATACCTCAGGTTTGAGCTGGCCAACAATGCCAAAATCGATAAAACCGACACGGCCATCTTCGAGCAGCATCAGGTTGCCTGCATGCAGATCGGCATGGAAACTGTTACACATCATCAGGCTGCCAAACCAGGTGTTCATTGCGGTAATGAGTACTTGAGATGGATCTTTGGATACTTTTTTGACCACTTCAAAATCGGTCAATGGCACACCATACAAGCGTTGCATGGTCAGCACACGACGGGTCGAATACTGATGATAAACCTTAGGTGCAGTCGCTGCCTTATTATTGGTGATATTCAGATAATTGACAAAATCATCCAGATTCTGTGCTTCTTCGATAAAATCAACTTCACGTACCATCCGGGTTTTGATTTCATCAACAATATCGGCCAGCGAAGCGAATTTGACTTTGGGCACGGCTTTTTCCAGCACTTTGGTCGCCCAGTGCAGTACATTTAAATCGGTGTATAAAATGGTTTCCACACCCGGTTTTTGTACCTTAATCACGACATCTTCGCCAGACACCAGCTTGGCCGCATGCACCTGTGCAATAGACGCAGAGGCCAATGGCGTTTCATCAATCGAGGCAAAGATCTCATCCAGATTACGCCCTTCAAATTCAGAGGCCAACACTTGCTGGATATAACTGAACGGCAAGCGTGGAGTCTGATCCAGACAGCCCTGAAATTCTTCTACATATTCACGCGGAAATAGAGACGGCGTACTGGCAATAAACTGCCCCAGCTTGATATAAGTTGAACCCAGAGATTCAAAAGTCTCCCGCATGAGTTTGGCATTGCTTGGCTTTTCAGTAGCATATTTAAAGCCCGCCTTTGCCGCAACGACCGCTGTTTCTCCCATGCGGGCAACTGAACGTATTCCATCTAACCAGATATTGTTTTTCATAATGTCTTAGGAAAAATTAATTACATGCAGTGTAGCAAAAAAAAATAAATTTGCAGGCTTATCTTGCCTGACAGATCGGGCAATCTGTATCTTTTTCGAAAGCGAGAATCCGTTGTTTAAAACTCAATCCATCCCATAACAGCAGTTTTTGTCTGAGTGGCATCAATCCCAAACCCAGATATAACAAGGTATGATGGGCTTGCAAGCTGGCCATCACGTTAGGCGTGGTCGCCAGTACTCCGGAATCTGCACAGCGCAGACTTTCATCGGCCTGATTCTCGGGTGGGAACAGGCAGGCATAGCAGGCCGAATCCCCTTCGAGCATAAAAAGTTGCCCTTGCAGGCCAATCGCCGAGGCACTCAACAAAGGTACATTCAGTTCTACACAGCGCTGATTAACCAGATAACGTGTCGCAAACTGGTCGCAACCATCCAGCACCAAGTCCTGATGCCAAATCACACTGACTGCATTTTCAGCCGTTAAGGCCTGATTAATATATTCAACCTGTACGTTTGGATTAATTTGGCCCAGTCGTTTCGCCAGAATTTCTGCTTTGTAAAGTCCAAGATCCTGCGGTGTAAATGCAAGTTGTCGCTGTAAATTGCTCATCTCGATCGTATCTGGATCGATTAGGGTAATTTTTCCTACACCGGCACGTGCCAAAAGTTCTGCCAGTGCACAGCCAATTCCACCACAACCAACAATGCAGACATTAGAAAATTTTAACCGTTCTTGAGCGTCAATATCCCAGTCATCTAAGAGAATCTGACGGCTATACAAATGTAATTCAGCATCGGTGAGTTCGAATTCTGGGGATATGGCATCCATATTAAATGTAGACAACGTCTTTCCTTGTTTCGAAAATTTTTAACAATGATCGCAAAATTGGCTTTACTGATGTTTCTAAAGGCTAAAAATCTTTGGAAGATCAATTTCACAGTCAATTCACAGCACATCAATAAATGGTTTGGCCATCGCTGAGCCAAATAGCATATCAGCTAAACGCTCGGTATCAAGCTGCAGCCACTAGGGCTTGGCATGATTTTTTTGAATCACCTCAATTAAACAGTTCCGGCAAATGGCTCTCCAGTTTATAAAAGGCGTCAGACCTGCTGTTATTAAAATCTTTGCTATTAAATTACCCTGTACATTAAGTTGTCTTGTTTAGCGATTCTGTAGTCTCTGCCTGCATTTGCGTATAAAAATGTATGAGTTCAGTGAGACCTCAGGCATCTGTCTCTAAATATGATTAATCTGAAAATACCAAGCAATCTTTTCAAGTTTTCATAAAATCGTATGGAGAACATACATGACCGAGCATAACAATACTCAACATGATAATCGTGAAAAATTATGGGAATTGATCAAGGATGTCCGTTACACCATGATCAGCCATTTAACTGACACCCATGAAATCCATTCCCAGCCAATGACCATGCTGAACTCCGAACAGATGAATGAACGTCAAAATTTATATTTCATCCTGCGTAATACCAATGATCTGGTCAAAGCAGCAGAAACAGGCCGTGGTCAAATTGGATTGTCTTTTGCAAAACCATCAGATGGTATTTATGTGTCAATCAGTGCCCATGCCCAGATTAGTACCGATCGTATTCTGATTGAACAGTTGTGGAATCCATGGGCAGAAAACTGGTTTGATGGCAAGGATGATCCGACTGTACGGGTACTGATTGCTGAAGCGGTCAGCGCTGAATACTGGAATGTGACCGACAATAAAGTCACCCAGCTCTTTAAAGCTTTAAAAGGTGGCGTTACCGGTGAAGCGGGTGAGCCACATGCGGAACACCAAAAAGTAAATTTACAAACCAATATTTGGTAATGGATACATTTAGCCTCTTAGGACTAAGAGGCTAAATTTTTGATATATTTAATCTTAAACCTTGTCGTAATTTCAATGTAATTACATCAACAATGTATTTCGCTTAATTTAATTCGTACTTTTGAAAATAAAATCTTGTAAAAATCAGTCCTATCTCTAATTTAAAATTTAACTAGAAAATGCTGTATTTTGTCAAAAAACCACAGGCTGCCATGGCAGCCTTTTAGCACTCAATCAAAAAAACTAACTGACTCGCTTCATTTCTTGAAGTTTGGCAATTTCCTGCTGTTTGAGTAAATTTCGCTGAATTTTTCCACTCGATGTTTTAGGTAAACACTCGACAAATTCAATCTCTTTTGGGTAGGCATGCTTGGATAGGCGTGAACGCACATAGCTTTGCAGCTTCAGCATGAGTTCTTCAGTGGCTGGATAGGCTGGTTTAAGCACCACAAAGGCTTTCACAATTTCTGTCCGTTCTGGATCTGGTTTACCGACGACTGCAGATTCAAGCACTTCTTCACATTCCAGCAAGGTACTTTCCACATCAAAAGGCCCTACACGATAGCCCGAAGTTGTAATGACATCGTCCGCACGCCCAATAAAATCAATACCGCCATATTCATTCAGTTTTACAGTGTCACCGGTTAAATAATACTGCCCGACAAAAGACTTTCGATTATGACCGGCATAGCCTTTAAACCACATCAAGGGTGAAGCCGAACAGTCAATTGCCAAGATTCCAATCCCGCCTTTTTCGACTTCCTGATGTTCTGCGTTCAATACCGCAAAGCGATGCCCCGGAATCGCAAATCCAGCTGAACCCACTTTTTTATGATGCTCCAAGCCATGATGATTGGCGATCACCATACCGAGTTCAGTCTGTCCATATTGATCATAAATATTCACATTTAAATCATGATTGAACCACTGGATCACTTCAGGCGTAAGCGGTTCACCTGCACTACTGACCACACGCAAATGCGAACTGATGCCTGCATCAAATTTTTCTTTAAAGCCAAAGAACATCCGGAATGCAGTTGGCGAGCCAGTCAGGTTACTGACTTTATATTTCTCAATGATATGTACAGCATTATCGACGCTAAATCCACGTTCATCCATAATGATGCTATGACCTAAACTGAGCGGGCCCGCAATGCCATAATATAGTCCATAGGCCCAACCTGGGTCGGCCAGATTCCAGAAGGAATCTTCTTCTCGCAGATCTACGGCGTGCAGCATATAGCCTTTAAAGGCCAACAACGCTTTTAAAGGTACAGGAACCGATTTTGCCAAGCCTGTGGTGCCTGAAGTAAACATCATCAGAAAAATATCATTAAATTGGCCACTCACTGGCTCAAACTCTTCTGACTGCTGCTTTAACTCGGTCCAAAAGTCAGCATCCGGATAATGATCTGCCACTGCCTGATGTACGGTCAGAATATTTGGAATATTCAGATCATGCAGTTTCAAGCGCTGCTCTTGATCGGTGACAATCAGTTGAGTAGCGGCTGTACTCATACGATGCTCAATTGCTTTACTTTCAAAGGCAGTGAACAAAGGCTGATAGATAGCACCGATCCGCCAGGTGGCCAAAATAGTAATTAAGAGTGCAGGTGTTCTTGGCAGTAGTCCAGCTATACAATCTCCTGCTTTTAAACCCAGAGAATGCATATAATTGGCCAGCTGTCCTGAAGCAGTTGCCAATTGTTCAAATGTCCACTGCTCTGTTTGACCATTTTTGCCTTCCCAGATCAGCGCGGTTCGGTTTTGGCCAAGGTAACGTCCACAACATTCAGTATAGGCATTGATGGACTCTGCATTTCCAGCCAGATGTTCCTGAACCATATTTTCAAAATTGAAATCAACATATGCTTGTTCTAGTGTCTTCATGACGACAACCTCTATCCTGTTGTATTTTTCAGGCGACCTTGCCTGAGTGTGTCCACTTATCGTTGTTGTTCCTGCTGATTCCATCAGCATAGTTTCTTCACATCTAATTCATGCCTGATGACTAAGACATGAATCATGCTGCTTTATTTATCTTCTGCGTACTGTCTGTCTTTAGCTAATCAGGGTTGCTTGATCCTGGCAATTTCCATATCCATCAACCGAAATGCCAGATTTGAATATCGACCAAAATCTATTTTTTAATCAAAATCAACGTTGACAGACTTCACGCGCAATCACCAAACGTTGAATATCCGATGCACCTTCATAAATTTGGCTCACGCGCACATCACGGTAAATACGCTCTACTGGAAAATCAGAGACATAACCGTAGCCACCATGAATCTGAATCGCATCGGAACAGACCCGTTCTGCAATGGTTGATGCAAACAGTTTTGCCATTGAGGCTTCTTTTAAGCAGGCTAAACCAGCATCTTTTAAAGTTGCCGCATGCAAGGTCAGCTGACGTGCCGCTTCAATTTGTGTCGCCATATCTGCCAGCCTGAAAGCCACTGCCTGATGCTGCACAATTTCTACACCAAAGGCTTTACGTTCATTGGCATATTCCACCGCTGCATCCAGCGCAGCCCGAGCCATCCCGACTGATTGTGCTGCAATACCAATACGACCAGATTCAAGATTGGACAAGGCAATTTTGTAGCCTTCACCTTCCTGACCCAGCAGGTTTTCCACCGGAATCCGGCAGTTATCCAGAACAATCGTCGCGGTATCGGAACAATGCTGACCCATTTTCTCCTCTAGGCGTGACACGATATAACCCGGTGCATCGGTCGGTACCAGAAAACATGAAATGCCTTTTTTCCCTGCCAATTTATCTGTCACAGCAAAGACTAATGCGATCTGTGCATGTTTGCCCGTGGTAATAAACTGCTTGGTGCCATTAAGTACCCATTCATCGCCATCACGTTCGGCCCTACATTCTAAAGAACTGGCATCTGAACCGGCCTGAGGTTCTGTCAAGCAGAAACAACCCAGCCATTCACCGGTGGCCAGTTTAGTTAAATACTGCTGTTTCTGTGCTTCGGTGCCATAACGCTGGGTAATCCCACAAGGCAAAGAATTCTGCACACTAATAATAGTCGAAATTGCCCCATCTCCTGCGGCAATTTCCTCAAGTGCCAAAACCAGAGAAACATAATCCAGACCTGCACCGCCCCATTCTTCAGCAACGGTCATACCCAGTGCGCCAAGCTCACCCAGTTCTTTGAGTTCTTGTGCAGGAAATTGTGCTGTTTTATCGCGTAAGGCCGCTGTTGGTTTCAGTTTCTGCTGCGAATAATTGCGCATCATGTCCTGAATCATTTTTTGTTCATCATTTAAAATCATTGAACTTCCCTTTCTATATCTATTTTATTTACTTCAAGCTTTTTACTATTGAGATCGTTGGAACGTCAGTTAAGGCGGCATGGATGTCGCCTGCGAAACTGAGATACAGGGATGTATCTTCAGTTTCGCAAAGGATTTTTGTTTCTTTTGATCCTTCAAAAGAAAATGCATGCTTAAACAAAGTCATTTAAATTCAATGAGAAACTGGCAGCTGTGCAAATCATCATGTCCTATATAAATCGAAGACTTATTTAGGCTGCATGCGAATCGCGCCATCCAGACGAATCACTTCACCATTTAAATAGCTATTTTCAAAAATATGCCCCACCAGCTGGGCAAATTCCTGAGGTTTAGCCAAACGTGATGGGAATGGCACCATTTGTCCCAAAGCATCCTGAACATTTTGCGGCATACCTTTTAGCATCGGGGTTTCCATAATGCCCGGGGCGATGGTCATCACTCGAATGGCTTCACGTGCCAGTTCACGAGCCAAAGGTAAAGTCATCGCCACCACTGCACCTTTGGAAGCAGCATAAGCGGTCTGGCCAATTTGACCATCATAAGCGGCGACCGAAGCGGTATTTACAATCACGCCACGCTCTTCTTCACCAGATTGCAGTTCATATTTTGCAATTAACGCCGCTGCATGACGTAGCATATTAAATGTGCCATTCACGTTAATATTCAGCACTTTTTGGAACATCGCCAATTCATGAATACCGTTACGCCCCAGCACTTTGGCAGAAGGTGCAATACCTGCGCAGTTGATCAAACCATTCAGTTGAGCATACGCATTTTCGACATGTGCAAAGAACGTTTCTACGGCCTGCTCATCGGTGACATCTAGCTGTACAAATTCAGCCTGCTCACCCAGTTGTTGCTGTAATGCCTCACCCTGCTCTTGATTCATATCGACCAGAATCACTTTGGCACCGTGTGCAACCAGATGCGTGGCTGTCGCTGCACCCAAACCCGATGCTCCCCCGGTAATCACAACGACTTTTCCCTGAATTTTCATATTTCTTCCCTGATAATTTTCTATTTGAGATACGACTTAATATGCAGAGTAAACAGAGTTTTTATTCTGTACAATTTCCAAATATTGCATCTTGCCTGAGGTATTTGGACAATAAAAATGAGGATGTCACACTGAACATGCATAAGCCTGCACTGGAATATAGCAAAGGGACTA
This sequence comes from Acinetobacter sp. YH12105, assembly GCF_013419095.1. Lineage (NCBI taxonomy): Bacteria > Pseudomonadati > Pseudomonadota > Gammaproteobacteria > Moraxellales > Moraxellaceae > Acinetobacter > Acinetobacter sp. YH12105. The sequence goes on from NZ_VPAU01000001.1 coordinate 76,760, forward strand.
TTTCGATCGACTTGGTCAAGGAAGCCTTGCTCGATGCCAAACGATTAGAATTTGATATCTCTACTATTCTGAAAAAAGCCAATATTCCAGCCGAAGTACTCAATGCACCTCAAGCGCGCGTGTCGGTAAGCCAGTTTGCCCAATTATGGACAGTGCTTGCAGACAGCATGAATGACGAATTTTTTGGCATGGACAGTCATGCCATGCGCCGTGGCAGCTTTAAATTGCTTTCAAAAATGCTTATGCAGGCAGATACACTGGAAAAGGCGCTACAACACATTTTGCAATTTCTCAACTTGATTCTGGACGATCTGCAAAGCACGCTTCTCGTTGAGGAACACTATGCCTATATCGTGATTTATGATTTAAAATCTACAAAACGCATGTTTAGTTATGCGACCTATCTGATGCTGATTCATACCTTGATCTGCTGGTTAAGTGGACAACGGATTTTGCTGAATCAGATTCAATTAAAATGTCCTGCACCACTCGATGATTTTGATTATAAAGTCCGTTTTTGTGAACAGATTGAATATCAGGCCAATGAAAACTATGTGCAGTTTGATGCAAGCTATCTGCAACTGCCGATTAAGCAGGATGCTCAATCCTGGTATCAGTTTATTCAACAAACGCCTCACAATTTATTGGTGCGTTTTAAAAATCCTTATGCACTCAGCACCCAGATTCGCAGACAGCTTCTGCAAGTTTCACCGTCAGAATGGCTAGAACTGAATGATCTTGCCTCAAAAATGAATATGTCCGAGGCGACCATGCAACGGCGTTTAAAAAGCGAAGGGGTCAGCTACCAGCAATTAAAAAATGAAATACGCCGGGATACCGCAATCGAATTATTGACGCGTACTGAGCAAAGCTTGCAAGACATCAGTGACCAGCTCAACTTCCAGGAATCCAGCGCCTTTCATCGTGCCTTTAAGAAATGGACTGGAGTCAGTCCGGGAGCTTATCGTCAAAATAATATTAGATAATTTATATAAATTAATACTTAAAAAATATTAATAAAATTTTATTGAAACTTAAGTTCATATTTTTACTGTGATTATAAATTTCAAGCCCTGCAGCATATATTAGCAGGACTACACAGTCATCCAGAAAGCTTTGCAATTCGACTGAGAATAGATTATTTTTCACTCAATTTATAGCACTTTGCTATTGGCTGTACTCCCAAATTTTCTCCTAAGTTGAAGGTATTTTCATGTTAAAGATGACTGATGTTCTTGAACAGAATCTTGTTCAAAACTTCGCCAATGCTTTAGTTCATTCAGCTGATCAAATCTCTGAACAGCTTAATCAAGCTATTTTAAGTGCCTCTGACTCAGCGCTTAAAGATGTTGTGGTTCAGTTCTTTAACCGTGTTGATGCAACTGAAACTGCCGCAGCCTTAGAAATTCCGGCAGATCGCATTGTCGCCCTGCAACAAGGTATTGCGCTCAAAGATGAACAATACTTGGCAGATACCGTGAAAGTTGTAGCGCTTTGTCTGGCAATGGAAACCGGTGGCTTAGATCAAGTCGAAGTCTATGACTGCCTGCAAGACTATCCGGTCTAAATTGAACCAACCCCAAAAAAGCGATGCAGATGTATCGCTTTTTTTATACTTATTCATTTATCTTACGCGAATCTCAACTTTCTAAACTATTGAAATAAAAAGGACATAACACAATTTAGATTTCGACCAAGAAAACTACCTCGTGTTATGTCCATTTACGAATTTATCATTTCTGTGTATTTATTCATAGATTCTTGCTATTCACTTATCGTCACAAAGCCATTAAGAACGAGAGGATTTCCTCCAGCTTTAACCGATATTGAAATAATGACTATACAAATTGTAGGTGAATTTTTAGGATTGGATTCTGATAAAAATATCTGGAAATATTTTAAACACAATTACTTAGACTGGTTTCCAAAATTAGGTTCTTATCCTAATTTCTGTAAACACTATGCAAATTTATGGCAAGTCAATCAGCAAATTATGACCAAGATTAGAAAAACCTTTATGCACGATAATATTCATTTTATTGATGGTTTTCCTATTCCTGTTTGTCGCTATGCTCGAGCAAAAAAACATAGAAATTTTAAAACCGATGCTGGCTTCAGTTATTGTGCAGCTAAACAAGAAAAATATTATGGTTTTAAAGGACATATTGTGATTAATTTCCCAGGAATGATTACAGATTATACTTTTGCTCCAGCAAACTGCGATGAACGAGATGTTGCACCTGAAATTACACAGAATATTCATGGTTTGCTTGGTGCTGATAAAGGGTATTTAAGACCTGAACTAAAAAAATATTATGATTTACAGTCTGTTGACTTACAAACACCATTTAGAAAAAATATGGTTGATCATCGACCGAAAGAAGCTATGAGAATACTAATGAATGCCCGAAGGAAAATTGAAACAGTTATAGGACAACTAACAGCGCAGTTTAATATACAAAAAGTCAGGGCTAGAGATCTATGGCATTTATCTCATCGTATCACTCGAAAAATTCTTTCACATACAATTTCAGTCGTTTTAAATTCTCAATTAGGTAGTCCTCCTTTACAGTTGGAAAACTTAATTAAAAGTTGAGAGTGGCGTTTATCTTGATGCAATTTATTTTCTATATTTATTGCCTTGTTTTACATAAAATTCAGCTTATTCGGTTTGATGCTAGATTTTAAAGAATTTCATATAAGTTTTCCTTAGTTAGTAACCCTACTAATTTTTTATAATTTCAAACACTTAAATAAGATTTTTTAAATATTTTATTTTTTGATTTTCTTATCTGTTTTTCTCTTTTGCATCTTCACTCAACACCCGCTATTTATGTCGAAAAATTCATTATGATGACTTTGAGATAAGCATGAAAAAAATATTGATCTCCACAAGATTGGTGGTACTGACAGTTTCTTCTTCCCTGATCAGTGGTATAACGTTCGCAGCCATTCCGGCAGAGCTAAAACTGGATTATGCTTATTATGCTCCGACCAGTCTGGTGCTAAAAGAGCAAAAACTTTTAGAAAAAGCACTTCCGAAAACACAAATCAAATGGGTATTTAGCCAAGGCAGTAATCGTTCTCTAGAGTATTTAAACAGTGGCAGTGTCGATTTTGCTTCGACTGCAGGTTTGGCTGCCGTCCTCAGTCGTGCCAATGGCAGCCCGATTAAAACTGTATATGTACAAAGCCAACCAGAGTGGACTGCACTGGTCGTTGCAAAAGACTCGCCGATAAAATCCCTGAAAGACCTAAAAGGTAAAAAAATTGCAGCAACCAAAGGTACCGATCCATTCCTGTTCACTTTGCAAGCTCTGGATACTGTCGGCCTCAGTAAAGGTGATGTTCAACTGGTACATTTACAGCATCCGGATGGTAAAACCGCACTAGAACGTAAACAGATCGATGCCTGGGCTGGCTTAGATCCACTAATGGCCTCTGCACAAGTACAGTCAGGTGCCAAACTGCTATATCGCAATGTGGGCTTTAATTCTTATAGCGTTTTAAGTGTAAAGGAAAACTTTGCCAAACAAAGCCCGGAAGCAATTGAAGCCGTGCTTAAAGCCTATGAACAGGCACGCCAATGGGCCAAAGCCAATCCGGACAAACTGGCTGAACTTTTGGCACGTGAAACAAAACTGCCATTAAACGTTGCCAAACTTCAGCTCAGCCGTACCAATCTGGATCAGAATATTCCTACAGCCAAACATATTAAGGCCTTACAAAAAGCCGGCACGATTCTGACCGAAGAAAATCTGGTACGTAAAGGCACCAATGTCAATCAAGTGGTGTCTCAGCTGCTTGATGCCAAATATGCACAAAAGGTTGTGAGCAAATAATGGCTCTAGCTAAAAGCATCCCGGAACAACTCGTGCAGAATCAATCACCCAGGTCGGTTTTTTTGTCACGCTGTCTTTCGATCCTGAAAGGTCTGACCCTTCCTGTCATTTTAATCATTCTATGTGAAGTACTGGTGCGTAGCGGTGTGATTGAACCGTATCTGTTGCCTGCACCGAGTAGTCTGCTTCAGTCTTTGGCTGAACTGGCAGAAGGCGATTTATGGCAACATATCGGGCTAAGTAGCTGGCGGGTAGTATTGGGCTTTGCGATCGGGAGTGGTCTGGGATTAGTCTTTGCCATTTTTGTGGGTCTGAATAAGCAGGCAGAAGAATTTCTGGAACCCTCATTTTCTGCAATTAAATCGATTCCAAGTTTGGCCTGGATTCCTCTTTTACTGCTTTGGCTGGGGATTGATGAAGCCTCAAAAATCACCTTGATCGCAATTGGTGCTTTCTTTCCGACCTATACCAATACCGTAGCGGCCATACAGGGCGTGGATCGTAAACTGATTGAAGTAGCACAAGTGTATCGTTTGAAATACTGGCAGCAGATTCAGCAAATTGTCTTGCCGGCTGCATCCCCTGGCATATTGACCGGTTTAAGGAATAGCTTAAGCCTGTCATGGATGTTTATGATTGCTGCAGAACTGATTGCCGCAACCCAAGGTATCGGCTATTTACTCAGTGATGGCCGGGAGACATCCAGACCCGATATCGTGATCATTGCGATTATCTTATTGGCCATTTTAGGGAAAGTTAGCGATAAGCTCATGAAGATACTGGAAACCCGATTACTACGTTGGCGTGATGTGGTTAAAAGCAGATAAAGTGAAAGACAACTAAAAAGCGGCCATCAAGGCCGCTTTTTTAATATACAGATTTTATGCTGAAAATTAATGCGGCCACTGGCCCAAAGTCACCCGATCATTACCGCCATAATCTTTGACAGTACGAACCTGCTTATAGCCTGCCTGTCTGAACAAATGCTGTACGGCATCGGCCTGATCATAGCCATGTTCAAGCACCACCCAACCCTTGACGGTTAAGTGCTTTTTGGCCTGAATAATAATATCTTCCAAATCAGCCAGACCCTTTTTCTGTGCAACCAAGGCACGTTCCGGCTCGGTTGCCAGATGCTGCATATGCGCATCGTTCGCATCGATATACGGCGGATTTGAAGCAATCACATCAAAAAACTGACGGCCAAATGGCTTTAACCAGGAACCCAGCAAGAACTCAACATTTTCAATGTCATGCTGTTCTGCATTGTATTTCGCCACTTCCAGCGTAGGCGCATAAATATCCGAGGCAACCACTTTCCAGTCAGGACGTTCCGATGCAAGCGATAAGGCAATTGCGCCTGTACCTGTACCCAAGTCTGCCACACGGGCATCTTCAGGCAGATCCAACTTTAATACGGTTTCAACCAGCACTTCAGTATCCGGACGTGGCACCAAAGTATCTTTGGTGACTTTCAGGTCCAAAGTCCAGAATGGCTGTGAACCAGTGACATAAGCCAAAGGCTCACCGGCAGCAATCCGCGCCAGACCATCCTTATAAGCCTGTTCCTGCTCCGGGCTTAATTCCTGGTCTTTTTTCATCAGCAGATCAAATGAATCAATCTTGGTGATGTGTTCCAGCAACCAGGCATTTTCCTGACGTTCGTAACTCTCGGCTTCGCCGCGCAAAGCCAGTGCTTGTAAAATATTCATTATCCACCATTCTGCTGTGCAAGCATGGCCAGCTGATCGGCCTGATATTCGCGATGCAAGCTGTCCAGCAATTCGGTCAGATCACCTTCCATCACTGCATCCAGCTTATATAAGGTCAGGTTAATGCGGTGATCGGTCATACGGCCTTGCGGATAGTTATAGGTACGGATACGTTCTGAACGATCACCCGACCCGACCAGATCACGGCGCATTTCAGAAGTTGCCGCATCTACCGCCGCCCGTTTGGCATTTTCCAGACGTGAAACTAGCAAAGCCATCGCTTTGGCTTTGTTTTTATGCTGCGAACGCTCATCCTGACACTCAACCACTGTGCCTGTCGGAATATGGGTAATACGTACCGCAGAGTCAGTTTTGTTAATGTGCTGACCGCCGGCACCTGAGGCACGATAAGTATCAATACGCAGATCCGAGGAATTGATTTCTACCGAAGTATCGACATCAACTTCCGGTAAGATCGCAACGGTACAAGCAGACGTATGTACACGACCTTGCGATTCGGTTGCTGGCACACGTTGTACACGATGCGCACCACTCTCAAACTTCAAGCGACCATATACACCGTCACCATTGATCAGGCAAATCACTTCTTTATAACCGCCGTGTTCACCTTCATTTTCTGACAGGATTTCAATACGCCAGCCTTGATTTTCTGCGTATTTACTATACATGCGATACAGATCACCCGAGAAAATCGCTGCTTCATCGCCGCCGGTTCCGGCACGAATTTCCAGATAAGCAGAGTTGGCATCATTTGGATCTTTTGGAATCATCAGAATATTCAGGTCTGATTCAAGCGCTTCAATCAAAGCTTTATTTTCTTTGATTTCCTCTTGTGCCATTTCCTTAAAGTCCGGGTCCGACAACATGGCCTGAGCTGTTTCAATATCTTCTTCAGCCTGTCTGTACTTGCTCCAAACGCTGGTGATTTCTGTCAGGTCATTATGCTCACGCGACAGCTGACGAAAACGTTTATTGTCTGAAATTACTTCTATATCAGCCAATAATGCTGTCAGCTCTTCGTGGCGGTCAGAGAGTTGGTCTAATCGTAAACGTAACGATTCTTTCATTTTTTAAAAAATCTCAAAACATAGGCTGCAACTAAAAACCGATTTAGCACAGCGAAATCAAAAAATTGCGCCTAGTTTAACGATTCTGGCTTCTAATGAACATCATTATTGAGTAAGTCCACGCCGCTATCATTCTCTCTCGGCAGCATTTGTTAACAAATAAGATTAAAAATAGTGGAATTGCCTTTTTTATAATCGATCTTATGCTTATTTCTTGCAGATTTTACAATTCATCAAATAAAGCAGTGAATTATGGAGAAACATCTTCATATTATTCTGGGCATGATTTGTTACATTTTCCACATCGAAATAAATACAGTCCTGTTAATGGACACGGAGTGATGACATGAAACTCAACGCACTTTTAATGAGTACAGTTTTAGCTGCTGGTTCAATGATGGCGGTAAATGCACATGCAGACAGTACAGCACGTGTTGCAGCAGCAAGTGCCTTAGGTAGTGTTGCAGGTACAGCCCTAGGTAAAAACATGGGCGGCAATACTGGCGCTACACTTGGCGCAGCCTTAGGTGGTGCAGGCGGCGCAGCAGTGGCAAGTAGCAAAAAGAACCGTACTGAATCTGCAATCGGTGGTGCTTTGGGTGGCGGTGCAGGTTATACCGTAGGTAAAAACATGGGCGGCAGCAATGGCGGTTATATCGGTTCAGCCCTGGGTGCTGCCGGTGGTGCTGCATTAGGCAACAAGATTTCCAAAGACAAAACTGCAGAAAAAGCCAAATCACGCCACTACAAGAAAAAACGTCATTACCGTTATAACTGATCAATGCGTTAGACCTCAGACATTCGTCATTAAGAGCACCTTCGGGTGCTTTTTTTATGCTTTTCAAACACAGTCAAATTCATGTAATACATAAAATTATTCACTCAAAATCATGAATAAATTAAGGAGATAAAAATCACAATTCGTCAACACGGCCTTCATGCTGTTTGACGCTTGCTAGATTAAATTGATCTTATCAACAAATACAGCTAGATATACGAAAAGGTGTACTCATGAACTATAAATCTCTAATGATCGCTGTTGTAGCAACCTCAGCCATGGGTATGACAGCAGCCAATGCCGGTAATACCACCAATACAGCTTTAGCTTCAGCACTTGGTGGTGTGGTTGGTGCAGCCGTGGGTAATAAAATGGGTGGTACAACCGGTGCAACCATCGGTTCTGCGATTGGTGGTGGTGCTGGTGCAGCTGTTGCGGCAAACAAACGTGACCGTAATGGTGCGATTATCGGTGGTGCCCTCGGTGGTGGTGCGGGTTATGCAGTCGGCCGAAACATGGCGGGTACCAATGGCGGTTATATCGGTGCAGCACTAGGTTCTGCGGGTGGTTCGGCACTGGGTAAAAAAGTCAGTGAGGATCGCCGTTATGATGACCGCTATGACCGTCGCTACAGTTCAAAAAACTACCGCACGAATGACTATCGTTACAACAACCGTCGTCGTTAAGGCTGCACTCTCTAAGCTTCCCTTCTTAAATAAGCATCTTCGGATGCTTATTTTTTTGCCTGTTATTTTCGTTTACACTTATATCGATTTTTTTCGATATACAAATACAATGCAAAGTCGTATGCTTTTAGTCATGTCTATTTAAGAGTAATACGATGCGTACACTTAACGATACCCGGTTCTCTATCCTCGAACTGGTTCCTGTTCGTGACGATAAGACTATTCAATTCGCGCTGAACCACGCGCTGGAGCTTGCCCAGGCAGCAGAACAACTGGGTTATAGCCGAATGTGGCTGGCAGAACATCACAATATGGATGGCATTGCCAGTTCAGCCACAGCCGTTCTTTTAGGCTATTTACTGGCGAACACCAAAAGCTTAACCTTAGGCTCAGGCGGGATTATGCTCCCGAATCATGCGCCGCTGGTGGTGGCTGAGCAATTCGGAACTTTAGCGACCTTATATCCAGATCGTGTTGAACTCGGTCTGGGCCGTGCTCCTGGAACTGACCAGATGACCATGCGTGCCCTGCGCCGTGGCCGTCAGGAAACTGAAGATCAGTTCCCGCAAGATATTCTGGAAATTTTGCAATATTTTAAAGATCCAGAGCCAAATCAGCGTATTGTTGCGACTCCCGGTCAAAGCACGCATGTTCCGGTCTGGCTACTCGGATCGAGTCTGTTCAGTGCACAACTTGCAGCAAAACTGGGCCTGCCTTATTCTTTTGCTTCACATTTTGCCCCGCGTATGCTCGGTCAGGCGATTCAGCTGTATCGTGAAAACTTTGAGCCTTCCGAATATCTGGAACGTCCTTATGTCTCAATGGGTGTCCCAACCTGTGTGGCAGATAGCGATGAAGAAGCAGAATACCTCGCGACCAGTGCCTATCAGCGGGTTTTGTCATTGATTCGTGGTCAGACCTTAAAACTGAAAGCGCCGATAGATTCAATGGACGGTCTATGGTCACCTGCCGAGAAAATGTCGGTTGATAATTTCTTTGCCATGGCACAGGTCGGCTCCAAAGAAACTGTGAAAGCTGGGCTGGAATCGCTTTTGGCCAGATATGATGTCGATGAGTTTATCTTCACTTGTGACATCTATGACACTGACAAGCGTCTGCATAACTTTGAGCTGTTGATGCAGCTTAAAAACGGGCAATAAATGAAAGCGACATCTACCTATTCTCAGCAATGGGTAGATGTTGTATAACTTTCAAATAAAATAGCAACAATCTGTTCAACACCGTCATCCAAACTTTTTCTATTCATTCTTCTCTCTTACTTAACACCACCGCTTTTTAATCATATTTATATCTCCTGACTTAGAAAAAAATAAGCCGCTGTATTTCTGTCAAATAGATGACTGTCTAAGTTAAATTTTCTCCTTTACCCTGCTTCTGGTTTTTGTTTATATCTAAGACAAAGAAAATCAATTATTAAATAAATTCAAGGAAGTCTAATGGCCACCAAGCAAGATCTACACGCTGGCATTTTTGAAAATCATCCCGAACATTTCCAGCTGTTTACCGGAATAAATATCGCTTCTTCCGAGCTTATGAAACTGGATTATTCAAACAAAGATATTGCAATTATTGGTACAGACCAGTTTACCGTTACCCAGCTGGATAAAATTAGTCAACATGCCGGTTCGGTGAAAGTTTTTCAGATTAATCCTGCTTTTGTGCTGCCAGGTTCAGACCGCATTCTGCAACGCATTATTAATCATCCTTTAATTGGTAAAAATCGTCGTCTATTTAACAACCGGATTAAGAGTCTGCTTTCCCTCAGATTTCTGGAAAATCAGGTACAAAACCTGTGGCTAAGACGCCAGTTAATGCCAAATCTTGCATCTCCTCCTAACACCTATCTCAAGTCAGATCATTATTATGCCGCGCTACAGCGGGAAAATTGTCAGCTGATTACCTGGCCAATCCTAAAAATTACTGAAAACAGTATTTGCTGTATCAATGGAGATCAGCATCAGGTCGATATTATTATTCATACTTATTTAGCAGAAGAATAAGCTACGTTGGCAACTCAACATGAAAAATTGATGAAATCTAGAACTCTACACCCAGGATTAATAGTGTACTTATTCAACAAATTGATTAAATAACGCTCTTTTGTATTTTTAATTATGATACTTGATATTTTTTAAATTTATAAAAATCATATATTATTTCTATAAATAAGCACTTATTGGTATTTTTTAGCTATAAAACAGAGCCAAATCAAAGTTTGGCTCTGTTTGGCTTTTTAGCCAATTCGACGTTTTAAACCCGTCATTTGCAAGACACGTGTCGAGATTTCTTCAATCGACATTTCAGAGACATTCAGGTACTTGATTCCTTCCGAAATGTAGATTCCTTCAATGGCACGCAGCTCCATCTGGCACTGGCTAAAGCTGGCATAACGACTATTGGCCTTACGTTCAGTGCGAATCGCGACGAGACGGTCTGCATCAATCATCAGACCAAACAGCTTGTTTTTATGCGGACGCAGTACCGCTGGCAAGCGATTATCGTCCAGATCTTCTTCTGTTAGTGGATAGTTGGCCACCCGAATACCAAATTGCAAAGACAAATAAATAGAGGTAGGTGTTTTACCCGAACGCGACACCCCAATCAGAATCAGATCGGCTTTATCATAATGACGCGTACGCGCGCCATCATCATTGTCCAAGGCAAAATGTACCGCATCGATACGGGCTTTATAGGAGGCAGTATCAGTCACCGCATGGGTTTGACCGACTAAAGTTGTAGGCAACACCTGCAACTCATCCGACAACTTACTGATAAGTCCTTCAAATACATCAAGATTTACGGCATTTGCGGTATTAATAATCTCCCGCACATAAGGGTCGACTAAAGTATCAAAAACCAGTGGTTTTTCACCGTCTTGCAGAGCACGCGCATTGATCTCTGCAACCACACTGGTTGCGGCTTCTTCAGAGCTAATATAAGGGATAATATGAATGTCAAACTTTACATTTGGAAACTGCGCTAATAGTGAGTGTCCAAGCGTTTCAGCGGTAATTGCCGTGCCATCCGAGATAAAGAAAACACTACGCTGAATTTGTTTACCTTCTGACATTAAAATTCTCCTCCACCATTTGTCTTAGTGCTATATAATCTTTATAGTAAACCGATCTTACATGACTGTCGCTTAGTAAAATCAAAAACCTAGATGATTTGCTATACTCTCATGCCAAGATAGTGATTAATACTGCAAAAGTGGAGTAACAACTTTGGAAGCGCGCGTAATTGGTCTGGAAAAATTAGGGAAGCACGACGTTGAACTCGTGGGTGGGAAAAACTCATCCTTGGGCGAAATGATCAGCCACTTATCCAATGCTGGTGTATCGGTGCCAGGTGGCTTTGCAACTACAGCTGAAGCATATCGTGAATTTCTCGAGCAAAGTGGCCTAAACGCTAAAATTAATGCAGAGCTTGCAGCACTAAATGTGGATGATGTGAATGCTCTTGCTGAAACCGGTGCAAAAATCCGCCAATGGATTGTGGATACTCCACTTACCTCTGAATTAGAACAAGAAGTTCGTACAGCATTTGCAGAACTTTCTAACGGCAACCCTGATATCGCGGTTGCCGTTCGTTCATCAGCGACAGCAGAAGATTTACCAGATGCTTCTTTTGCTGGACAGCAAGAAACTTTCTTGAATATTCGCGGTATTGATAACGTGCTTATCGCGATCAAAGAAGTTTTTGCATCTTTATATAATGACCGCGCAATTTCTTATCGTGTCCATCAAAACTTCGCGCATGACGTGGTTGCCCTTTCAGCAGGGATCCAACGTATGGTTCGCTCTGAAACGGGTGCTGCAGGTGTGATGTTTACCCTGGACACTGAATCAGGCTTCCGTGATGCAGTGTTTATTACCGCGTCTTATGGTTTGGGTGAAATGGTCGTTCAAGGTGCAGTCAACCCTGACGAATTCTATATTTCTAAACCGCTGTTAAATGCAGGCCGACACGCGATTTTACGCCGCAACTTGGGTTCTAAACACCAGAAGATGATTTATGGTGAAGAAGCTTCTGCAGGTAAATCAGTGGTTGTCGTAGATGTAGAAAAAGCTGAGCGTCAACAGTTCGCTCTAAACGACCAAGAACTCCAAGAACTTGCCAAACAAGCGCTGATCATTGAAAACCACTACGGTTCTCCAATGGACATCGAGTGGGCAAAAGATGGCGATGATGGAAAAATCTACATCGTTCAGGCACGCCCTGAAACAGTAAAAAGCCGTGAAAATGTCGGCACCATGGAGCGCTATTTGCTCAAACAACGTGGTACTGTGATCTGTGAAGGTCGCTCAATCGGTCAACGTATCGGTTCTGGTAAAGTCCGTATCGTGACTTCAATCAAAGAAATGGACAAAGTACAAGACGGTGACGTGCTGGTATCTGACATGACTGACCCGGATTGGGAACCAGTGATGAAACGTGCTGCTGCGATTATTACCAACCGTGGTGGTCGTACCTGTCATGCTGCAATCATTGCACGTGAACTTGGTGTTCCTGCGATTGTAGGCTGTGGTAATGCCACTGAAGTACTGGTTGACGGTCAGGAAGTGACTGTGTCTTGCGCTGAAGGTGATACGGGCTTCATCTATGAAGGTGCGCTGGATTTCGAAATCCAAACCAACTCGATCGAATCAATGCCTGCTCTTCCGTTCAAAGTCATGATGAACGTCGGTAACCCGGATCGTGCATTCGACTTCGCGCAAATTCCAAACGAAGGGATTGGTCTTGCACGTTTAGAATTCATCATCAACCGTATGATCGGTGTGCATCCTAAAGCATTGTTGAATATTGACAGCTTGCCACGTGAAACACGTGCTGCTGTGATGGCGCGTACTGCTGGTTATGCTTCTCCAATCGAGTTCTATGTAGAAAAACTGGTTGAAGGTATCTCTACTCTTGCTGCTGCATTTGCAGATAAACCAGTGATCGTGCGTATGTCTGACTTTAAGTCAAATGAATACGCAAACTTGATCGGCGGTAAGTTGTACGAGCCAGAAGAAGAGAACCCGATGCTGGGCTTCCGTGGTGCAAGCCGCTACGTGTCTGACAACTTCCGTGACTGCTTCGAGCTTGAATGCCGTGCATTGAAAAAAGTTCGTGATGAAATGGGCTTAACCAATGTACAGATCATGATTCCATTTGTGCGTACTGTGGCTGAAGCAAAACGTGTGATCGAGTTATTGGAATTGAACGGTCTTAAACGTGGTGAAAATGGTCTTAAAGTGATCATGATGTGTGAATTACCAACCAACGCATTGTTGGCCGATCAATTCCTTGAACACTTCGATGGTTTCTCTATCGGTTCAAACGACCTGACCCAGCTAACGCTTGGTCTAGACCGTGACTCTGGTATCGTATCGCACTTGTTCGACGAACGTGACCCTGCTGTAAAAGCGCTTCTTGCTCTTGCAATCCAGGCATGTCACCGTGCAGGCAAATACGTGGGTATTTGTGGTCAAGGTCCTTCAGACCATCCTGATCTTGCGAAATGGCTCATGGAACAAGGCATTGAGTCTGTATCTTTAAACCCGGATTCAGTCCTGGATACCTGGTTCTTCCTGGCTAAAGAAAAAGTGGCAACTGCATAATAGATTTTAAATAAAAAAAGACCCTTTCGCAGGGTCTTTTTTTTATGGGATGAATATTCTTTTATATTTCAAAACGCTCTTCTGAAAGTTTTAAAAATATAAGTTTTTGTATTTTGTTTCTCCACATTCAAATTGTAATGACAAACAAATGCCAACAGTAAAATCATTTTTAAAGGGCAATAATTAAAGCGAATCGGATATGTTGAATGATGCACTCAAACCACCCGATCCTTGTTACACTGTTTTTGATTTGAAGCATTTTCTTCATAAATAGGATTGAAAATACTCAATTTATCTATAATCTTAACGATAAGATGGTGTTTGTTTTCAAAATAGAATTCAATACAATCTTAATTCAACCTATTATCAGTTCAAATTTATATATTGAGATTCAGTCTATATGCAGATTTACTTGGCACGAAACAATCAACAAGCTGGTCCATATACGCTCGAGCAATTAAATCAAATGCTTGCCAATCAGCAAGTCATGCTAACTGATTTGGCATGGCATCAAGGCATGGCAGAGTGGAAAGCTTTAGGTGAGCTTACCCAGGGAAAATCGGTATATCAACCTGAGGGTTATGTCGCACCAACCGCAACACCTGACACGCCTTTCCAGAACAACCCGCCTATAACAGTGTCTGGTACGCAACCACGCACCCAAGCAACTACGCAAAAAAATACACTTGCCAGTATTCCCAGCCGTATTCTGGCCAAAATTGTAGACGTGTTACTCTGGTTACCAGCGACTTTTATTCTGACTGGATTCTTCACCCCTGAACAGGAAGTCCGCTTTGCAGAATTGAACCAAGAGTTCATGAATGTGATACTCAACAGTGATGCTGATCCTACCATGGCGCAGCAACTGCAAACCCAGATGTTTGAGATGTTTTCTCAACAAGCCTGGATTGCAACTGCGGTCTATTTACTGATCATGCTGGTGATTCAAGCCTACCTTATTGCCAAATCTGGGCAAAGTATTGGCAAAAAAATGACGAAAATCAAAATTGTAGATGCTGAATCTGGTGAGAAAGTTAGCTTATTACGTGCCTTCACCATTCGTAGCGTATTCTTTATATTTCTGAATATCATCTTCATGCCCTTGAGTTTAATGATTGACTGGGCCTTCGGATTGGGTAAAAAACGTCAGACCCTGCACGATAAACTGGCAAAAACTCAAGTGGTAAAACAATAATTTTGAATCACTTAAAATGGGATGATATTCATCCCATTCTTTCTTACATAACTTTGAAATTGAAATAAAATTCCTATAAATATTCCTAAATCCCGAGCAACAAAATCGGTTTTTATTACAGGCATTTAAAGCGGCTTTAGATATAGCTTAGTTCGTCAATCTCAGGCATAATGCCCTACAACGTAGCGGTGTATTATGATTAATAGGATGTTTTGTAAAAATCAGCCTTTTTCGTCATGTGCACTTTAATCGCTATCCCATATTAAATTAGGGAATGGGACTCTTCACCGAGGTTGTAAAATGAGACAAACGATTTTAGCTGTATTGTCTTTATCTGCGATGACTGCACTCTTGACCGGGTGTGGTGGTGATATGGTACTTCTGAACTCTAAAGGTCCAGTTGCAGCAGGTCAAAGTAACCTGATGATGACTGCGATTTACTTAATGCTGTTGGTGGTTATTCCATCAATCATCATGGCATTATGGTTCGGTTGGAAATATCGTGCATCGAATAAAGACGCAGACTATAAACCTACATGGACACACTCTACTGCGATTGAAATTGTGGTATGGGGTATTCCTGTCATTATTATTGGTATTTTAGCTTGGTTAACTTGGTGGGGTTCCCACAAGTATGACCCATACCGTCCAATTGAAGCAGATAAAGCACCATTAACTGTTCAAGTTATTGCTGAACAATTTAAATGGATCTTCATCTATCCTGAGCAAAACATTGCAACAATTAACGAATTGCGTTTCCCAGAGAAAACTCCGGTAAGCCTTCGTATCACGTCTAACTTCACGATGAACTCTTTCTTCATCCCGGCGTTAAGTGGTCAGATTTATGCAATGGCAGGCATGCAAACTCACCTTAACTTCTTAGCTGATGAAACGAGTCCAGCTGAAGGTTATCGTGGTTTCTCTTCAAACTATTCAGGCTATGGCTTCTCACAAATGCGCTTCCGTGCACATTCTGTGACTGATGCTCAATTCGCTGAATGGGTTGCTGCAGTTCAATCAGGTAATGGTACTTCAGTAAATCCTGTTGCAGTTCAAAAAACTGTTTTAGACCAAGCTGAATTTGCGACCTTACGTGACGGCAACCGTTCACAAAAACAAATTGATGCAATGGTTCGTAATGCAAGAACAGATTTAGAGAAACGACTTGCTGAAACTGCACAAGCAGAAGGCCCATATAAGACTCAGCCACATCCTGTGACTTATTATTCTTCTGTCGAGTCTGGTTTGTTTGAATCTGTGATTCACAACTATATGAGTAACTACCACGGTGCTGATCATACAGCTCCTGTAGAAGCTGCAGCGACTGATGCTGTTGCTCAGGAAGCATCTGCTTCTGAAGCTCATGTAGCAGGTGAACATGCGACTGCTTCTCAAGGAGAATAAGACATGAGCTTCTTAGGTAAGTTAGGTCCAGATGCAATTCCTTACGATCCAATCGTATTGGCAACTGTTGCAATGATGATCTTGGGTGCTATCGCAGTTGTTGCTGGTATTACCTACTTCAAAAAATGGGGCTACTTGTGGAACGAATGGTTCACATCTGTAGACCATAAAAAAATTGGTATCATGTATATCTTCGTATCTGTGATCATGCTGGTGCGTGGTTTCGCCGATGCGATCATGATGCGTCTTCAGCAGTTCCTTGCAAAAGGTGGCGGCGAAGGTTATTTACACCCTGAGCATTACGACCAGATCTTTACCGCGCATGGCGTGATCATGATCTTCTTCGTGGCAATGGGTCTTGTAGTTGGTTTAATGAACATCTCTGTGCCGCTTCAAATCGGTGCACGTGACGTTGCATTCCCATTATTGAACTCACTCAGCTTCTGGTTATTTGCCGGCGCTGCGGGTCTGATGATGGTTTCACTTGCGTTAGGTGAATTCGCTGCAACAGGCTGGATGGCATACCCTCCACTGTCAGGTATCGAATATTCTCCAGGCGTAGGTATGGACTACTACATCTGGGCACTGCAAATTTCAGGTCTAGGTACGCTATTAACGGGTGTTAACTTCTTTGTTACCATCATCAAAATGCGTGCGCCTGGCATGAAACTCATGGAAATGCCAATCTTTACCTGGACATCTTTATGTACAGCAGTATTGATTATTGCGGCTTTCCCGGTGTTGACTGCAACAATTGCAATGCTAACGCTTGACCGTTACTTCGATTTCCACTTCTTTACAAATGACCTGGGTGGTAGCCCAATGTTGTATGTAAACCTGATTTGGACTTGGGGTCACCCAGAAGTGTATATCTTGGTATTACCAGCCTTTGGTATTTACTCAGAAGTTGTTGCGACTTACTCACGCAAAGCATTGTTCGGTTACAAATCAATGGTGTATGCAACAGTAGCAATCACAGTATTGTCATTCGTTGTATGGGTTCACCACTTCTTTACCATGGGTGCAGGTGCCAACGTTAACGCGTTCTTCGGTATCATGACCATGATTATTGCGATTCCTACTGGTGTGAAAATCTTCTCTTGGTTATTCACCATGTACAAGGGTCGCATTGTTTACACAACCCCAATGCTGTGGACACTTGGCTTCCTTGTGACTTTCGGTATCGGTGGTTTAACAGGTGTATTGATGGCGGTTCCACCAGCGGACTTCCTGGTACACAACTCTTTATTCCTGATCGCTCACTTCCATAACGTAATTATTGGTGGTGTAGTATTTGCGATGTTCGCAGGTATCATCTTCTACTGGCCGAAAATGTTCGGTTGGAGACTGAATGAAACTTGGGGTAAAGCAGCATTCTGGTTCTGGTTCTTCGGTTTCTACTTTGCATTCATGCCACTTTATATCCTTGGTTTCATGGGTATGACTCGTCGTCTGAATACATTTGACAACCCAGATTGGGACCCATATGTAAATATCGCGATGTTCGGTTCAGTTCTTGTTGCACTTGGTATCGTATGTTTCGTTATGCAAATCGTGGTTGGTTTCTTACAACGTGACCAACGTCTAGATTTGACTGGCGACCCATGGGATGGCCGTACGCTTGAATGGTCGACATCTTCTCCTGCTCCGTTCTATAACTTTGCTCATCTTCCAAAGATCAATGGTATTGATACTTTCTGGGTTGAGAAAGAAAATGGTGTTGCATATGCAAAACCAACGAAGTATGAAGATATCCATATGCCAACGAATCGTGCTGCTGGTTTCGTTATCGCGATGTTCATCACTGTAATGGGCTTCGGTTTAATCTGGCACATCTGGTGGTTAGTAGTTGTTACGTTCATTGCTTCTATCATTAGCTTCATCGTGTCTTCTTTCACCAAGAAAGTGGATTACTATGTTCCTGCTGCTGAAGTTGAGCGTATTGAAAACGAACGCTATGCGATTCTTGAAAAACACTTGAAGAAGGACTAAGACAATGGCTGAAGTACTTCATCACGATAACCACGGACACGATGAGCATCATCACGATGATACTGACATCACCGTCTTTGGTTTCTGGACTTACTTGATGAGTGACCTTGTCCTGTTCGGTACACTCTTCATTGCGTTCGCTGTTTTAAGTAGCCACATTCCTGTGGGTACTCCAAGTGCGAGAGACCTGTTTGGCGACTCTTTAGGTTTCGTTCTGACTGAAACCTTCGCTCTCTTGATCTCTTCTGTAACCTTTGGTTTTGCAGTTCTTGCTGCATACAAAAAAGACGTTGCAAAAGTACTGACTTGGTTAGCGATTACTTGGGTATTCGGTGCTATCTTCATCGGCATGGAACTATATGAGTTCAATCACTTAGTTCATGCGGGTCACGGTCCAAGCACAAGTGCGTTCTTATCTGCGTTCTTTACCTTGGTAGGTACGCACGGTATTCACGTAACTTCTGGTCTGGTCTGGATGATCGTGTTAATGGTTCAAATCAAGAAATATGGTTTGACTCTTGCAAACACGCGTCGTCTAGCTTGCCTAAGCTTGTTCTGGCACTTCCTTGACATCGTTTGGATCTGTGTATTCAGCGTAGTTTACTTGATGGGAGTTCTGTAATGAGTCACGATCACAACTCAGCTGGTGCATCACACGGTAACGTTAAGCAATATACAATTGGCTTCGTACTTTCTGTCATCCTTACCGTAATTCCATTCGGTATGGTGATGGCAGGCGGTTTTGAACGCGGTATCTTGATTGCAGTAATTGCGATTACTGCGGTTGCTCAGATTCTTGTGCAGTTAATTTACTTCCTGCATATGAACTCTTCTTCAGAGCAACGCTGGAACGTGATTGCGTTCGTGTATACCATCTTAACCATCGCTATTCTTTTAGTAGGTTCTGTATGGATCATGAATTACCTACACTACAACATGATGATCTAAACTGGTCGTCATGTTGAAAAAGTATTTATTCCTGACTAAGCCAGGAATTCTCTTCGGTAACTTTGTTACCACTTTGGGTGGCTACTTCGTAGCCACTCAAGGTTCTGTAGATTTCCTTATCCTGCTTATTACCCTTCTCGGTACTACGCTTGTCGTAGCATCAGGATGTGTGGTCAACAACGTGATTGACCAGGACATCGACCAAAAAATGCAGCGCACACAAAATCGTGCTCTGGTCATCAAAACCATCTCTGAACCTGTTGCCCTGGCTTTTGCTCTGGTCTTAGGCCTCATTGGTTTTAGCATTTTATGGTTCTGGGTAAATGCGTACGCTTTTCTTTTCGCGGTGATTGGTTTTGTTGTATATGTTGGTTTCTACAGCCTATGGACAAAACGAACCACAATTCATCAAACTGTAGTCGGCAGTATTTCTGGTGCAGCTCCGCCTGTCATTGGCTATACCGCTGTGGCCAATCAATTTGACCTGGGTGCATTACTGATCTTTTTAGGTTATGCGTTGTGGCAAATGCCTCACTCATGGGCAATTGCGGTTTACCGCTTTGATGATTACAAAAATGCAGGCATTCCCATTTTGCCTGTGGCGCGCTCGATTCATCGTACCAAGATCGAATCACTTTTGTATGTGGTGTTATTCACCCTGACCATGAATGCATTATTTGTATATGGCTATGCCAATTGGTTGTATGCAGTCATTTTAAATCTATTGTGCATTTACTGGTTGTATATCGGTGTCATTGGATTTAAAGCTGAAAATGATCAGCTTTGGGCAAAGAAATATTTTCTGTTCTCTGTCATCCTGATTACCGTGATCAGTATTGTATTTAGCTTTACTTCAACTGCGCCATCTACACAGATAGTGTTTTTTTAAAAAGATAGAGAGTTCGCCTCTATCTTTTTTTATTTTGATTTTATCCCCCCACTCCGAGCATCTGTTTGCAGAATCAAAATTTCAGCTTTAAGCGCTCGTCCCCTCCTTTCTTATCTTCTGTGAAATTCACTCATTTTTGTTTTAGAGTCACATTCATAGGTTTAGGCCAATTCCTGCCTAGAAAGAGTCGGTTGATATGATCAACAGTATATTTAATAAATTTAAGCAGTTTAAGCCTGATTAAAAATATAACGATTTTTTGATAAGAGAATCTGGCAATAGATATAATTTCACAAAAATGGCTTATCTGGTTGAAATTATCCTCGAAAATCTCTACAATTCACCCTTCGCAAACACTGCGACACAACCTTGGTTGTGACTCCTTGCTTCAATTTACTTAAATTGGGGCTGTCCAAACCGTAAGGAGCTGACAATGCGTCATTACGAAATCGTACTTTTAGTACACCCTGATCAAAGCGATCAAGTCGTTGGTATGGTAGAACGCTACCTAACTCACATCAAAGAAGCTGAAGGTCAAATCCACCGTCTTGAAGACTGGGGCCGTCGTCAATTGGCTTACCCAATCAACAAGATCCACAAAGCTCACTACATTCTTATGAATGTTGAGTGTGGTCAGACTACTCTTGATGAGCTTGAAGAATTGTTCCGTTATAACGATGCAATCATTCGTAGCCTTATCATCCGTCGTGAAAACGCAATCACTGAAGAGTCACTATTGGCGAAAAGTGCTGAAGAAAAACGTGCGCGTAAAGCTCAACGTGAAGAAGCACAACACGCTCAAGACTCTGCTGAAGCTTAAGGAGAACATAACATGGCACGTTTTTACCGTCGTCGCAAGTTCTGCCGCTTTACAGCTGAGAACGTTACGTACATCGACTACAAAGATATCGACACTTTAAAACAGTACATCACTGAAAATGGCAAGATTGTTCCTAGCCGTATTACAGGTACTAAAGCTCGTTACCAACGTCAATTGGCGCTAGCTATTAAACAAGCTCGCTTCTTGTCTTTGATCCCTTACACTGACAATCATAAGTGAGGTTGAGCTGTGGATATTATCTTATTACAACGCATTAAAAACCTAGGTAAACTAGGCGATAAAGTATCAGTTAAAGCTGGTTATGGCCGTAACTTCCTTATCCCACAAGGTATGGCAGTTGCTGCAACAGAATCAAACACTGCTGCTTTTGAAGCTCGTCGTGCTGAACTTGAGAAAGCTGAAGCTGATGTTTTAGCTGCTGCTCAAGCACGTGCTGACCAATTGAACGAAGTAAATATCGTAATCACTGCGAAAGCTGGTGACGAAGGTAAACTATTCGGTTCTATCGGTACTCGTGACATCGCTGACGCGTTGACAAATGCTGGTCTAGAAGTAGACCGTGCAGAAGTACGTCTTCCAAATGGCGCACTTCGTCACACTGGCGAATTTAACATCGCAATCCAATTGCACCATGATGTTACTGCAGAAGTTCTGGTTACTATCGTAGCTGAGTAATTTCTCGCCTCAAAAAGAGCATGCGAAAGCATGCTCTTTTTTTATCTATAAAAAAATGACAGGTATCTCCTGCTTAAAAATTATTTTATTACCCATACAAATGAAAATTTACCCTTCGCATTTGATTTCAGAACGCGTATGATTTCATGTCGTAGTGAATAAAAGCTATTCATCTCCGATAATGTTTAACCATTGTATTTAAAATCAGGGATTTATATGTCACAGGCGAATGCCAGCAAAAAGCCGACCAGCGCTAATATCGAAATCAGTACTGAGAACAGCAATCTCAAGGAATTTCGTACTCCACCGCACAATTTAGCGATTGAACAAGCCGTACTTGCTGCATTAATGACCGTTGCCGAATCTTTTGAACAGGTCGGTGATGTGCTGACTGAAAATGATTTTTATGCGACCCGACATAAATATATTTTCCGCGCCATTGATCAGCTCTCTAAAGAAAACTCACCTTATGATGCGGTACTGGTGCATGACTGGCTGATCAAGCAGAACTTGCTGGATGCCATTGGTGGTGAAGAATATCTGATGCAGCTCATGGCAGACTCGCCATCGAGTTTCTACAATCTGGAAACCTATGCAGGCAAAATTAAAGAATTCTCGACCCTGCGCAGCATGATTAAAGTCAGCTCTGAAATTTTACAAAATGCCTATGACACCAAAGGCCGTACCGTCAGTGAAATTCTGGACTTGGCTGAAACCAATATTTTCTCGATTGCAGAACAGCATAATAATAATGCCAAGGCGCAAGGGCCTAAACCGATTAACTCTGTCGTTGCCGATGTTTTTGATAAATTGAATGAATTATCACAAATGGAAGGTAGCATTACCGGTTTAACCACAGGCTTTGTGGAACTGGATAATAAAACCTCAGGCATGCAATCCGGCGACCTGATTATTGTCGCGGCGCGTCCGTCCATGGGTAAAACCACCTTTGCCATGAACCTGGTCGAAAGCGTTTTATTTAATAACAACCTGCCGGCGCTGGTCTATTCGATGGAGATGCCAGCGGATTCGATTGCCATGCGTTTGATTTCGTCATTTGGCCGTGTGCATCAGGGGCATTTGCGTTCAGGCAAAATGGACAGCGATGAGTGGTCAAAAGTGACCAGTACCATTGTGCATTTACAGGAAAAAAACCTGTATATCGATGATTCCTCTGCCCTGCCACCAACTGAATTACGTTCCCGTGCCCGTCGTATTGCCAAAATGCATGGTGGCAAACTCGGCTGTATCATGGTCGATTATCTTCAGTTGATGAAAGTACCCGGTATGGGCGACAACCGTGTCGGCGAGATCTCGGAAATTTCACGAAGTTTAAAAGCCTTAGCCAAAGAAATGCAGTGCCCTGTGATTGCACTTTCCCAGTTAAACCGCGCCCTGGAAAACCGCCCCAATAAACGCCCGGTGATGTCCGATTTACGTGAATCCGGTGCAATCGAGCAGGATGCCGATTTGATCATGTTCATTTACCGCGACGAGGTTTATAACAAGGAATCAAAGGAAGCCGGCACTGCTGAAATTATTATTGGTAAGCAGCGTAACGGCCCGATTGGTACGGTACGTCTGGCTTTCGAAGGTCAATATACCCGTTTTAGTAATCTCTCACCTGAGTTTTATGCTCAGTATGATGATGAAGAGTAAACAAGCTCAATCATCAGATTTCCATCGTCCCTCCAGGAGTAATTTAGGGTGCGCCAAGCTACAGTTTATATTGACAGTGCAGCACTGCAATATAATTTAAACCGTGTCAAACAACTTGCCCCAACCGCTAAAATCGTCAGTATGGTCAAAGCCAATGCTTACGGACATGGAGTTAAAGACTGCCTAGCAGCCTTAAGTGCAAGCGATGCTTTTGGTGTCGCATGCTTACAAGAAGCCCTGGAAATTCGTGAATTGGGTTATCAACAGCCGATCACGCTCATCGAAGGTGTTTTTGTTGCAGACGAAATGCCAATCGTGATTGATCAGAATATTGAAGTGATTGTGCATCAGCAGGCACAGGTCGATTGGCTCTTGGCACATAAAGATGCTTATATCGCCAAAGACCTGAAAGTCTGGGTCAAGCTGAATAGCGGGATGAACCGTCTTGGCTTTAAAATTGATGTAATTAAAGACGTTATCAATCAACTCAAAGCTGAAGGTTTTACTTGTGTTTTGGCGATGCATTTTGCCAATGCCGATGCTGATCACCCGCTGAATGATGAACAAATCCGTCAATTCTTAGAAATTAAAAATGACTGTGCACCATTGATGGGTTCATGCTGTAATTCAGCAGCCATTTATAAATATCCAGAATTGCATTTTGATTTTGTCCGTCCCGGGATCATGCTTTATGGCGCGACTCCATTTGCAGATCGTGATGTGCATGATCTGGATTTAAAACCAGTCATGACCTTTACTGCCGAAGTGATTGCACTTAACCATATCAAGGCAGGTGAGCATGTCGGTTATGGTTCAACATTTACAGCTGAGCAAGACATGACACTTGCGATTGTTTCAATTGGCTATGGTGATGGCTACCCTCGTGCTTTCCCGAAACAGAACTATGTGGCGATTAATGGCCAGCAAACGCGTGTCATTGGTCGTGTAGCAATGGATATGATCGCGATTGATGTAACTGCTATGCAGGTAAAACCTGGTACTCAAGTCGAACTTTGGGGGAATACCCGTTTGGTCGATGATGTTGCTGAAGCCAATGGCACCATTGGTTATGAACTGTTATGCAGACTCAGTCATCGTCCGCTACGTAAAGTTATTTGAGTTGATCCTCAGAGCCAAAAAAGTCCAACAGAAGTTGGGCTTTTTATTTAAGCTGATTTTTGTTCTTCAGCCTGCTCTAAACTCAATTTCTCTAATAAAGCATCGACATGATGTTGCTGAAAGGCAAAAGGATTAAAGTCATTAAATCCCATGTCCTGACAGAATTGCTGGATTTGACTGCGTTTAGAAATATACTTCATCGACCAGTCGGGGAAACTCGGATATTCGATTTCCTTGGTCTCAAACAATTTAATATCATGATGGCGAGGATCTTTATTGAGTCTCTCGAGCAGCAGACTTTTTAAGGTTAAACACTCACCTTCCAGACATTGAAAAAAATAACCATCGGCAAAATACAGCACTCCTGTGACTTGATAGCGATGATTAAAATCACGTGCTTCTTTCAGGATATTGGTCAGATCTTCAAGCAAATCAACTTTAGAAGACGTACTTTTACTGGCGTAACAAAATTGGTACATGCGCTAACTTATCTATTTTTATTATGCTGGTGCACAGAAGTTCATACTGTACGCGAAAAAACTGAACCAGAATACCTTTTACAGAAAATATTCATTCGATGGAACAGGTAGCGCTGCCAGTCCTTTTTTCAAGGTGTCTGACCATTGCCGGCTGATCGACGTGAAATATTCATCATCTTCGGCAATACGTTTACCCCTCGGCATCATTAAACTGTCTTTTTTATACACCAGCACATCGAGTGGCATACCGACCGATACATTGGAACGTAAGGTCGATGCAAATGAAATGAGCGAACAACGCAGAGCTTCATCCAGCGGCATATCATAAGTCAAGGCGCGATCCAGGATCGGCTTGCCATATTTACTCTCGCCAATCTGGAAATACGGCGTATCCCGCGTGGCACAGATAAAATTTCCTTGCGGATACACATGATAGAGCTGCATTTCTTGATCTTTGAGCTGACCACCCACCAGTAAATTACAATAATAATTACTCTGTTCCAAAATGTCGCTGGTGACATTGGCGATGACTCTCTTAAGCGTGCTCCCGATCAGTTCAGCCACATCAAACATGGTATGCAGACTGAGTATATTGGGTTCCTGCTTCAACTCCAGCTGATTTTTGATACGCCCAATTACGGCTTGTGTTGTGGCCAGATTTCCGGAGGCCTGTATGACGATCATACGCTCCCCAGGAATACCAAAGGTATACAGTTTGCGAAAGACAGAAATATGATCTACTCCGGCATTGGTCCGTGTATCACTAATAAAAAGCATACCTTGCTCTAAACGTAGCGCACAACAATACGTCATTCTTTTGTCCTTATTAACATCCTAGTACCTGAACAATGGAATGCATGGATTCCACTCCGCCCTTCTCCCTCACACCGCGTACCGGTGCTACATCCCAATAATCCCGCCCAATGGCCACATAAATATGCGAGCTTGGACTAAACAGCAGATTACTCACATCAAAACAATACCATGTCTGCTCTACAAACACCTCTGCCCAGGCATGACTGGCCAGATGTGAAGCATTTTGTGCATATAAATAGCCAGAAACATAACGGGCAGCTAAGCCCAGATATTTACACATGGCAATGAAAATATGACTATGATCCTGACAGACCCCCTGACGTGCTTCAAAGGCATCTATGGCAGAGCCTTGCACTGAGGTGCTATTGGAAATATAAGGGACATGTTCCAGCAAGGCCTGTGCCAGTTCAATCAGACGTTGACGGCTTAATGCAGGGACATGAGCTTGTGCAAAATCTTTCATTGCTGCATTACATTGCGTTGATTCGGTTGGCTGTAAAAAAATATTGGGATTGATTGAATCATTCAGTCCAGTCTGATGCGCGGGATTCAGCTCGACAATCCCTTGCGCCATGATCGTTAAGGAATAATAAGGTTCACGCTGGTTACAGGTCATCCACAGATTATGAAAGGCATCTTTTCGGATTTCTTTATTCCCCGGTACACTAATATCCCAGGAATGCACCCGTTGATGCGCATTGCTCGAAGGCATCATTTTGATGTACTGAATACTGTTCCTCACCTCAGCTGTATACATATAATGCGTTTGGTGATTCACCATCAATTTCATACATCTGCCTCAAACAGTTGATGGATATGGTCGCTAAACTGATAGAACTGAATCCGGTTCGGTTCTGTACGCAACTGTTCCCAGTATTGCTCCAGGTCACCCCAGCCCATTTCCACTAGAATTCTGACTACATCATCGATCTTGCACAGTGTCGTACTGGTTTCTTCACCGAGTCGTAACTGATGATCGAGCTGTTCGACACATTGTCCCAGGCTAAAGAACAGAAAAATATCGGCGGATTCAGCTTCCAGAATATCTTCACATTCAGTCACCACTTCACAAATATAACCAGCATTTTTGTCTGCAGTTTTGATCAGTTTCATTAGTTCTGCATAGCCTGATGCAGACAATACTCCGCGTAGTTCCTGAATATTATCTTTAGCCACTTTAAACTGCTGGCTAAAAGATGCGGTCTGAGTTGAATCTAGTACCAATTCATTTAAGGAACTGGCATCAAAAGCGGGTAAACAAAAAGCATGGGCATAGGCCACAGCTGCTTCGTCTTCTAAAAATGGAAAGCGCGCACATAAAAAATGAGTGCGAGATAAATAACGCCCTAACCAAAAAATATGTTGTGCATTGCTATTCAGCAAAACCATGACATTTTCCTTCTTTGGAATATTATGAATGTAAATTGTCGACTACCCAGGTATCTTTAATACCGCCACCCTGTGATGAATTCACCACCAGTGAACCGGGCTGCATCGCTACACGTGTCAAGCCACCCTGCACAATTTCAGTACGGTAAGGCGAGCTTAAGACAAATGGGCGCAAGTCAATATGACGTTCAGCAATACCAAAATTGGTCAAAGTCGGACTAACCGATAAGTCCAAAGTTGGCTGCGCAATATACAAATGCGGCGCAGCTAAAATTTTCTCCCTGAAAAATTCAATTTGCTGTTTCGAAGCCTGTGGCCCAACCAGCATGCCATAACCACCCGAACCCTGAGCTTCTTTTACCACCAGCTGGTCCAGATGGGCCAACACATAGCTTAAATCTTGCTGATTACGACATTGATACGTCGGAATATTTTTTAGTATTGGCTGTTCACCCAAATAAAAATGAATCATTTTATCGACATATGGATAAATCGATTTGTCATCTGCGACACCTGTACCCGGTGCGTTGGCAATCAGGACATTATTTTGTAAATAAGCTGACATTAAGCCAGGTACACCCAGGGTACTCTCCGGTTTAAAGCATAATGGATCGAGATAAGCATCATCGACCCGTCTATAAATAACATCGACTCTTTGGCGACCACGTATAGTTTTTACATAAACCTTCGAGTCATCAACAAAAAGATCACGTGATGTTACCAACGGTACATTCATTTCTCTTGCGAGAAAGGCGTGCTCATAGTAAGCACTATTAAAACGCCCTGGCGTCAGCACTACGACAAAGGGTTTGTCGACATGGGCATTTTCGATCAGGATTTCTTTTAAAAGCTGCGGGTATTGCTCAATTCCAGCAATCTTGGACTGTTCAAATATTTTCGGCATCAGCTTTTGGCTAATCTTACGGCATTCCAGCATATAAGAGACACCCGATGGCGTTCTAAGATTGTCCTCCAAGACATAAAATTCGCCCTTGGAATCACGTATTACATCAATGCCACTAATCTGGCTATAAATCCTGCCTTTCAGGCTATGTTGATACATATGCGGCTGATAAGCCTCATGCGTCAAAATCTGGAGTTCAGGAATGATATTGGCTTTTAAAATATCCTGTTGATGATAAATGTCATGTAAAAACAGATTCAGTGCGCGCACGCGTTGTGCCGACCCCAGAGCCACCATATTCCACTGTTTGCGGTCAATCACTCGTGGAATGATATCGAAAGGAATGCTTCGCTCTACCCCCTCTTTATCTTCGTAAACCGTAAAGCTAATGCCATGATGTAAAAAATGTTCTTTTGCCACCTGATTCAGAGCATTCAATTCATCCAGCGTGTGTTGGGATAACCATTCTTCCAGTCTTTGACTTGCCTGACTGGACATGACTTGCTCATCCTGCATTTCATTAAAGAATTTTGAAGACAACTGTTGAAATAAAAGTTGTGGATTTGCTGTAGTCGATACCGTTGCTGTTTTAGCCTCTATAAAATTTTTCCCAAGATTTTGGGAACTAAAATTATCAATTTTTTCAATTACATTTGTATCCCGATTTCCTTTAAGCATACAAACCTCGTCTTATCATCTATTATAATTAAATCAAAGCAATATCCATGCCATTGAACCTATATTGCGACTACCATTAATCTAATAAATGCGCCCTGAACTCAATGCCATTTCTTACCAAGTTGTTTTTAGTTTGTAGGACAATTGTTGCGCAGAAAGACTTGCGAAAAAATGAGAGTTTTTTTATTGTGTTAGTCTAAGCCTAAATCCCATCCTCTTTATCGCCAGCAAAATAAATTATGTCAGCACAAGAAAAAGAAACCTCGAATAGCCTGTATCGCCAATGGCAAATCTTGTCGCGTCTTTCTACCGGCAAATGGATGGGAACACGTGAATTACAGGAAATCTTGAATCGCGAAGGAATTGATATCAGCCTGCGTACCATTCAGCGTGACCTGAACCAGATTGCGCAGCGCTTTCCAATCGAAAGCAGCAAGACCACACCACAAGGCTGGCGTTGGCGCTCAGATGCACCGCTGCAAAGCTTGCCGCATATGACCAGCTCACAGGCGGTCACCTTTATGATGGTCGAAGAACATTTAAAACATTTGCTGCCACCGAGCCTGATCGAAGAAATGAATCCCTGGTTTGATCTGGCACGCCGCAGTCTGTCCTCGCAAAACAATGTCCGCCAATGGATTAATCGGGTACGGATTGTGCCAGCCACCCAACCGCTCATTCCACCTTTCGTGGATAAGACTGCACAGCAGGCGGTATATGAAGGCTTGTTGCAGGACAAACAGCTGGAATGTGTCTATCAGGGCCGCGGTCACAACAGCGAAGAAAAGACTTATATCCTCAATCCACTGGCTTTGGTGCAAAAAGGCTCCATCATTTATCTGGTCTGTACCCGTCATGACAAATCTGATATTCAGACCTTTGCCCTGCACCGTTTTAAATCGGCAGTAGTTCTCAATTCACGTGCCCTGCATCCGGTGAATTTTGATATTGATGACTATATCGATTCTGGTGCATTGGGCTTCCGGGTGGATTTCAATCACCCTACTGAAAATGTCATGCTAAAACTGAGCATGTCGGAATCGGATGCACATTATTTTGAGGAAAGTCAGCTCAGTAAAGATCAGAAGATTGAAAAACTGGACAATGGTATGTCGCTGATTAGTGCAACGGTTCCTTTTACTTCACAACTGGTGTGGTGGCTGCGCAGCTTTGGTAAAAAGATTAAACATATTGAACCCAGTATGGTGTCCAATGCAGTTAGCCAGATGGATGAGGAAAACCCTTAACCAAATGGATTTCATTCAGCTTTAATAATTCCAGAATAAAAAAATCCCCAGATTGGGGATTGGAGAATTATGCTTGTATTTTTATGATTGTTCTGGTGGTCTACCGCTGTACCAACCTGCTTTTCTCTAATACCCCGAAATGCAGATTGGATGAAACCTCAATATTTAAACAGAACTGAGACATGAGCAAGCCAGTTCGGCATTATTAAAGCGAATGGATTTTTTTGTCATGGTTTATAACTCCTGTATGGGTGATAAATCGACTATAAAAGCATTCACTCTGCCTGTGAAATAAATAGAATATATGTGCTTTGCATATTTTTTCTATAGGAATTTTTCCGCAAAATTTATCTGCAATTGCTACTGACTGATTGCCTGTCTGGGTATGATTTTTGGCAAGTTTATAAAATTGAATAACAATTCTATGCTTGCATAAGATACCTGGCTCTGCACATCATAAAGCCCTATAGAAGTAGAAATAGGGACTTAATTTTACAATGGCTAACCCTGCTCAATTAGTACGTCACAAGCTGCTCAATACTTTCTTTTCCCGCCATTCAGTCTGGTTTGCCTGCATTCTGATTGCAGTGATTTTTACCACATTCCATATCGGTTATTCGCCGCGTTATATCTATTATTTTATGCCGCAAACTTTGGTGAATACCCTGTGGATTCTGAGTATTCTCCTGAGCCTGTTGGGTTTGTATGATGTACTGCAAAACAAGCATTCTATTCTGAAAAACTACCCCATCATGGGACATTTCCGCTTTATCTTCGAAGAATTTCGTCCGGAGATTCGTCAATATTTTATTGAAGCCGACCGCGATGCACTGCCCTTCTCCCGTATGCAACGTAGTCTGGTGTACCAGCGGGCGAAAAATGAAAATTCAGATAAACCTTTCGGTTCAATTCTCAATGTCTATGAGGACAATTATAGATTTGTCAGTCACTCTTTGACGCCATGTAAGGTGGCCGATCCACAAACGTTCCGTATCCTGATCGGCAATGAGCAATGTACACAGCCCTTCTCTGCTTCCATTTTAAATATTTCAGCCATGAGCTTTGGCAGTATGAGTGCCAATGCAATCCGTGCGCTGAATCTCGGCGCTCAAAAAGGTGATTTTTTCCATGATACCGGTGAAGGCAGTATCAGCCCCTATCATCTTGAATATGGGGGCGATCTGGTCTGGGAAATTGGCAGTGGTTATTTTGGCTGCCGTACCTTAGATGGACAGTTTGATCCGGAACGCTTTGCGGCACAAGCCAAATTACCGCAAGTAAAAATGATTGAAATCAAGTTATCACAAGGGGCTAAACCCGGACATGGCGGTATTTTACCTAAAAGCAAGATCTCGGAAGAAATTGCCCAAATCCGGGGCATCAGCCGTGAACATGATTGCGTATCACCCTCTAGTCATCCCGCCTTTAGCACCCCGATTGAAATGATGAATTTCATCCAACGATTACGTGAACTTTCCAACGGAAAACCGGTCGGATTCAAGCTATGTCTGGGGCAGCCCTGGCAGTTTATGAGTATGGTCAAAGCCATGCTGCACACCCAGATTTATCCCGATTTCATCGTCGTCGATGGCTCTGAAGGTGGAACGGGCGCTGCACCCATTGAGTTAATCGACTTTGTCGGTGCACCCCTAAGAGAAGGTTTACTATTTGTGCATAATACCCTTGTTGGTGCAGGTTTAAGAGATAAAATCAAAATTGGTGCAAGTGGTAAAATTATTAGTGCATTTGATATTGCCAGCACGCTCGCGATTGGGGCAGATTGGGTGAATTCGGCACGTGGTTTTATGTTTGCCGTCGGCTGTATTCAGGCTCAAAGCTGTCATACCAACCAGTGTCCTGTCGGTGTCACCACACAGGATAAAGATCGTCAAAAGGCCTTACATGTGCCCACCAAAGCAGAGCGCGTATTTCATTATCATAAAAACACCTTACACGCCTTGTCTGAACTGATTGCTTCTGCAGGCCTGAAACACCCTTCGGCGATTAAGGCACATCACTTGGCACAACGTGTGAATAATCACGAAATAAAGAACTTTGCGCAGATTCATTTTTGGTTGAAAGAGGGAGAATTATTATCCTGTGAAAATAAGGATGAGGAGAACTTCTACTTCCGGATGTGGAACCTGGCTAAACTGGATAAATTTTAACTCAATACAGTTAAATTAGAAAAGGCGTTTAATCAAACGCCTTTTTTCACATTGAATTGTAGATCAATAATAGGTTTTACTGCCCTGTGCATGTAGAAAGGCAGGAATCAAGCCGGTCAATGCAGCACGAATATCCGCGCGTTCATTGATCAGTTGATGCGAACCTTCTTCCAGCATCAGTAAGGTCTGGAGACGGAATTTACGTCGGATAAATTCGATATTATAGCGCCAGTCTACGGTCTGATCCTGTGCACCCTGTGCCAGCCAGACCGGAATACGACAGGCCGGACGCGCTTCCATTTCCAGCATCCAGCGCGACATCGCCAGAATCCAGTCCATACCCATCATCCGCGGCTGTAACGGATCTTTAAGCCGGATAAAACGCAGAAACTCCGGATTATGGTTATTGCGTCTGAAATGCCGGGGAACTTCACGCTTGATCCGGCTAATAATGCCCAGCCCGACCGAGTTATGCCACCAGGCTGTTTTCGCAGGACGAATCAGCGGCGATAACAGCAAAACCCGTTCTACAAAAGGATTTTCGCGGCGCTGTGCAAATTCGAGTAAGTGATGCATCCAGATTGCACCACCGGTACTCTGTCCAATGCCGACCCAAGGTTTGGGCAATTGCGCGGCATGTTGTACATAGCGATGTACGGCATGCAAAACCTGCTGATAATGATCAAAATTCTGAATGCTGGCAGGTGAACCATCACTCAGACCATGTCCGGGCAGATCATAGGTCAGCACACTAAAACCTTGCTCCAGCAGCTCTTTGACAATCGGCTGATAAATCCCGCTATGTTCCAGATAACCATGCAGCAAGAAAGCAGTGCCCTGAATCTTGTCAAAGCGGGTATTTTCCAGGTTTGGCTCAAATACCTGTACATGCAATTTAAACAATGGCATCTGTACATAGCCTTGCCAGTGTTTGCAGTCCAATAAATCAAAGCCATACAGCTTGCGATAGGATTGCAGATCAATTGGCGGCTCATCACTACGATTCAGGTTTAACGGCGGCAAGAGTTGTGGCGTTATATCCCGGCTTGGGATGGGTAAATCAAGTTGCTTCAGGATCGTGGGATTTAAAAATGGGATATCAGACATTATGGCACCTCCCGACAGTCACTAGATCCAAACCACATATCGCGCATGGTCGCCAACATTTCATAATTGGCACGACGACTATGATCATAATTTTGCGCACTTGGACGCCATCGTGTCAAAGGCTTCGGCATCGGTGCCTCTACCGGAATGGTTTGTATGCCATTTAAAGCAAATAAACGGCGGGTCCGTGGCATATGATAACGATCCGTAATCAGAATCACAGTCGGTGCTCCACCTTTCTTTTGTAATAATAATGAACTGAAACGGGTATTTTCACAGGTATTCATGCTGCGATCTTCCAGCAATTTGGCATCAACATCGTGGTTTTTCAACCAGCGCTGCATATACGGCGCTTCTACACCACTCAGCACAATCGGTAACTGATAATGTTTTTCTACCGCCAGCGTGGTTTCCAGACGTAAACGCGTATAGTGATTGACCACAATCTCTTCACCCTTTTCATCTAGCGTTAAACCGCCACCCAACACCACAATGGCATAAGGCTGGGAGCTATTCGCCGGTTTCACTTGTTGCTGATCTTGTAGTAAAGCCAGGTCCTGCTGAATTTCCTCTTCAGCGGTTTCTTGTACCGAGCTGGCCTCTTCTTGTTCTATAGGATGCGTACTCAGGAACTCAATATATTGTTCAATACGTTCTTTGTTTTCATTGCTGTCCCAGTCCAGCAACTTCCGAACATTTGCAGTCGGATCAACCGGCTCTGTCGGTACTTGTGAATATAATAATGGAACTTGAGCAGGCGGACTTTGCTCTGCCTTTTGACTTTGCTGCTCACGCTGATGTTCTTCAATGACCTGTTGCAGCGCTTTATAACGTGCCTGAATCAGAATCAGGTTGGCAGAATTGTTTTGTTGGATATCCTTTTCCATGACCTTTAAATATGCCTGACGGGCAATCCATAAATCGGAGCCAGGTTCCAGATTTTCATGCTCGCTCAATGCTGCCATTTTCTGGCTTTGCGCTGCTACTTCATTAAGTTCTAAAGATACAAACTGGTTTAAGCCCTTGACGATCATTTGCGAGTAAAAAGGGGTATAAACCAACACCAGTAGACAGCCGAATAGTACAAACAGTCCAGTGACCACTTGTAGCAAACGTACCATCCAATGGGTTTTATTCATATCATTTTTCATCCTGATGAGAACGGATCAATCCATTTTGGTCAAACAATACAGGTTCTGGTTCCAGCAGCAGCTTGAATTTTTCCCAGACCGACTGCTGTACTGCACGATAAGTTTTACGCACATCGGTAAGAGAGGCCTGACCATAATTCACCAAGACCAGCGCCTGTTTATGAAACATGCCGACAGACCCCAACTGTTTGCCCTTCCAGCCAGCCTGATCAATCAGCCAGCCTGCCGCCAGTTTAACTTGAGTATTGGCTTGCTGGTAATGGGGTAAATTCGGGAAAGATGCCGCAATCTGGTCAAAGACCGGCTGATCTACCAGCGGATTTTTAAAAAAACTCCCCACATTGGGAAATTCTTGCGGATCAGGTAATTTGCTTTGACGGATCTGAATCACTTGCTGTTGCAGGTTTTCTGCTGTAAGCGTATCACCGACGGCTGTCTTTAAGTCACCGTAATTCAGTTTCAAATCTGGCTGTTTCAGTAATTTAAAAGTCACATGGGTAATCACATAACGGTTTGGCTCATCTTTAAAAATACTATGTCGATAGGCAAACTGGCAATCTGCTGCGCTAATCGAGCCAAACTGTTTGAGCTGACGATCATAGACTGCAACCGAATCGATAAACTCGCCAACTTCGACGCCATAGGCGCCAATATTCTGTACCGGCGATGCACCAACACGCCCAGGAATCAGGGCCAGATTTTGTAAACCATACAGACCTTGTGCTGTAGTCCAGAGCACGAAGTCATGCCAGCCCTGCCCGCCGCCCACGCGTAAACGTTGCGACTGATCATCGCCATCCAGCATCTCAATGCCCTGAATATCGATATGCAAAACCAGTGCGTGAATCTGTTCAGGCAACAACATATTGCTGCCACCTGACAGAATCAGCACATTTAACTGTTGCTGTTCAGCAAAATCCAGAGCCGCCAGCAGATCATCGGTCGATTGAATATGGGCATAGTGTGAAGCAATGGCTTCTAAATTTAGGGTATTAAAGGGTTTAAGTTGAACCTGAGTTTGAATCTGCATTGCTTAAACCTTGTGTACATTCTGTTTGAAAATTTCAACCCATGCCTGACTGCTGGACTCACACTGATCGAGCACCCGTTCAAAACCATCCGCTTCGCCATAATAAGGATCGGGCAAGGCCTGTTGTGGATAATCCTGATCATGCTCACTCATCAATGCAACGCGTGCACGTAAATGACCGAACTCAGTTTCGGCCAGACGCTGTATATTCTGGATATTAGATAGGTTTTCCAGATCCATTGCCAGAATCAGATCATAATCAATAAAATCATGCGTGGTCAGCTGACGTGCGCGAAGCGTTGACAGATCATAGCCACGTTTCAGTGCATGCTGCTGGCTACGCAGGTCTGGGGCCTTGCCCGGATGATAATTACTGGTTCCAGCAGAATCGACCACAATATTCAGTTGCTGTTCATCACAATAATGTCTGAGTACCACCTCTGCCGTGGGAGAGCGGCAAATATTTCCCAAACAAACACATAACACCTTGTATGGCGTTCTGGATGACATAAACAACCTCAGAGCTACTTTATTTTAAGGATTCTTATGTTAAGTTATTTATATACTGATTCCTATCTCACAACCATAGAATAATCTCGTATTTGCAATAAAAAAATCAAGGATATCGCCATGAATCGTTTTCAGTTTCAAACCGTCCCCAATATCATTGCCGGACTAGGCACGATTCAGGAATTATTTAAAATTCTAAAAAATGGCCGTTATCAACGTCTTCTACTGGTGACTGACCCGGGTATGCTGAAGCAGCAATTACATCTGCCGATTCTGGATATTATTGAATCTGCCGGTCTGGATTATGTGATTTACTCAGATGTTCAGGCTGACCCGCCCGATAACGTAGTGCTTGAAGCAGCAGCTTTTGCAAAGCAGGAAAAGATTGATGTGGTGCTAGGCTTTGGTGGTGGCAGCTCGATGGATGTGGCCAAGCTGATTGCGATTTTGGCGCATCCTGAGCAGCATCAGACGCTTTCCGATCTGTATGGCGTCGATAATGCCACCGGGCCACGTTTAGCTCTAATTCTGGTTCCCACCACAGCCGGAACGGGCTCCGAAGTCACACCAATTTCGATTGTTACTACAGGTGAAACCACCAAAAGCGGCATTGTCGCGCCTATTCTCTATGCCGATATTGCTATTCTGGATGCGACTTTCACTCGGAATTTGCCGGCACAGATTACCGCTGCCACCGGAATCGATGCCATGGTACATGCCATTGAAGCCTATACCTCAAAACACAAGAAAAATCCTTATTCGGATATGCTGGCCAAACAGGCTTTAAGATTATTGAATGCCAATTTGCAACGTGTTCTGCAAGATGGTCATGATCTAGATGCCCGTCAAAATATGCTGGTCGGTTCCATGCTGGCCGGACAAGCCTTTGCCAACGCACCGGTTGCCGCCGTGCATGCGCTGGCTTATCCACTCGGTGGGCATTTTCATCTGTCGCATGGACATAGCAATGCTTTGGTGCTGACCGAAGTCTTAAAATTTAATGCACCTGTAGCCAAACAGCTCTATGCCGAATTGATGACCTGGTTAGATCCCCACAGTAAAGGTTGTCATGATGGACTGACCGATCTGTTTATTGATCATTTTAATAATCATCTGATACAGAGCGGCTTAACCTTAAAATTAAAGCAGTTAAATGTACCAGAACAGATGTTGATGGTTATGGCAGAAGATGCCATGCAACAAAGCCGGCTGTTGCAGAACAATCCACGCGAACTCAAGTTGGATGACGCTTACCAGATTTACCAGGCGATTTATGCCTAAATCTATTTCCACACTAAGCCTTGTCTAGCTGAGAGCGAATCCTGATGAAAGCCACGATCAAACAACGCGAACACTATGCCTTTTTCTTGCCCATTCAGACCCGCTGGGCAGACAATGACCTGTATGGCCACGTCAACAATGTGACTTATTACAGTTATTTTGACACCGCAGCCAATGCCCTGCTGATTCAGGAAGCGGCCTTTGATCCGAAATACTCTCCGATGATTGGGCTGGTGGTCAGCTCCAACTGCCAGTTTAATCAGGAACTGTCTTATCCGGAAATTATTGAAGTGGGCGTGGCCATTGAAAGCATGGGAAATTCATCACTGAGCTACGATCTGGCCATTTTTAAACGCAATTCGGATACAGCTGCAGCTCAGGGTAATTTTGTTCATGTATTTGTCGATCGTGAGACACGAAAAAGCACCCCGATTTCAGCCGAAATGCGGGATGCCTTATCTCGATTTGTTGTGCCTTAAAATCCAGTCTATTTCAGCTGAATATTTTGCAATTCACCATCGAACTGCTGCAACAGGTCACGTACCGCAGGTTCAGCCTGTAACAGCTCTTCAGCGCGTTTAAAGGCACGAGCCTTCCGCTGATGCTGCATGGTATAGGGTGTTAGCTGGTCCACACTTTCAAATTTCACCTGGAAATGAGTTTGCGGCCACTGCTGTTGTAAAGCAGCTTCCAGAGTATGTTGCAGT
Source organism: Acinetobacter sp. YH12105 (assembly GCF_013419095.1). Taxonomy (NCBI): domain Bacteria; kingdom Pseudomonadati; phylum Pseudomonadota; class Gammaproteobacteria; order Moraxellales; family Moraxellaceae; genus Acinetobacter; species Acinetobacter sp. YH12105. The sequence continues at coordinate 114,679 of NZ_VPAU01000001.1, forward strand.
TGTGTCAAAAGTTGCTGGTATTGCTCAGGGATATGAAAAACGGATTGGCCATTAATCTGTCCGCTCATGACACCATACTGTGCCAGTTCCTGCACTGCTGGAGAAAGCTGGCTGTTACGGAACCAGTATTCCCATTTTTCGACGCTCCACTCACCCTCTAACATTTGCTCAGGGATTTTTAAAATATCCTGTGGCATCAGATTCTGCGTATTTAAATCTTGGGAAATGTCATCCGGTAGTGCAGTCTGAATCGGAGCGACTTCTTCAATCACAGGCTGAGCAATCGTTTCCTGTGAAAGTTCCAATTCCGGTGAGGCAAGACTAAATTCCTCATCAGCAGATATTTCTTGTGCTGCTTCGACATGAGTAACAGCATCTACAGGAATAAACTCTTCAAGCAGGAAATCATCCGAGCTGCTGCTTGTCGCCGGTGCTTCTACGCTACTCTCGATTTCATCAAAACCAAACAGGCCTTTGTCGTCATTTGGATCAAAAACGATCTGATCACTAGACTGTACTTCCTCAATCGCTGTCTGAATTACTCCCTGTTGAACAGGCTCAGGTGCATGATCATTAGTGGACTTTTCTTCATGGAGAAAATCATCTGAAGATGGTTCAGGCATTGATGGCGTATAAGCTTCCTCATCCGTCTCATCGTCCAGAGAGAAATCATCAAACACTGGTTCCGCTTCAAATGTTTTTGCTGTGACTGTTTCAGACTGCAATTGTGTCTGAACGGGCTGTTGTAGACGTGTAGGAGAAGCTGCTATTGGTTGAGTTGCGGCTTCATGAACGACTGGAACCTCGCTTGGCTGTAAGGGTCGGAATGCCAATAAGCGTAGCACCGTCATCTCAAAACCTTGTTCCTGAGTCACAGCCAACTGTAAATCAGCGCGTCCCTTACAAGCAACTTGATAATACAGTTGTAAATCCTGAGCCGAAATCAGACCGGATAATTGCATGATCTTTTGATTGATTTCAGCACTATATTTCAGACTTAAATCAGGCAGATATTGTAATAAAGCCAGTTCATGCAAAGTCGAAATTAACTGATCTAAAACCAGTGACACATCCAAAGCCTGCTGACGGAATTGCAGCAACAACTGACTGACCTGTGCTTTCTGGTTCTGGTGAATCGCCAGAATCAGATCATAAATAATGGTCCGGTCAATCAAGCCCAGCATGTCTTTGACATCCTGATGCTGAATCGCACCCTGACCATAGGCAATCGCCTGATCGGTCAGAGACAAGGCATCACGCAAAGAACCTTGAGCAGATTCGGCAATTTGCCAGATGGCATCCTGATCCGACTGAATACTTTCTTGGCCTAAAATCTGGGCCAGATGCTCGGTAATTTCATCAACAGCCAATGGGCGCAAAGTAAACTGCAAACAGCGTGAAATTACGGTAATTGGCAGCTTTTGTGGGTCGGTCGTAGCAAACAGGAACTTGACGTGCGCAGGTGGCTCTTCCAGAGTCTTTAATAAAGCATTGAAAGAATGCGTGGACAGCATGTGCACTTCATCAATCAGGTAAACTTTAAAACGACCTTGAGTCGGTGCATAAGGCACATTGTCGAGCAGCTCGCGAGTATCTTCAACCTTGGTGCGTGAGGCCGCATCGATTTCGATCAAATCGATAAAGCGTCCTTCGTTGACGGCGCTACAAGTCGCACAGACTTCACACGGTGTCGAGGTGATACCGGTCTCACAGTTCAAGCACTTCGCCAAAATACGTGCAATCGTGGTTTTTCCGACACCACGCGTTCCTGTAAACAAATAGGCATGGTGCAAACGGCCACGTTCGAGCGCGCTGGTTAAAGCACGTGAAACATGGTTTTGCCCCACCAATTCATTAAAATTACGAGGACGGTATTTTCGCGCAAGTACTTGATACATGTATGCTCCTTTTTACAGGTCTAAGCATACTGTTTTTTTAGTAAATAGTGAAATGAATGCCGGTTTATAAACAATAAAAATCCCTTGATCAAAATCATTGAAAAAGGGATATAAAACATATATTTTCTTAAAATCAGACCGATTCAAACAGGATAAAGTCACTTTGCATCTGGTAGCGTTTGCCTGTTTGATCTTCACGAATTTCCAGAACCTGCTTTTTCAGATCCACATAAACCAGATTGCGGGTATCGACATTCAGCAGTTCAATCTTTTGTTGCGTATCATCCTGAAAACGAATCGGCCCAGTAATGGTTTCAATCGGGTTATGCCCACTCAAGCTTTCACGTGATAACGTAAAAGTCCGATCATCATGCAAGCTCAAAGCAACAGCCATACCCGGACAATCGTCACAACTTGAAAAACATCCCATACAGGGTGTGGTGCCCTGATAATTCCCGACCCAGGCAGGAATCTGAGCTTTAGCCTCAATAGCAGTATTTGCCGTCGATTGGTTTTGATCCTGGCAGCCAAACAAGGCACTGCTTGCGACCAGAGGAATCATCAGCACTTTTTTCATCACTTCATACCACAGACTGGGAGTCACGCCAAAATAACATATTTTAAGGACTTTACTAAACTCCCCAATCAGGGATATTTAGCGCCAACCTTTACGTCCAGTCAGGACGGCATCAGCACAGCGTAAGGTTTCCTGTGTCAAACCCCACAGACGATAATCTCCGGTCAATGAACCTGTCGGGAAATTATGGGTATAGGCAAAACTTAAATTGCGCTCAGGGTCACACCAGGCTCCCGAACCATTAAAGCCCATATGACCAAAACCTTGCGAAGCTTTACCTAAAGTAAGCACCCGATGATAACCCAATCGCCAGTGCATCGGCAAAGGCATGACTCGATCGCGTTTTTTGCATTGAATCTGACTGAGACGCTGAAAAACTTCAGGCGAGATCAATTGCTGTCCTTGCCATTCGCCGCGGTTGGCCAGCATGGCATAAATTTTTGCCAGACTCTCTGCGGTAAATACTCCATTGGCGGATGGAATGATTGCTTGCAGGCCTTGCTCACTAAAGAAACTGAAATTCCTCATTCCTTTGGGAATCATCGCATCCTGAAAATCCTGCGGATCTTGTCCACTCCAAATCAAAGCCCGCTCCATCAGATTCGGTTTTCTTGATCCTGTTTTTTTCGCAGGCTGCGATTGAGACTTGGCTGCTTTAGCTTTAAAAATCGGCAGTGCTACCCGAGCTAATTCATTGGTCGGCACACTGAAATAAGCACCATTCAACATCAAAGGCTGAACCAGATATGCCTGCATCAGTTCAGTTAAAGTTTTAGCTGTCGCTTTTTCTAATGCACCACCGACCTGCCAGCCAAAGGTCAGCGGTTGATAGGCCGCATCTGTTGCAACTTGAAAACGTGGTTCAGCCGCGGCAATTCGGTCTAGCATCTGCGGCCAGTCGGCCATTTCAGTGGCGTCGGCAATGATATTACGGATATCAAACAATCCGCTTTGATGACTCAGCATATGCGCCAGAGTAATATTTTCTTTACCGTTTTGCGCAAATTCAGGCCAATATTCTGCAACAGGCTGGTCATAATCAACCAGGCCCTGACTGGCCAGAATATGTGCCAGTGTCGCCAGCACACCTTTGCCCGTCGAATAACACAGCGACATGGTATCGGTTTGCCAAGCCTCAGATTCCGATTTTTTCCCGGTATAAATATCGACGACTTTTTGTCCCTGAAAATAGACAACAAGTGCCGCACCACCCTGCTCTGTGCGAGCATGCTGTAGGCGACTAAACTGACGGGCAAGGTCACGGAAATTTTCATTTACCGTTCCTTGGTAATGGGCTGTATCCGCAAATAAATAATCTTTGAGTGGCTGCATCATTCTATCCATAGAATATTGATTTCTTAAAAACAAAAAAGCCTAAATCAGGTTCAGGCTTTTATCGTACTTTAAATTGCGGTCACAGTTCCTGTGACATGCGGCTTCTGATTTTTGCTATTACGAATCAGGATTTCCGTATCATTAGCTGCTTTCGCGGTTAAGAATTGCACTTTGGAAGGCAGATATAAGGGCAGTTTAAACCAGACATCTGCTTCATAGGCATCGGGCAATGCCAGGCTGGACAAAGCTTTAGCCTTGGTCCACATACCATGCGCAATCGCCTGTTTAAATCCGAATGCCTTAGCCATTAGGGCATGAATATGAATCAGGTTAAAGTCGCCGGATGTCATGGCATAACGGCGACCCGTATTTTCTAGAATTTCCCATTCAGCATTCAGCTCATAATCGGGTGTCTTGTTTTCGACGATTTTGGCTGCAGCTTTGCCTTTACTCTTTTGACGGGACAGATAAGTGGTCAAGGCTTCCACCACCACTTCATCACCGACTTTTACTGTGGTGATGAAATCAAACTGTACACCTTTATCATGCGGCTGCAATTCACCAAACTTGCAAGACAATGTGAGAGATTCATTGACTCCGATTTTACGATACTGTTTGACCTGATTGCGGATATGCACCAGACCGAGAACCGGAAAAGGAAAAGCTTCAGCCGTCATCATATGCATTTGCAGGCTTTGTGAAAGAACTGTTAGATAAATGGCTGGAATATAGCCATTATTTTTAAAACCACAAACTTCATTATAGGCTTTCAGATGCTTTTGATCGACCTTGAATGAATCCACCACATATTCAACTTGCGGTAGAACTTTTTCAGCTTTTGGCTTTTTTAAAATCAAGCCCTGAATCACTTTTGGATAGGCTAAATAAGGTTTTGGAAGTTGACTAAAATGGCGAGTATTCATACTGAACCTTTGGAATATTTATCTTTATGACGTCCTTCTTTTTAAAAGAAGGAAGAATATCTTTTTAAATAAATCCCTCCCAACCTCCCTTTAACAAAGGGAGGAGTAGTCCCCTCTTTTGCAAAGAGGGATTTAGGGGGATTCTAAATTAAGCCCCTAACAGGCTCTGACCACACACACGCACCACATTGCCATTCAAACCTGAAGAGGCAGTCGATGCAAACATCGCAATCGCTTCTGCCACATCAACAGGATGACCACCCTGACTCATGGAATTCATACGGCGTCCAGCTTCACGGATGGCAAATGGAATTGCTGCTGTCATTTGCGTTTCAATAAAACCCGGTGCCACAGCATTAATGGTTATACCATTTTTTAATGTCGGTGCTGTGAATTTCACCACACCAATCACACCTGCTTTAGAGGCTGCATAGTTGGTTTGACCCAGATTACCTGCAATACCTGAAATAGAAGATACACAGATAATACGGCCATTTGCATTTAGACCATCGTTGCAGAGCAAGTAATCATTGACGCGTTCAATTGCTGACAGGTTGATGTTAATGACCAGATCCCAAAGCTCAGGCTTCATATTGGCCAAAGTCTTGTCGCGGGTAATCCCGGCATTATGCACGATAATATCCAGACCACCCTGCGCCGCTGCCGCCTGTTTGATTTTCTCACCCGCATCGGCTGCAGTAATGTCAATCGCTAGTGTAGAGCCGCCAATTTCACCAGCGACACGATCCAGATCCGCCTGCTGTTGTGGGACATCCAGACAAATCACATGTGCGCCATCACGTGCCAGCACATGAGCAATCGCCTCACCAATACCACGGCTTGCTCCAGTTACTACTGCCGTTTTTCCTGCCAGTGGCTTACTCCAGTCCAAGTCTACTTGTGCTGCTGCCGATACACGAATAACCTGACCAGACACATAGGCAGAGCGTGGAGAAATTGCAAAACGTAGCACAGACTCAAGATTGGCTTCGGCACCTGCATCGACATAAATCAGGTTGGCTGCAATACCCTTTTTAAATTCTTTGCCCACAGATTTGACAAAACCTTCGAGCGCACGTTGTGCAATGGCCTGACTCACAGATTTTGCAGATTCAGGTGTTGTGCCGATCACGACCACACGACCAGAACTTTGAATCTGACGCGCAATCGGATTAAAGAATTCATAAAGTGATTTCAACTGCTCTGAATTTTCAATACCAGAAGCATCAAAAATAACCACTTTAAACTTGGATTCTTTATCGCCAGTATTAAATGCATTCAGGTTCAGACCCGATTTCGCCGCTGCCTGTTGCAGTTCCGCATTATTGCCTGCATAGCTATTGGCATGAATATTTGCCAGCACCTGAGCAATAGAACCGGTCAATACACTCGCAGGTGCAGCACCGAATAACACAGCGCCTTTTACCACTGGCGTTGCAGACTCGAAACGGTCTAGGGAAATTGGGGATGGCAGGCCCAGATTTTTAATGACAAATTTACCAATAGGAGATTTTGCGAAAGTTTGGTACTGATCAGTCATGTTTATTATCTCTCATACAAATTAATTTTTGATCGATCTAAAGTTATCCTTTAACTTCAATATAATGCCAGATACTTATATTGCAATAGATCTACCAGATTCTACCCAATCATACTTGAGATATCTGGCAGATGACTTGACCTGAGCGCAGTCTGCAATGTCATTGTAGTCAATACAGCATATACTCATCTATGCTAATGTAAGCCACAAGAAGACGATCAATTTGCTTGGAAAAGCCTTATGAGCAAAACAACTCAAGAAAATCCAGCAGTCGAGAATTCCGCATCTCCAGCTGTGTCAAAATCATCAACGCGTGCTAAGCGTAGCACTAAAAACACGGATACAGCCGCTGCTGCAGCAAAAAGTCCGGCTAAAACTCCGCGTACCCGTCGTACAGCGAGCAGTAGCAGTCAGACGACATCAACTCAAACAGATTCAGTTTCAAAAACACAGCCTTCTGTTCAACAGGATAATAATATGAGCCAAAACACAGTTCGCCGCGTTGCTATTCTTGGTGGCAACCGTATTCCATTTGCACGTTCGAATGGTGCCTATTTTACTGCCTCTAACTCGGACATGCTGACCGCAGCATTAAATGGTCTGGTAGAGCGCTTTAATCTGCAAGGTCAACGTGTCGGTGAAGTGGTTGCAGGTGCTGTCCTGAAGCATAGCCGTGACTTTAACCTGACTCGTGAATGTGTTCTGGATACGGCACTGGCACCAGAAACCCCAGCTTATGATATCCAGCAGGCGTGTGGTACGGGTTTACAAGCTGCATTTTTAGTGGCAAACAAAATTGCACTGGGCCAAATTGAAGTAGGAATTGCCGGTGGTGTAGATACCACCTCTGATGCGCCCATTGCATTTGGTGACGGTTTACGTAAAGCGCTGCTTGAATTGAACATTGCCAAAACTGCCAAAGACCGTTTAAAAGCCTTGACCAAAATTAATATCAAAGAATTGATGGACGCACCTAAAAATGGTGAGCCACGTACTGGCTTGTCTATGGGTGATCATCAGGCGATTACCACACTAGAATGGGGTATTTCCCGTGAAGCGCAAGATGAACTTGCTGCATCTTCACACCAGAAAATGGCAGCAGCTTATGAAGAAGGTTTCTTTGATGATCTGATCACGCCATTCCTGGGTTTAGAGCGTGACAATAACCTGCGTGCTGATTCTTCAGTCGAGAAACTGGCGAAGCTTAAACCTGCGTTTGGTAAGGGCGATGCGCGTACCATGACTGCGGGTAACTCTACCCCACTGACAGATGGTGCTTCTTGCGTTCTGCTAGCGTCTGAAGAATGGGCAAAAGCCAATGGTCATGAAGTTTTGGCTTATCTGACTTTTCAGGAAACTGCAGCAGTTGATTTCGTCGAGAAGAAAGAAGGTTTATTGATGGCACCTGCTTATGCTGTTCCTCGCATGCTGGAACGTGCGGGCCTAAAACTTCAGGACTTCGACTATTATGAAATTCATGAAGCATTTGCTTCTCAAGTGCTGTCTACTTTAAAGGCATGGGAAGATCCAGCATTCTGTAAAGAGCGTTTAGGTCTGGATGCGCCACTCGGTTCAATTGACCGTGCAAAACTGAACGTGAAAGGCTCATCACTTGCAGCCGGTCATCCCTTTGCAGCAACTGGTGGTCGTATTATTGCGACGGCAGCCAAACTGATTGCTCAAAAAGGTTCAGGTCGTGTACTGGTATCGATCTGTGCTGCCGGTGGTCAGGGTGTTACAGCGATTATTGAAAAATAAGCTGCTACCTTGATTCAAAAAAGCTCCTCGATTGAGGAGCTTTTTTATACCTTTTACCTACTGTATTGGCATTGGATTATTTTTAAAGTATTCGTCAACTTTATTCCAAGGTGCTGTTGATGCTACACCCCTCACAATGTTTTGATTAACCCCCTGGCACAGCGCTGCATCGGGAGTGAGGTGGAATGCGTTAACATTTGGATCCATATAAGGCAGTGAACCAGGACGGCGCTGGAAGTAGAAGTTCAACCAATCCACCATCGGCTCGAAGCCATGTGATGACATCGCCCATGCGCTATTATGTCCCCCCCAATGATGTCCGAATTCATGCGCAATAATACGAAAACCTGATAAACGATAGTGACCATAGAATAGCCAAGTATCGACACCCAGCACGGTACCGCCACCAAGACCACCACCCATATTGGTAATACCAAGATTAATCTCGTTACGATTTAAAATCTCTTTGTAGATACGAACATAGTCTTCAGGCATATAAATACCGTTTGGCCCATCGACTTGACCTGCATTACCAAAGAAATCATGGCCCATCACTGCTTTATGATTAAACCAGAGGTTTTCAAATTCAGGGGTACTGAGCATGTATGCTAAGTTCGTCATCATGATGACCCATTCACGCGCATAGACAGGCGTTACTCGACACCATTTGCCTGGTTCGTCATATTTACCAAAATAGATTTTCCATTTTGCCTGAATTTTATTGAGCTTTTTCACATGCTCGTCTGTTTCAGAAGTCACATGTAAATCGAAAATATCACTTGGTATCAGCGTGGTCTGACTTAAACCTGCCAACTGAATTGAACCACTGCCATCTGCAAGCGGGAAGCGGGATTGATCATTCAATTTAATATTAAATTTTGCAGTGGAAAATGGCGTAAGCTCATCTAAATCTGCAAGTATAACCCAATCATCTGAATGACGGATTTTGGCGCGAATTTGTAAATTTCGAACAGGAACAGCGCTATAACTTTTAAGCGTTAAAGCGTTGCTACTCAGCTCTGCCGATAAAATCCGATTCATATACACATGACGTTCAGCACTATTGGTCAGCGTCTCCCAAGATTCACCATCTTGCAATACACGTGTTTGATTTTGTGCTTTAAATTCAGTCAACAATAATGCAGAACTCAGCTGTTTGGTCTTATTTTGCTGTAATGTGACCATTGGCAAGAGCTTAACCCTTTGATTAGACAAATGAATCAACTGTTGGCCATACACCGCAACATCACCTGCTCTTTCGATATGACTGCTTTCAGCTTGCCCTTTCAGGATATATTTTTTGAATTGGTCGATATTGTGCTTTGGCAGAATTGATTTTAAGCCAAATTCCTGAGTAGGATATGTTGCTATCGAACCATCATTCCTTGCGGTATACACAGTACCGTCATCATGACGGTGTAAAAGGGTCGCAAGATTTGACTCTGTCAAAATAGGTGCAATGTGAGTGTCATTTTCACGAATTTGGTTAATGTCATGCACATAAGTTTTACCGTTTGGAAGGCTGGTATACAGATGATCTCGCATGACTTCCATACGTGCATTACAGTTACGACCACAATCAGGAAGACTGAGCCGAGCAAACTTTTTCGCTTTTAAATGGTTTTGTGCAATAGCATCGCTTTGACGCCAGACATTAATACGACCTTCGATATCGGGGACATAGATATAGCGGTCATCTGCGGTAACAGCATTACTGTGAACTAAAGCATGGTTCACTGTATCGCCCCACCAAACGCCAGTTCCTAGCGCCATCACAAAGCTCGGTTGAGGCTGTGAAATATCTAGAATATCGACACGGTTAGAACCATAACTGGCCACATATAAGCGTTCTGCATGGATTTCGATATCTGCAAGACTGTCCCATTTTTTTGCTAAGCCTTCAATTTTTAATGGGTCAATTGCACTCAGCGCACGTTTTTGTTTTAAATCATAACGTAAAATTTTTGATTCTGATTGGCTATTGGCGATATACAATACATCACCAGTTCGTACCAGGGCTGTAGGATTCCATGTACTTAAACCGAAATCTTGAGCAGTAAGTTCCGAACCCACATCCAAGACTTTAAATTCTGAAATTTTGGTAAATTGAGCATTATTTCCTGTTGATGGATTAGAGCCAACCGTACCTGACCCAGGCTTAGATGCATGGCTGTCATTCTCATCACCGCCACCGCCACAAGCAGTCATGAGTAAGGCAATGCTTAAACTCAACAAGCTATATTTTAACTTCATAATTCCCCTTAGATGCAAATGCATAAAAACTTCTGCTCTTATAAAGGGGTTTAAGATGAATACAAAGTCGAATAAGTGTGCTATGTGTCAAAGAAATACTGCTGTTTACTAGATTCCCCACATAAAGCACAAGTAACATTAGCTGTGCTTTATTTTTTTCTATGCTTTTCTTATTATATTTTTCGATGCTCAGGCTGATATCCAAGCATTTCTTCTATCGAATCATAACACCACTGAAAAATGAAGGTATATACCAGAATACACAGGGTCAGGCTAAAATCGAGCACAATCGCCTGCCATAGCCCCATGTTCATCGCATAGGCCACCATTGGAATGGTGGCGAGCATTAAACCACCTTCAAAGCCAATCGCATGTAAAATACGCACTCGAATCGTTCGTTTCAGTTGACGTTTCGCTTCAAATTTTTCGAAATAATGATTAAACAGCATATTCCAGATGACAGAGGTCACGGCCATCACAATTCCCAGTACACCTGTGACTTCTAGCGGCATATTAAAAATAAGACTCAAAGCTATCGCAATGATCACCAACAGGATGACTTCATAGCTAAGCGCATGCACAAGTCGTCTTTTGGAAATCAACATTTTCATTACTCGGTTTTTTATCAATAATCGCGCATATTATGTTCTTTAAACTGATTAATCGAGTTAGAATATTTCAATAAAATTGATAGATAAGATTACATGAATATTAATCAGGAACAACTCACTGTATTTAAAACTGTGATGGAAACCGGTTCATTCTCTGCAGCTGCACGAAAATTGGGAAAAGTTCCCTCTGCCATTAGCATGTCAATTGCGAATTTAGAAATTGATCTGAATCTGCAACTGTTCCAGCGTATTGGGCGTGAACCTGTGCCAACGGAGCAGGCACAGACACTGTATGAAAGAACAGAACAGCTGTTAATCGAAATGAATCAGTGGAAACAGCATGCGCTTGCCCTAAGTTCAGGCCTGGAGTCTGAACTGAATATCGTCATCGTTTCTGAATTACTGCATACGCGCTGGACTGATTATGTCGTTCTGGTGGAACAGCAATTTCCCGAGCTTCAGATTAATGTCTTTGGTGCACCTCAGGAAGATGCGCAACAGATGCTCTTGGATGGTAGCGCACAACTGGCATTAATGTTTGAGCGGGAACAACTCGATGCACGTGAACAGTTTGTGGAATTAAAGCGTGAAGTCTTGATTCCTGTCGCAGCCAAGCAGCATGTACTGAGTCAATACGATCAGGTCAGCTTTGAACAAATTCTAAATAGCCGTCAAATTGTGGTGGCGAGCCGTGACCGTAATATTAAACCTGAATTATTATATTCCCGTCATTACTGGCGCACTGACAATCATCATTCTGCCTGTAGCATGATTCAACAGGGTTTGGGTTGGGGTGTTCTCCCGCAGGAAATGCTAAAAAAACAGCCGAATTTACAGCAAAATCTGCAAGTGCTGAATCTGCTCGATTTCACCCCAAAGTTTGAATATTTTATCGATCTGGTCTGGAGTCGGGAAAGCAACTTGGGCACAGCTGCTCATTTTTTGATTAATCATCTGCGAAATCAGCGTAAAAGTAGCAAATAATCACAGAAACACCACTTCAGTCTACTTGGTAAATACAGGGTTTATGATATAAAAGTATGCATAAGCAATAACCATAGAACTAGATCGTAATGACATTAACCGCATTAGACCAATTAAAAAACTTGACCACAATTGTGGCGGATAGCAGTGACTTGAGCGCAATTGAAAAATTTCGTCCTCTGGATGCAACCACCAATCCATCACTGATTACAGCAGCGGCCAGTCAAGTTGAGAACAAGGCCCTGATTGAAGCGGCCTATCAGCAGGCGCAGCAGGAAGGCTATGCGGATGATGCCCTAATTGAACGTACCATTGATATTTTGACCGTCAAATTCGGCGTTGAAATCTTGAAATTAATTGAAGGGCGTGTTTCGACTGAAGTCGATGCGTCCCTGTCTTTTGATACTGCTGCCACCATCGCAAAAGCCAAAGAGTTACTGGCACTATATGCGCAGTATGGGATTGACTCCGATCGCATCCTGATCAAGATTGCATCAACCTGGGAAGGCATTCAGGCCGCAAGAACCTTAGAAGAAGAAGGCATTCATACCAACCTGACCCTGTTATTTGGCCAGCATCAGGCCCATGCCTGCGCTGATGCCAAAGTTACTTTAATTTCACCTTTTGTTGGCCGGATTTTGGACTGGTACAAGAAGGCTGAAGGTGTGGATGCTTATCCAATCGAAAAAGATCCTGGCGTGTTATCGGTTAAAAGTATTTATGAGTTTTATAAAGCCCATGGCATTCAAACCGAAATTATGGGCGCCAGCTTCCGCAGTATCGATCAGGTCTTGGGCTTGAGCGGTTGTGACCTTCTTACCGTTGCACCAAATCTACTGGCAGAACTGAACCATGATCAACGTAAAGTTCAGCCGCAACTTTCAGCGACAGCTATTACTGTGCAGGGTGAACTGAGTCCGATCAGTCAGGCAGCATTTCTGGAACAGCTGAAGCAGGATCAAATGGCCAGTGAACTGTTACAAGGCGGTATTCAGGGTTTCATCAAAGCGCGTGAGCAACTGGCTGCGCTATTAGGTCAAACCTTTCTCAATCCCGTTGAAAGCTAAGCTAAAATCTTAGAAATTTTACCAGCCGATGTTGCTATAATGCCGCATCGGCTTTTTCTTGTGCGAATTCTTCGTGTTTGGTATTACAGATCTCAGTACCTTTATCATTGGTACCACCTTAATTGTGCTCTTGCCCGGCCCCAATTCCCTTTATGTCATGTCCATTGCCTCACGTTTTGGTATCAAGACAGGTTATTTAGGTGCTCTGGGAGTGTATACCGGTGACATGATTCTGATTTTATGTACTGCTTTGGGGGCTGCATCTTTATTGCATGCTTTTCCAATCCTGTTTATTACTTTGAAGATTATCGGCGCCATCTACCTGAGTTATCTGGGGATGAAGTTATTAATTGCCGCCTATAAAACCATTCGTCCAACAGAAAAAGTGACGATTCCGCAGATGAATGCGGCTGATGCTAAAGCTTCGTCTATTCAGCCATTTCGTACTGCATTGACCATCAGTATTTTAAATCCAAAAGCGATTCTGTTTTATCTGTCATTTTTTGTGCAATTTGTTGATCCTCGCTATCCTTATCCGGCATTGACTTTCATTCTATTGGCTTTGATCTTGCAATTGATTAGCATGACCTATCTGTCCATTCTGATTTTCTCAGGGGTAAAACTGGCCTCCTATTTCAACCAGCATTACAAACTGACAGCCAGTTGTGTGGCCATAGTCGGCATTTTATTCTGTGGTTTTGGGATGAAGCTAGCCAGCTCTACCTTATAAAAGCTTGAAACAGATATTGTCTAAATACGTGAAAAGCGTATGATTTAAACGCTTTTTAAAATTGTGTCATGGACGATGCCAAAACTATTACAAGATCTGTCTCTTACTGCGGTCATTGCCGGCCTGATTACCTGCCTGATTGGCATTAGTGTTTCTGCTGTACTGGTGATTGAAGCTGCACAAAGCTTAGGCGCCAATGCGGCACAAATCAGTTCCTGGTTATGGGCACTGGGAATCGGCATAGGTATCTCTGGTGTGTGGCTGTCCTGGAAATATCAGTATCCTGTTTCTACTGCCTGGTCAACGGCGGGACTAGCTTTGATCATTGCGTCTGCGGGTCATTACAGCCTCGGTGAAGCGATTGGTGCGTTTCTGATTTGTGGACTGTTGACTGCTGCGCTGGGATTCTTAGGAATTTTTGAGCGTATTTTTCATTTTATTCCACAAAGTTTAACCAGTGCCATGCTGGCTGGAGTATTGCTAAAATTTGGTATTTCAGTATTTGGTAGCCTGCAACAGTCCTGGAAATTTGTACTCAGTGTCCTGGCCATTTATCTGATCTCAAAAAAAATCAGCACACGCTATAGCATCGTGATTACCGTATTTACCGCAATTGCGCTCTGCCCTTTCTTTATCGATTTTACAATCCCGAGTTTAAACTGGAGTATGGCCCAGCCGGTCTGGATCCAACCTGAATTTAGTCTACAAGCTGTTCTAGGGCTGGCTTTACCACTGTTGGTGATCAATCTGGCTTCGCAATATCTACCCGGACTGGCAGTAATTAAAAGCTATGGCTATCCACCCAAGGTAAACGGTATTTTAGGCTGGACCGGTATAAGTCAGGCGATACTGGCACCTTTTGGCTGCTTTAGTGTCAATCTTGCTGCGATCAGTGCGGCAGTGAGTCTGGATACTCAAGCTCATCCCGACCCACAGAAACGCTATATTGCAGGCATGAGTTGTGGGCTGTTTTATATTTTGATGGGACTATTTGCAGCGACCTTGACCAGTGTCCTGATGGCATTTCCAGCAATCCTGATTACCATTCTGGCCGGAATTGCCTTATTCGGCACCATTGGGCATAACATCGCGCTGGCTTTTCAGCAAAGCCATGAACGTGAAGCGGCTCTGATGACCTTTTTATTCAGTGCATCCAATATTCAGTTTTTCGGGATTGGTTCAGCCTTTTGGGGCTTACTACTGGGATTAATGGTTTATTTTCTATTTAAGCTCAAGCCTCAAGTCACTTAAAATTGATGACTGATCATTAGAATAAAATGACAAATAAGGGCAGCGATCATGTCTGCCTTTTATGAATGTCCTGCGGTCTGGGAAAAAAGGTTGATGACGAGTACACCGGAAATAATCAGTGCAATGCCAATAAGTGCAGGCACATCGAGCGTCTGCTTGAAAAGTACATAGCCCACAATTGCAGTCAGAACAATTCCCACACCGGCCCAGATGGCATAAGCGATTCCCAATGGAATGACTTTAATCACTTGGGACAATAAATAAAATGCAATACAGAATAAAACCACGACTGCCAAAGACGGCCATAATTTGCTAAAGCCTTCAGATTTTACTAAAAATGTAGAGCCTGTGACTTCGGCGACAATCGCCAGTGCCAGTAACAGGTAGGCCCACGATACAGGATTCATTTTTCCATCTCCAAAATTTCAGTATTCATGCTTTGAATAACAAGCCAATTAAAATAGAAAATTAAACTTTAAATAATGCTTATTTTACAATGAATGCTGGTGCAGAAAATCAAGGGTGCGAATAAAGGTTTGCTGACTCTCTTTTTTGCCCATAAAAAACTGGTATTCATGAATCAGCCAGGCCTTAGATTCCGGATAAAATACCTCGGTCACTGCAATATTCCGGGCCTTGAGTGTCTCTACAAAAGGTAAGGATTGAGTATCGGTCAAAAAATCTTTATTACCGCCACTGATGAACACCGGCGGATAAGCATTTGAAATATGCTGGATCGGGGAAATCTGCTTTAAAAATTCGACATCATCTTTCTGGTCGCCCGTATAAGCCTGTACCAGATTATAAACGCCCCATTCGACCATTTTGATTTCATCCGGTGCTTTTTGCACAAAGGCCTGTAGATCGTAAATACCACAATGCAAAATCAAGCCTTTGAGCTGCATTGGCTGAATATTTGGACTGAAATTGGATTGTTGTGAAAACTCTGGATTGGTCAACAACGCGGCATAATGACTGGCCAGATTGGCACCGGCAGAATCTCCGGCTAAATACAGTTGTGCTGCATCAATGTGATAGTTCTCGGCATGCGTGTTGATAAATGCCAATGCCTGATTAATTTGCTGAAGTTGACTCGGATAAGTCACCTGCGGCGCAAACTGATATTGTACAGAAATCACGTTATAGCCTTGCGCCGCCAATAGCTTAAAATAGCCGCGGGCATGTGCCTTGGAACCTGAAATCCAGCCACCGCCATGAATCCAGACAATGGTCGGTCTCGGGCCTAGATTCTGAATATTTTGCGGTTGATACAGATCGAAGCTTAAATCTTGTAGCGGCTGGTACACAATATTGTTTTGTACCCGAACAGTTTTAGGGGCATAACGATCCATCACTTTTTGTTGTAGGCCCGTAGTCATATTGAAGGCACTGGCAATTAGCCTGCTATTTTGTACGGTATTCTGACAGCCCGCTAACATCATCGAGCTGACCAGCACAAGATTTACCGCGATATATCTCACAATTTCAATTTCCCTATATTGATAAAAATCAAGCGCAGGCAGTTTAACTGAAATGCTCAAAAACCAAAAACTTAATCCAGTTCGTTCTGGCAGCAGAGGTGAAAATCCCCAGTTTTTTGCTCGGATTTATTTGCCCATTTCTTTACAGTTTTATGTGAATAATAGTTGTAATTTAATGAGTTTTTTCATTTTTTTAGGTTTTGCAATTGCACCTGTAGAGTCACTGTGCTATCAATGAATCAGAAGCGAACAATAAACATTTGGAGTAAAAAAATCATGGCCTATCAGCATATTTTAGTTCCGGTAGACGGCTCAGAAATTTCTTTTTCCGCAGTACGACATGCTGCAAAAATTGCCAAAGCATTTGGTGGCCAGCTTTCCCTGATCAGCCTGATTGCAGAAGATCCTTTTACTGAAGCTGATTTCTATTACAGCTCATCTATCATGAAGGAATATTTTGTACAGGCGCATGCCAATGCCAAAAATGCCCTGAAAGAAGCCACTGCGATTGCAGCGACTGAAGGTATTGAAGCTCAGTCACGGATCGTCACAGGTCTGGTCAATGCCGAACACATTGCCAAAACTGCTGATGAAGTAAAAGCAGATCTGATTGTTATGGGTTCTCATGGCCGTAAAGGCTTCCAGAAAATGATTCTGGGCAGCTTTGCACAGGATGTTTTAGGTGCCAGTGAAATTCCGGTTCTGATCGTGAAAAAATAATCAAAGCTTTGCGCATCTTCAAGGTGCGCATTACTCAGTTTTCTATATTTGATTTCAAACCAAACCGTACGTTATGGAGATTCACCCACCTAACCCCTATTCTCCTTACTGCAATAATAAATATCAGGAAGCACCATGAATAATTATGATCATCTTCTCGTAGCACTCGATGAGTCCTCGATTTCCTATGCTGCCGCAGAACATGCCCTCGAACTGGCCAAAGTATTTCATAGCCATGTCACCTTACTCAGTGTCATTGCGGTTGACCCTTTTAAGGGCGTAGATTTTTATAAAGTTGCTCCAGCAGTCACAGATTACTTTATGCATGCAGAACAAAATGCGCTTGATCGCTTAAATGACCTGAAACAGAGCTTTGTTCGTGAAGGCATACAGGTCACGACAAAAATCCTGCATGGTATGGCACCTTCAGAAGGAATCTTACAGGCTGCAAATGAATCACCGACTGATGTCATTATTATGGGTTCACATGGCCGTAAAGGTTTGCAAAAACTCATGCTGGGCAGTGTGGCGCAAAATGTGCTGGCACTTTCTGATATTCCAGTACTGGTGGTCAGACAATAACAGGTATTGATGAAAGCCTGAGCTGAGCAGGCTTTTAGCGAAGCTTTTGATTCAGCTCACTCAAGAAGATTTCTGCATCAAGCTGGCTTTGAAATACTTTCTTGTATTCCCCGACCTGCTGAACAGAATGAGGTGTATATTGAATCGAGATTTCAAGTAAGCCATTTTCAGGATTCTTGCTGACATGTACGGCAATAATATGCTGGCTATTTAAATAAAAACCATCTTCAATTTTCACTAACATATCTTAAATGACCTCCAGTAAGTGGATCTCTAAGATCCTTTTACCCTGCTTACAGCTTAATAAATCAGTACTCTTGTCCGTATAGCAATACTGTACACGCTTTGGTTGCCACATAGTGCATCAGCGTATTTCAAATGTATCTAAACCGGCCATTTAAGATCAAAACAGATAAAAAAAACCGGATCTTGATGATCCGGTTTTTTTATACAAACTGAATTTTATATGCTTAGCATACTATTTAATGTCTCAGACACATTTTTAGATTTGACCAGTGGCTTCAATACTTCAAGTTGCGCCTTGACTTCACTGCGTTGCGGCTCAGCAAGGGTGTACCAGCGTGACAATACTTGCAGCAGACGTGAGCCCACAATTGGGTTTTTCTGATCTAGATATTTCGCCAGACCAATAAAATGCTGCACACCAAAGCTCCAGGCATTCACCGGGTTGGCGTTCAGACCACCGCTCACAGCACGGATTCGGTTTGGTACAGCCAGATCATAATCAGGATGCTGGGTCAGATAGGCAATGGTTGCATCGGTTGCTTTTGGATGCGCTGCCTGCACCATAAACCACTGATCTAAAGACAGGGCTTCGTCTTCAAAGCGGCGATAAAAGTCTGCCAAAGCTTCTTTTGCTTGTGGTGCATCGTTCCAGACCAGAACTTTCAGGGCGCCCAAACGTTCAGACATATTACCTGTATGGTACTGTTCATAGGCCAAATCAAAGGCAGATGCATCTCCCTGACGGGCGATCATCGTCAGCATGATGTTTCTTAAAGCACGTACACCCATCGCTTGCGAGAATTCAGATTGCAGATCAGGATCCAGATCAAGATACGTCTCTTTGGCTGTTTCACCAAAGGCACGGGCCAGTGTATGCAGCAAAGCCTCACGCTTTTCCTGAATCAGAACCGGATTATAGTCCTGATCAATACGGCTGCCCAAATAACCTTCAGACGGTACATCAAACAGACGTGATGCCAACAGCGGATCTTTTTCAATCACACCCGGCAAGGTATTCAACATCGCCGCGATATAAATATCCGCAGGCTGATCATCTAGCAAGATACGCTCTAATAACGTTTGAGTGGCTTGCCACTGGTTAAAACCATTGGTCTCATATTGCAGCAGGAAGGCCAATTCTTGTTCTGAATAGTCAAAGTCCAGATTGACTGGCGCAGAAAAATTACGCAACAAGGACACCACCGGTTTGCTGCTTATGCCGCTAAATTCAATCGTGGCTTGTTCCTGATCAAACAGATACACCCCATCTTTCACGCCATTTTCAAAGAGTGCTTCAGAGTTCAACTTTAACTGCTCACCGGTTTCGGCATCAAACAGCGCCAAAGCCACTGGAATAGGTACCGCTTTCAGATTCGGATATTTGGCATGGGTTTTCAGGCTTTGCTTCAAGCTAAGACGATAAGTTTGCATTTCAATATCATATTCGGCTTTTACTTCAAGTTTCGGTGTACCCGGCTGGTTATACCAGGTCAGGAAGTTGGATAGATCCACCCCTGAACCTGCGGTGAGCGCGGCCACCCAGTCTTCCACCGTTACCGCCTGACCATCATGACGGCGGAAATACTCATCGGTACCTTGGCGGAATTTGTCCTTGCCCAGCAAGGTCGCCATCATGCGGTTAATTTCCGCCCCTTTTTCATACACGGTTGCGGTATAGAAGTTGTTAATTTCGACAAAATGATCCGGGCGTGGTGGATGGGATAGCGGGCCAGAATCTTCCGGGAACTGATGTGCCTTCAGAACCGCCACATCATCAATACGCTGTACCGCAGCCGACTGTAAATCTTCCGAGAAAGACTGGTCACGGAACACGGTCAAGCCTTCTTTCAAGCAGAGCTGGAACCAGTCACGGCAGGTAATCCGGTTACCAGTCCAGTTATGAAAATATTCATGGGCAATCACCGACTGTACCCGCATGATCGCAGCATCAGTGGTAAATTCTTCATCGGCGAGCACACATGAGGTATTGAAGATATTCAGCCCTTTGTTTTCCATGGCACCCATATTAAATGCACTGGTCGCCACGATCATGTAATTGTCGAGGTCATATGGCAGGCCATAATGCTCTTCATCCCAACGCATGGAATGTTTTAGCGCTTCCATGGCAATCTTGCATTTTGGAATATCTTTTTCTTCTGCATAGATTTCCAGTGCCACATTGCGGCCTTCTGACGTAACATAGGAATCTTTCATCACCGCCAGATCACCAATGACACAGGCAAAGAGATAACTTGGCTTTTTGGTCGGGTCCTGCCAGATGGCGTAATGACGGTTGGCATCAACTTCCCCGGTTTCCAGCAGGTTACCATTGGCGAGTAAAACAGGATATTTCTTGTCTGCTTCGACACGTGTGGTAAAGACCGACAACACATCCGGACGGTCTGGATAGAAGGTAATTTTACGGAAACCTTCTGGCTCATTTTGGGTTACAAACAGATCTGAACTGGCCTGATACAGACCTTCCAGCATAGTATTGCTTTCCGGATGAATTTTCACCACGATTTCAAGCAATACCTGATCAGGTGCATTGGCAATCAGCAGTTGCTCAGCATCCAGACTGTAGTCACTGGCATTGAGTATTTGACCATTTAACTGAATCGATTGCAGTTCCAGATCTCGTCCGAGCAAGACCAGATCACCGGCAGTTTGACGCTGCATCTGCAGTTTGCTGCTGACCAGCGTATGATCCGCATAGACCTGAATATTCAGCTCGATAGAATCGACGATAAAGGAGGGTTTTTGGTAGTCTTTTAAATAAATGGTTTGATCCGCTTCGATCACCGGGTTTGCCGCAATATTCATGTCCTGTCCTAATCTTTATCTTATTCGACATTGTTCATGTCAAAATCATACGCCAAGTTTTAAACGCTGTCTGTGCATTTGTATTGTTCGCTCTAATATGGGCATTGTACGCACCACTTTCAATGCATTTTGCCTAATTGTGCAGCATTCGATTAAGCTTAAGAAATATCTATGCCAAATAAACAGCCAGAATCATAATTTCTTACATTATTATAAATCTTTGATTTAAAGATATATATTGATATCCAAATTACACTTCACAAATACAGATTAAAAAATAAGCACACTTCTTGCTAGAGTTAAGCTGTATTTCCCCGCCCTTAAAATTAAAGAATAATGATAACCATGAGGTGAGCCATGTACTTAAAAAAACATATTGTACGAATGGAAAATATCAAAACCCTGCAAACACTGGATCAGGCCAATATTGACCATAAAGTCATTGCACTCTTGATGAGCTGTGAAGGTATTCCTCTTCAGGCACATGAAGTGACTGCCATTCTCAACAGCTACGATGCCCTCGGTACCAAGAAAGTTCCATCTAAAAAAGTTCAAGCCTTAATTCACGCCAAACATCGCGGACAACAAGACGAAACCTTACCATGCCCAGTCTAAAACCCGTCATTTCATGTTTTTAAGATCAGAGCTACTTCGGTAGCTCTTTTCATGTGCGCGTATATTTTTTGCTGACGTAAAATAGCATCAGTCAACTACATTTGCCTCGCATCAGCGGTGTATAATCAAATGCCCGTCCATTCTAAAGTTGCTCGCGCCCATGGTATTCAGTGTTCTGCAAAAACAGCTTGATGAAAGCACCCACTGCCCGCTATGTAAGGCATCGATGTATTGGATTGAGGCGGAACAGTATGATCAGGAGATGAGTTACCATGAATGCAGCCATTGCCAGCATCAGCTTCATCCGGATCAAAAAAATAATTGTTATTGCGCACAGTGTCTGGCCCAACGTAAACGCATGCTCAAGGAAGTCCGTTTACAGGAAAATCGTCTCTATCATAAAAAACAGGACCGGCCGGTTCCTGAGCTCAATCAGCTCAGTTTTATCAATAAACTGTTTCTACTTTCGATTTTAGATGAACAAGTACAGGAATATAGCCAGCACCGCGAATATATCGACTGGCATCAAATTCGCTATTTTTCCATCAGTCCGAACTATCTGTTTCAACATGGTCTGGTCAAAAATATGCTCAGAGAACAGATTTTAATTCCCAAAGATGTGCAACAGGAAAATCAGCACTATTATATTAATGTACGTCTGGATGGCTATTCTGAACCGAGCCTGTTCAGCATTACCCAGCAACTACGCAACTGGTTTTATCAGAACCTGAGTCAAGGTGTGCCCTTTAAAAGTGCAGATGAAGTCAAAGATGCCCTGTATTGTCTGCTATATGAGGAGATCATTCAGTTTGCGCAATTTTACTGTCGTAGCTGGAATGTGCAGATTGCCGGAAATCAGAGCTTTCAGACCTTTTGCTATCGCCTTTTAGATGTCTTGGCAGTGGGGCAGATTTATTATCTGGTACAGACCGCACTGGAATATCTATATAAGCAAAAAGCGCTTAAGCCACGCAATGAAAATTTTATTAATACCAATCTGCTGAAAAAAACCTTACAACAGTATCGGGAACGTTCTGTCACGGAAAAATGGGAAACCTCTACCCTGCCACGCCCGCCACAACTGGCCTTCAGCAAGATGAGTGAAATCCTGTTTTATCGATTCCTGGGTTATGATGAGAATATTTTCTTTCAGCCGGTCTGGCGCTCATGGCATAAAATTGAACCGCGCCTGAAATTTTATTCGCAGAAACGTTGTATGCACTGCGGTTCACAGGAGCTTTCGGTGGATTATGATGCCAGTGACTATGTCAGCCTGTTCTGCCGTAGCTGTAAGCATCAGGACCATTATTTTACCCGCTGAGCGAAGATACGACTTAGATTACTTTTTGACAGATGATCATTATGAATACTTCTACGCAAGCACTACAGCACACGCTTCTGGATCAAATCTGCGAGGCATGGTTAAAGTTACAGCAACATCAGCCATTGGTGCATATCATGACCAATGCCGTGGCCAGTAATTATGTGGCCAATGTGGTGTTGGCTGCCAATGCTTCCCCCGCCATGATCGATAATCCTTTTGAGGCCGAAAGCTTTGCCAAAATTGCAGCTGCGATCAATCTCAATCTGGGTACACCGACCACCGAACAAGTACAGGCCATGCACATTGCTGCGGAAACGGCACATCGTCTGAAAAAACCATGGGTACTGGATCCGGTTGGTTATGGAACGGTACTGCATTGGCGCTCGAATACGGTAGATCAGTTACTCAATTCCCATCCGACAATTTTACGGGGCAATGCCTCTGAAATTGGTGCTTTGGCCGGCAAGCGGATCGAATCCAAAGGTGTGGACAGTACCATCAATAGTGCCGATGTTTATTTACAGGCACAAAGCTTATTGGCGCATTGTGACTGTGTCGCGATTTCCGGTGAATCTGATTACATCATTTCCAGAGATTATCCGGTAATACAAGTATCAGGCGGATCATATTTACAACCGCGAGTCACGGCCACCGGTTGTGCACTTGGTGCACTGATTGCAGCCTATAGTGCTGTAAGTTCTCCCGCAATCGCGGCACTCGCTGCACATGTGCATTTTGCAATTGCAGGTCAACGGGCTTTTGAACGTGCGCCACAGCTTGGCCGTTTTAATGTGGCTTTTCTGGATGAAGTCCATCAACTTAATACTGAAAGCATTCGACAATACGCCAACTTTCAAATTTTGCCGGGAGCAGTTTAGTTTGCTAGCAGCTTTAAGGGGTGTTTGCAGGTTTGCATAGACCTGACACCCCACTTTTAGCTGTACATCGCTCACATCTTCTACTAATTTCTGAAGAGATAGGTTGCTTCTGAATCCTACGCTGAAACTATTTTGAGCATGATCGGTGGTTAACTGAGTAGGCTTCATATAACTTAATGTAACTTAACTACCGATTTCCACCAAAGGAATCAAACTTTTGTTTGATCTGTTTTCACATGATCCCAGCTGAAATCATGTGAATTATAATTTAATTATTCAGCAGGATTTGAATGTTACTTTTAAGCTTTAATTAACAGGCTCTCTTGATCAATATCCAGTATGTGATTCTGCTTATGCTGCATTACGAATCTGGCTTTTAGACTTAAAACTCTAGTGCAATATCAAGCCATTCAGCTCAATATCCAACTTGAGTGATAGTCTGCATCGAATGATAAAAAATCTGTCTGAACAATGACCTCACTTTGTTTTAATAAGGACAATTGAGAAAAGATGCATTAAAAAAAGTCAGCTGCCACTAGAGCAACTGACCTTCAAGATTTGAACAAAGCAAGTGTTTAAGCCGCGTAATGAATACTGACTGATTTGATACGATTGCTTTCAATTTCAGTGACTTTGAACTGTACACCTTGATAATCCAATTCAGTACCGACTTCGACCACACTGTTGGTTTTATCCAGAATCAGACCCGCAACACTGATATAACCAGCATCTTCATCAATCAGATCAATCATGCCGAGTTCAAGCTCAAGCTGATACAGATCCAGCATACCTGAAGCGATCCAGTGGGAATCGTCAATTCTGACCAAATCAAGTTGTTCGTCTGCATCCGGGAACTCACCGGCAATGGCTTCAAATACATCTAGTGGTGAGATCAAACCCTGTACATTACCAAACTCGTCGCTCACCAAGACCAAAGAGCCTTTAGAGGTACGCAAAGTATTGATCGCATCAATAACTTTCATCTTTTCAAAGATATAAATTGGACGATGGCGTTTGATCAGGGCTTTTAACTCTTCCGGTTCTTCCAGCACATCCAGTAATTCCTTGGCACGTACGATGCTAATCACCTTATCCAGGCTGCCACGACATACCGGAAACAGGCTGTGGGGAACAGATAGAATTCTTTCACGGATCTGTTCCGGGCTATCCTCTAGATCGACCCATGAAATCTGACTGCGCGGTGTCATGATCGAAGCGACTGAACGCTCTGCAAGGGTCAATACCCCGCCAATCATGTAACGTTCTTCATCTGCAAAGGCTTCTTGAGCTTCATTTTTGTCAGTATCAGTGGTTTCCAGCTTGCCGCCCATTAACTTCAAAATAGAATCAGCCGTACGATGACGCAAAGGAATCTTAGATTCATGCTTTGCTGCATTACGCTGGCCGAACTGGTTGAACGCTTCGATCAAGATCGCGACACCAATACCTGAATAGATATAGCCTTTTGGAATATGGAAACCAAAACCTTCTGCAATCAGACTGATACCAATCAAAAGCAGGAAGCTTAGACACAGAATCACCACAGTTGGATGACGGTTTACAAAATTGGTCAATGGTTTCGATGCCAGTAGCATTACACCCATCGCAACAATCATTGCAGCCATCATGACGTAAATATTGTCGACCATACCAATTGCAGTAATCACTGAATCTAAAGAAAATACAGCATCTAAAACCACAATTTGGGCAACAACAGCAGTGAAACTTGCAT
This sequence comes from Acinetobacter sp. YH12105, assembly GCF_013419095.1. NCBI lineage: Bacteria > Pseudomonadati > Pseudomonadota > Gammaproteobacteria > Moraxellales > Moraxellaceae > Acinetobacter > Acinetobacter sp. YH12105. The sequence goes on from NZ_VPAU01000001.1 coordinate 140,007, forward strand.
AAACCACCTTAGTGGTCAATTTGACTTCAGGCTTACCTTCTATCTTTTCATGTAACTCTGTGACGGCTTTATACACCAAGAACAAGCCACCAAATAACAAGATCAAGTCCCGACCAGAGAAGGTCCAGTCAAACAGGGTGATCAGCGGCTGAGTCAAAGTGACCAGCCAAGCAATGGCAAACAACAGGCCCAGACGCATCAATAATGCGAGTGAAAGACCGATGACACGAGCTTTATCACGTTGTTCAGGAGGAAGTTTTTCAGCCAGAATGGCAATAAAGACTAGGTTATCAATACCTAAAACGATTTCAAGAATAATAAGAGTAATTAAACCTACCCAAATTCCGGGATCTAATAAAAATTCCATTAGAGAACTACCCCGTTCGAGTAAGCTAGAAATAGAGATGGAAGATCAACGCACGGCGAGGGATCCATTAAATTTAACCTATGTAACTTAAGACCATTCCATTATGCATAAACTGAGTATTTTGTAATGTATTAATTTATAAAAAAATTACATGATTATGATTTTCCTTAGACTTTTTTCATTAATCAGTGTGTATAAAACGCATTAAACTTAATTTTTTCTTCACAAATTATTTTACTTTAATTAAAAATATGCAGTAATTACCATTCATTAGCTCAACCACTTTTAAAGTGAACTAAAAATTCAGCCATCAAATATATACCGATTAAAAAAGCAATCAGTTAAAATAGGGCTTGAATTTTTTAATGGGGAAATTCCTCCGCATAACTGCATAGATCCATCAGCAAAATTGTCTGGTTGATTAAAATCAGAGTGATTGCATTTTGGCCGATAAGCGAATCATGCTGTCGAATGACAAACCATTGCGGAAAATGATTCCGCCTCAGAAATATACAATTAAGTATTAATTTTACACAAAATATTATTGCCTTTCATCCGATTTAAAATGGCCATTCTCTGTCCTGAATCAGCGCATATGCAGAACTGCTCGACTTCTGGGGCTATTAAGAAAAACTAAAAAGTGCAATCTCTTTAACATTTTTAAAATAAAGGTTGAAACATGCATAAACTTTTTCATAAAATGGACGGGCCCTAGAAAAATAAATACAAGGAACATTTCATGACTAAGAAATATGCAAAATTTTTACCGTGTACGGAAGAATTTAATTTAGAAAACTTTCCCTATTATTGGGTTACTCAGGTTCATGCTCAATATGTACTTAATGTCGATCACGCACTTAAAAAATATGGTGTCGACAATTCGCGCCGCCGTATCCTTCTTGCCTTAAAATCCAAACCGCATGCGAGTGTATCCGACTTATCAGAGATGGTCGTATCTAAAATGTCGACCACCACTAAAATTGTTTATCGCTTAAAAGATGAGGGTCTGGTTGAGACTTATTCATGTGAAGATGATGCACGAATTACCCGGGTATTTTTGACCGAAAAAGGCATGCAAATGACACATAAGATCAATGATCTGACCAATATAGTACTAGAGCAGTCATTTGAAGGCTTGACGCCTTTGCAAATTGAAAAAACCATGGAAAGTTTACGTCATATTTTTAAAAACCTGGCTCGTTAAAAGCCCTACTTTTTATTTTTAAATAGACGCTGGCGAATTGGCATACTTTCAATAATAAATAATTCACCGGAGCTTTCTAAGAATCAAAAAAGTTCAGTTGTGGGCTGGCTTTTTTGATTTTTTCTTTGGGAACATGTGAACATTCAAACTCTTCTTCCGGAAAGCCGTGTACAAAACTCCGAATATCCGGATGACTCAGTGTCAGCCATTCTTGTAGTCGCTCATGCGGAATTACGATCACCGAACGTTTGATATTTCCAGGCTCATGAAATTCTTTCATCATCGGATGGTCAATGGCATCCATCGTAATCATGCTGGCAGATCGTACAATTTCCCCTTGTACTCGTGTAATCTCATATACTGCCGCAATAAAAGTCGCCTGACCATCTTGACGTCTTATACCCCAACGCTGTGGTTTATTGTCAAAATATTTGGACTCATAAAACTCGGCAACAGGAATGACCCCAAAATGACATTTGGCAGTGGCTTCAGCAAAGGTTGGCTTTTGCAATAAAGTTTCATTTCTGGCGTTATAGGTCTTGGTAGCTATACTTTTATCTTCTGCCCATTTTGGAATCAGGCCAAAATTTACCGACCGCCATTCCAGTCCTTGAGCTGAATGAAATAACAGCGGTGTAGCATAATTGGGATAGACCTCTTCCGGATATTCAAAGGGAATTTCGGGCAACCCCAGATTATGCAATTGTTCTAAGCTTAAAGGTTTAAAGTTGGCACACATGGCGGATTAATGTAAATCATTCGACCACTCGATTATAACCTGATGTTTGAGCCAAACCTGTAATATTGATATAGATTTGAGTATCATGAATTCGGTATGGTCAACCAGTGTGTCCGGGTAAACTCCTCAAAAATCCAGCGACCATTAAAACGTCCGAGTCCTGAGTTTTTCTCGCCGCCAAAGGGTGCATTCGACTGATCTGCAACACTGATCCCGTTAATATGGGTCATGCCAATATCCAGTTGTGCCGCAAAAGCGCTGCCGCGTTCGATATTTGATGTACAGACTGCACTGGACAAACCGAACTCTGTTGCATTGGCCAGATTTAAAGCATGGGCCTCATCACGTGCTTTTAAGATCGGTAAAATCGGACCGAAGCTTTCTTGTTGTGCTAAATCAGAATCGGCTGCGACGTTAATGAAAATATGCGGATAGACCAGATTTCCTTCAATTCCGCCCTCATATACCAGCTGTGCGCCCTGCTCGCTGCCTGTCTGAATGATCTGTTGATGCTTTTTGACCTGACTCCGATTAATGATCGGCCCGATGATGGTATCTTCCAGATTCGGATCGCCCACTGGAATCATTTTGACCCGATCCAGAAGCTTATCCACATAAGCATCATGAATAGATGCATCGACAATGACCCGATTGGTACTCATGCAAATTTGTCCCTGATGCATAAAACGCCCCATCAAGGTCAGTTCAACCGCCAGATCAAGGTCGGCATCATCCAGAATCACCAAGGGTGCATTGCCGCCCAGTTCCAGTGCCAAACGTTTGATTCTGGAACTGGCCAGAGCTTTACTGCCGACACTTTTCCCCACTTCAGTCGAGCCGGTAAATGAAATCATTTTTGGCACTGAATGCTCGACAAAATAATCCCCGATTTCACTGCCAGCACCGGCAATAATATTCAATGCACCCGGAGGCAAACCGGCTTCTTCAAATAATTTCCCGATTAATGTACCGCCAGTCACCGGCGTATCACTGGCTGGTTTCAAGACAACCGTATTGCCACAGGCAATCGCTGTCGCCACTGAACGCAAGGACAGATGAAATGGAAAGTTCCATGGGCTGATGACTGCAATCACGCCTAAAGGTTTACGCAAGACCAAACTTTTCCGTACTGGATCTTTGCTTTCGAGCTGTTCAGTTTTCAGCTGATCTGGAAATGCCAGACTTTCGTGAATAATCCCCAAGGCAGCATCTACCTCAAGGCCGGCTTTAATGCGCGTACTGCCTGATTCAATAATCAGCCAGTCAATGATTTCTGCACGGCGCTGCTGAATAATATTAATTAAATTTTGCAATACTGTTTTACGGACTTCAATGGAATTCAAAACACCCTGTTGAAAAGCCTGTTCTGCTGCCGTATACGCACTGTCTACATCGACAGAGCTGGCAGCTGCAAGACTCATAATTTCGGTTTGGGTAAAAGGATTGATATTTTTTATGATTTTGGTTGAAGTTCCATGTTGCCACTGACCATGAATAAACTGCTGGTCTAAGTCCTGATATACCGTCATCATTTTATTGTTCCTCGCAAGCTTTGCTCCACTTTAAGAGTTCAACTGAAAAATTTCTAGTCAGAAAGACAGCCGCTTACCATTAGACAATAAAAAAGCCTCCGAAGAGGCTTTTTTAAGTTAGACGGGATTAGTCACCTGTATAACCTTTTAACTTTAAACGTGCTGCATGTAAAAGTGGCTCGGTATAACCTGATGGCTGTTCACCACCTTTAAAGATCAGGTCAGACGCTGCCTGGAATGCAATATTGTTGGCAAAGTCTGCAGACATTGGCGTATACAACGGATCATTGGCATTTTGCTGATCTACAATTTTCGCCATACGCTGCATCACTTCTTCTACTTGCTCACGGCTTACCACACCATGACGCAACCAGTTCGCCACGTGCTGTGAAGAAATACGTAGAGTCGCACGGTCTTCCATTAACCCGACATCGTTGATATCGAGTACTTTAGAACAACCTACACCTAAGTCTACCCAGCGAACCACATAACCCAAGATCCCCTGACAGTTATTTTCAAGTTCTTTGGTTTTCTCTTCTTCAGACCAGTTAGTGTCTGTTGCTAATGGTGGCGTTAACAAGTCATCTAGTGACAAGGCTTCAGTTGCCAATAACTCTTGCTGACGATCCGCAACATTAATCTGATGATAGTGAATCGCGTGAATTACCGCACCTGTTGGTGATGGCACCCATGCACAGCTCGCACCTGCTTCCGGATGTTCAGTTTTGGTTTTATACATGTCGAGCAACATATCTGGTTTTGGCCACATGCCTTTACCGATTTGCGCTTTGCCACGTAAACCTGCTTGCAGACCGATCATCACGTTACGGTTTTCATAAGCCGGGAACCAGATCTGACCTTTGACTTCGCCTTTACGTACGAATGGGCCTGCTTCCATAAAGGTATGGATTTCGTCACCGGTACGGTCCATGAAGCCTGTATTGATGAAAATAGTACGGTCTTTGGCTTGTGCAATACAGTTCTTCAGGTTTACAGAAGTACGGCGCTCTTCATCCATAATCCCGATTTTTAAAGTTTTTGCAGGCAAACCCAGTACCTGTTCCGCACGTTCAAACAATTCAACGGCAAATGCCACTTCTTCAGGACCATGCATTTTTGGTTTAACGATATACATTGAACCTTGACGCGAGTTCTTGATGGTATTTTCACCTTTGATGTCGGCAAAAGACAACAATGGTGTAATCAAGGCATCCATGATGCCCTCAAAAATCTCTGCACCATCGACCAAAATGGCAGGGTTTGTCATCAAATGACCGACATTACGCAGCAACATCAATGAACGACCATGAACCTTGGTTTCACCACCTTCCACATTTTTGAAAGTACGGTCTGCATTCAGTGTACGGGTAACTGTTTTACCATTTTTCTGAATGGACTCTTCTAAAGTGCCTTTCATCAGACCTAACCAGTTACGATAGCCTTCCACTTTTTCTTCAGCATCAACCGCTGCAATCGAGTCTTCCAAATCCTGAATGGTGGTAACTGCAGCTTCAAGAACTACGTCTTTTACGCCAGCGGCATCAGTCTGGCCAATCGGGCTCGTTGCATCAATTTGCACAATAACGTGCAGACCGTTATTTTTAAATACGATTTCAGTCGGTGCTGACGCTTCGCCATTGAAGCCAACAAATTTAGCGCTATCCGCAACAGTCGTTGTAGAACCATCTTTTAATGTTACAACCAGTGCGTTGCCATCAACTGCATATTGAGTTGCGTCTGCGTGTGAACCTTGTGCCAATGGGAAAGTTTCGTCAAGGAAGTTTTTCGCAAATGCGACAACTTTCTCACCACGTTTCGGGTTATAGCCTTTACCTTTTTCCGCGCCATCTTCTTCAGAGATCACGTCGAAACCATAAAGTGCATCGTAGAGAGAACCCCAACGTGCGTTGGCTGCGTTGAGGCAGTAACGTGCATTACGTACCGGTACCACCAGCTGTGGGCCGGCCAATACGGCAATTTCTTCGTCTACATTTTCAGTGCTGATTTGAAAATCTTCTACTTCTGGTAACAAGTAGCCAATTTCAGTCAAGAAAGCTTTGTAAGCTTGTAATTCAAATGTGTTATTGCGGTGCCATTCATCGATTTTCGCTTGAATGTCATTACGCTTAGCCAAAAGTGCTTTATTTTTAGGGCTAAGATCAACAACGACTTGTTCAAAGTTTTTCCAGTAAGTTTCACTATCCAAACCAGAACCTGGTAGTGCTTCATTTTCGATAAAATCGTAAAGTTCTTTAGCAATCGCTAACTTGCCTTTTTGAATACGTGCAGTCATTGTCTTTCCTGATATTGCTACTTTTTATACAAGAGATTCTAGTATACCGATTAAAATCTAGCTGAATAGTATTATCAAATTGCTAAATACTGAGCATTTTTCATAATATGAGTACCCTCATAAACATATCAGACGTCGCTCAGCCGCATTGAGATATCATTCTGCTAAATACCCTAATGACAGTGTATAAAGTTTTCGAAATGTAGAAATTAGACTTAAGTTCAGATTTTCGAGTAAAAATTATGCATTCTAGTTATACACGATCATATTTAGATCAAGATTAAGCCATGTTTGGCCCTAGTTGTCGATCATTTACCTGCTTATTTTTATAAAAAAGCGCCAGTCAATGACCAGCGCTTTTATTCTGCTTCCTACTCACTTGAAGTAGTTTTCTGAATCTGACGATGTTCAGAATTCAGATATTCATCCGACTGCATTTCCAGTAAACGTGAACGCGTCCGTTCAATTTCGAAGACTAGTTTTTCACCTTGGTAAATATCAATAATATTATCTTCCGAGGTCAATAACAGTTTGACACCACGGTCATAGAACTCATCGACCAGATAAATAAAACGGCGCGTCCCATCATTGAGGAAATCGGTCAGGTGCGGCACATTACTGACTAAAACCGTATTATAAATATTGGCAATTTCAATAAAGTCAGCCGGGCTACGTGGTTTTAGACACAGCTCAGAAAACTCGCACCACAATACATCTTCGGTATGTGACACAGTTTCCACAATACGGTTATTGATGATAATCGGCTCTTCAGAGCAGGTTTGCGTCTGAGTCAAAGCACTGAAACGTTGCGCAATCCAGTTTTTATGATCATGGGTTAATGGGAATTTGAATAACTGCGCCTGTTTTAATACGCGTAAACGGTAATCGACGCCGGCATCGACGTTTAACACCACACAGTTTTTCTTGACCAGTTCAATCGTCGGCAGGAAACGGTCACGATGAATCCCGTTTTTATACAAACCATCTGGGGCAATGTTCGAAGTTGCAACCAAAGTAATCCCGCGTTCAAATAGTTTCTGGAACAGATCACTCAGAATCATGGCATCGGTGACATTGGATACAAAGAACTCATCGAAACAGATAATCACCGCGTCTTTATAAATCTGATCCGCGACCAGATCCAGCGGATTACGCTGCCCAGAGAGCTTATTTAATTCACGATGCACATGCTGCATAAAGTGGTGAAAATGCATCCGGGTTTTACGGCGAAATGGAATCGAATCATAAAACTGATCCATTAACCAGGTTTTGCCACGACCCACACCACCCCACATATACACGCCATTGGGAGAAGTCTGACGGCGAAAACGGCGAAAGGCTTTTTTCGAGGCCTTAAAACGCTGAATCAATTCCAGCCAGACACGATTCAGTTCATGTACTGCCATTGCCTGTGCATCATCAGGCATAAACTGTCCCGAAGATATTGCTTGTGCATAACGTTCTGCAGGAGAAATCGGACTAAAGGCGGTGCTGTGCTGTGAATTAAAATCGGACATAGAGTTTCGTACTATTTGGGATCAATTTAATTATAGCGGAGTTTAATCAACACACTATAACACTTTGGCATAAACAAGCTTAGGCTATTTCACATATTGCCGAGGGCTTTGCCCAAACCAGCGTTTAAAGGCATGGTTAAAAGCAGCCGGCTCGGAATAGCCCAACAACTCTGCAATCATTTCAATTGAATACTGTTTATATTCAATCAATCGCAAAGCCTTATCTTTAATAATGTCTTCGCGAATCTGTTTATAACTGGTATCGCACTGCTGTAACTGATGCCGCAAGGTTCGCTCCGGAATATTTAGCGCCTGCGCAGTTTCGGCCATGCTCGGCATCAAACCACTTTGTATTTCCAGATAATCCTGAACACGCTGCACCACAATCGGCGTCTGCTCATCCTGTTGCAAACGTTCCATTTCAGCCAGACATTTGGCTTCATAGACAGCAAAAGTGACCGCATCCGCAGAGGGAATTTTAATATCCAGCACTGCTTCATCAAACCAGAATGCTGCCCGAGATGCATCAAACTGTACCTGTGTTCCATAATAATCATGGTAGACCTTTAAGGTATTCAGATCTTCTGGATGGGCAAATGGCAACTCGATCCGCAGATCCGGTTTGGATAAGCCCATCAATTTGTAAATTTCCCGGATAAACTTAAACGTTCCGGAAATCTCCGCCTGTGCCAGCAACATTCCCAAATGATCATCCTGCTGCTTTGCTCGATAACACAGCGCGCTATGATGCTCGCTTTGCTGCAAGGCCAACTGACCGGTCAAATGCGTCAACTGCTGAAAACGGATCACCTGATTCAGTGCATCACGTACCGTAGGACTGGTCACCAGCAACATGAGTAAGGGGCCATAACCTGCCAAAGCATAATGCTGGCCAATCAATAATCCCTGTTCAGGCTGAATTTCCTGCCCCACCACCTTGAGCACATCATGTTCCAGACTCGGATGGATCACCGAGCTTGGATCAAAGGCATCTACACGCAACCCAATGTTTTGCAGTTTCTGATCGACCTGCATGCCAGCCTTACGCATCCCTTGAATCAAATACATCAGACTGAGAACAGAACGTTTCATAACCATACAAATACAATGTGCTTGCACTAGTTGTACTATAAAAATAATGTGTCGGCTATTGCCGTTTAGATCAATTTTATGTCTAATCGTTTAGGAGCAAATTACGATAAATATCCAACATTAAAATAAACAAGGAATGTACGAATGCTAGATCATGCCACTGTCACACGCTCCCACGCTCATACCAAAGTTGCCATTATTGGCGCCGGTTTCGGCGGTATTGCCATGGCAATACGTTTACAGCAGCAAGGCATCCATGATTTTATTCTGCTGGAAAAAGGCAATGAATTTGGTGGAACCTGGCGAGACAACCAGTACCCTGGCGCAGCCTGTGATGTGCAGTCACATTTATATTCCCTGTCATTTGCGCCGAAAAGCAACTGGTCAAAACGCTATGCCGAAGCACCCGAGATATTTTCCTATATTCAGGATCTGGTAAACGATTATAAGCTACGTGCTTTCTGCCGCTTAAATACTGAAGTCCTTTCAGCGCATTACCAGGCAGAGCGCTGTCTGTGGCAATTGCAGTTACAAGATCAAAGTATCCTGGAAGCCCAATTTGTCATATTTGCTTCAGGGCCTTTGCACATTCCCCAGATTCCACCTATCCCCGGTATTGAGAAGTTTCAAGGGAAAGTCTTTCATTCTGCACAATGGGATCATACTTATGATTTAAATGGCAAAAATGTCGCATCGATTGGCACAGGTGGCAGCGCCATTCAATATGTTCCGGAAATTGCCCCACAATGCAAACAACTCTATGTCATGCAACGTACTGCAGCCTGGATCATTCCTCGCGATGAACGTGTCTATCACCCTCTCGAAAAGACACTATTTGAAAAATATGACTGGTTCCGAAAACTGCACCGTGCCCGCTTATATTGGTCAAATGAATCGCGGGTCATCCCCATCGTTAAACCCGGAATCATGAAATACACCCAGAAACTGGCAGAACTGTTCATCAAATACCAGATTAAAGATCCTGAGTTAGCTCAAAAACTCACTCCGGATTACATCATGGGTTGTAAACGTATTCTGGTTTCCAATAGCTATTTCCCGACTTTTAACCGCAGGAATGTAGAACTGGTGACTGAAAAGATTCAGGAACTCACTGAAAATAGCATCATTACCCAAGATGGTCAGGAGCGGCCAATTGACTGTCTGATTTATGGCACCGGGTTCATTACCGATCCACGCATCTATATGAAGAATTTTCAATGTACTGGGCTGGATAATCTACAGCTCAATGAGGTCTGGAAACAGGGGGCTGAAAGTTATTATGGAATTTGCATGAAAGGTTTCCCAAACCTGTTTCAATTACTGGGCCCAAATACCCTATTGGCACACAACTCTGTGATTTTTATGATTGAGGCACAAGTTGACTATATCTTGCAGCTCATGCAGCGGGTCGATCAATCATATAGCGATGCCATTATGGTCAAAGAGCAGGCGCAAGATACATTTAATCAGCAGGTGCAACATATGTTTGAACAGACCGTATGGCAATCTGGCTGTATCAGTTGGTATCAGCAGGAAGGTGGCAAGAATTTTGCCTTATGGCCGACTTATACCTGGAAATACTGGCTGAAAACCAAGAAACCCAATACCGCAGATTATCGATTATTCAATAAAGTTAGCTAAAAGCTTTTCACCATCTAGCATCAAGCGATGGCATAATTTAAAGATAATTTTTTCAATCTATTAAACTTATGCAATCGCTTTGGCTCATCTTTCAGCTTCTTCTCTGTTTGGCACTCGGTTTTGCTTTGGCGAAACGGATTCCAGTATCGCTGATTAAAATCTGTTTCAAGCTCTTACCTTATTTCAGCTATGTGTTACTGATTGCGATTGCCTTTGAATTCTCACAGCTTGTGGATGAATTACAGCATCCCCTACAGATTCTGAGTACATCCATCAGCATTGCCTTTCTGACATCACTCGGTGCTTTTGCTATTTGCTATTTGCTGTTCAAGTGGGCTGGTTTTCTTCCCAGTTCAGGCAGAATATCCCTTGATCTGGTAATTAAATCCTTACTGAATATGAGTTATGCTTTTTTGGCACTCGCAGGCGGATACTTTTTACATGCTGGCTTGAGTCTGTTTGATTTATCCTTGCACATTAGCACCTGGCATTTGTTACTGATATTTATGTTTTTCATTGGTTTAGATCTGGCTTATTCGCCACTGGATCGTTCTTGGTTAAATATCAAAATTCTTCTGGTTCCGATCGGTTGTATCTTCGGTTCATTATTCGCAGTTATGCTGTATTCATTCTGGAACACACAGATTGGCCTGAAAGATTTGATCATGCTGTCACAAGGCTATGGATTTTACTCAATGTCAGGCGTTGTCGTGACCGAGCTTCGAAATGCAGAACTCGGCAGCATTGCACTAATGAATGACCTGTTTAGAGAAATTTTTGCCATCTTACTGATGTATTGTATGGGCTGGAGATACCCGAGATCTGCCATTTCCGCAGCAGGTGCAACTGCAATGGATGTGACTTTACCGATGGTTAAGCAGGCTTGCGGTCACGATTTTATTCCGCATGCTATGGTCAGTGGATTTATTTTGTCACTGTTAGCACCAGTCATGGTGAGTGTACTGGCAGCGATTTAATTGCTTTATTGCTTTCTCAATCTCCCTAAATCTCTCTTTTCTAAAGAGGAACTCTCCTTCCTGACTAAGTTCTAAAGCAGGATTTTAAAACGAAGCACAAGCAAGAAGGGCTGACTAAAAACTTAAATCAATATCACTTAAGGCATCGCCTACTGTTTCAATAACATCCGAAGCAAGGCTGATGGCATCAGATGCCAAACTGACCACATCGATCCCTGCTGTCCAATCTGCTGAGCTTGCCTGCTGTTGTTGCTGTTCTTGTTGCTTAAGCTGTTCCGCCTGTTGAACATTTTGAATCACGTCATTCTGTTCTTTTTCTAATTGTGGTTCAGATGAAGTCATCATTTTTCCTTTTTATTTTATAACCATTTTTTTCAATATATAAAAAAGCCTTTCGACTGAAAGGCTTTTTGTCATTCAAATCATATTAAAGCGTTGCCAAAATATCTTTTAAAGTCTGACGCATATTCTTAGACTGGGTAATAGGACGGCCAATCACCAGATGAGTCGAACCATTCAGCATCGCCTGTTTCGGTGTCACAATACGCTTCTGATCATCGGCATTTGAACCTTCAGGACGAATACCGGGTGTTACCAAAGCAAAGTCTTGGCCTAATGTTTCACGTAACATTTTTGCTTCTTGAGCTGAACACACCACCCCGTCCAGGCCACTGTTTTTGGTCAGTTGAGCCAGACGCTTGACATGCTCATTTGGCTCAATATCCAGACCAATATCTTTGAGGTCTTCACGACCCATTGAAGTCAGCACTGTCACAGCAATGAGTTGAGTTTTATAGTTGCCTGCTTGTAAACGCTCTACACAGGTTTCCATCATTTTTCGGCCACCAGATGCATGTACATTCACCATCCATACACCCAAATCAGCTGCCGCGCAGACTGCCTGTGCAGTCGTATTTGGAATATCATGAAATTTCAGATCCAGAAATACATCAAAACCTTTGTCTTGAAGTGCTCTGACAATGATTGGACCTTCATGGGTAAATAACTCTTTGCCCACTTTTAGTCGACACAAGGCAGGATCTAGCTGTTCTGCAATGGCTAAGGCATCAAATTGGCTTTTGGCATCTAGTGCAACAATGATACTCAAGAGATTATCCCTTCAAATAGGCAAAAAATAAGCCCATTATAATGGGCTTTGATTTTCATTGGTAATATCTAATACAGTTTTTTCATGCCGGGTATGGGCTGCTGCTTCAGCGGCCATTAACTTAGCTGTATTCAACTGTTCCTTACGCAGATGTTCAATGTCTTTACGTAATCGCTTGATTTCCCAATTGGTCTGGAAAACCCGGAAGATTTGAACGCCCAATAACAGGCCTAACACGACGCCTAGAGATAGGGTAAGGAGCAGCAATAATCCTAGACGCATTGCAGGAACTTGAGTAAATAACAAGTCCACGGACAATTCGGTACCATTTTGCAAAACCAAAGCCAATGAATAGCCAAACAGCACCAATAAAAGAACGACCAGAACGTAACGCATGAACACCCCGTAAATATTTACAATTATTTATTTGCAGATTCGTTTACAGCATCACGAAGGGCCTTACCTGGCTTAAAGTGCGGAACTGCTTTTGCAGCCACTTCTACAGATTTACCAGTTTTAGGGTTACGACCCACGCGTGGCTCACGATGATGCAATGCAAAACTACCAAATCCGCGAATCTCGATACGATTGTCAGATGATAAAGCTTCTATCATTTGATCAATCATAATTTTAACCGCTTCTTCCACTAAAGGCTCGGCCAAATGCGGATTTTTTAATGCAATGCGCTCTATTAAGTCAGACTTATTAAGTGCTTCAGTAGTCATCTGCGACCTCTTTAATTATCAAGCTACTTGGGATCTATTTCCCGATAATAACCTGTTTAAATACAAAACGGTAGCGCAATAATTAAATACTACGCTACCGTTTACAGTATTTGTATAAAAAGTATTAGTTAACTTACATTAACAATACAATTCAAACGTCTACTTAGTTGCCCATTTGAGCTTTGATCAGGTCACCAATCGTCTTAGGACCATTGTCTTGACCAGCAGCTGGCGCTGTTTTCAAGTTAGCAACTGCTTCTTTCTCTTCAGCTTCGTCTTTCGCTTTGATAGACAAGTTGATTGCGCGAGATTTACGATCAACGTTGATGATCTTCGCTTCTACTTCTTGACCAACTTCAAGGAACTTAGTTGCATCTTCAACGCGATCGCGGTTGATTTCAGATGCTTTCAGAGTCGCTTCAACTTCGTCAGCTAACTTAACAGTCGCGCCTTTCGCATCAACTGCAGTTACAGTACCTTTAACCAACGCACCGCGTTCGTTAGCAGCAAGGAAGTCATTGAACGGATCGTTGTTCATTTGCTTGATGCCAAGGCTGATACGGTTGCCTTCAGCGTCTACAGAAAGGATAACCGCTTCAACAGTGTCGCCTTTCTTGTAACGACGAATCGCTTCTTCGCCTTGTTCGTTCCAAGAAATATCAGACAAGTGAACTAGACCGTCGATACCGCCTGGTAAACCGATGAAGATACCAAAATCAGTGATAGATTTGATCGTACCAGAAACTTTTTCGCCTTTGTCGTGGTCTTTAGCAAACTCTTCCCATGGGTTAGCACGAGTTTGTTTGATACCAAGAGAAATACGACGACGCTCTTCATCAACTTCAAGAACCATAACATCAACTTCATCACCGATCTGAACAACTTTAGATGGGTGGATGTTTTTGTTCGTGTGATCCATTTCTGAAACGTGTACTAAACCTTCAACGCCTTCAGCGATTTCAGCGAAACAACCGTAGTCAGTCAGGTTAGTTACGCGCGCTTTAACGATTGAACCTTTAGGGTAACGGTTCATGATCGCTAACCATGGATCTTCGCCAAGTTGTTTAAGACCTAGAGAAACACGGTTACGCTCGCGGTCGAACTTAAGTACTTTAACAGTAACTTCTTGACCCACTTCAACAACTTCTGAAGGATGCTTGATGCGCTTCCAAGCCATATCAGTGATGTGAAGAAGACCGTCAATACCACCAAGGTCAACGAATGCGCCGTAGTCAGTAAGGTTTTTGATTGTACCAGTAACAGTTTGACCTTCTTCAAGCTGAGCAAGAAGAGCTTCACGGTCAGCTGAAGATTCAGCTTCCATAACAGCACGACGTGAAACAACAACGTTGTTACGTTTAGCGTCAAGTTTGATTACTTTAAATTCTAACTCTTTGCCTTCTAGGTGAGTCGTATCACGAATAGGACGAGTATCAACTAAAGAACCTGGAAGGAACGCACGTACTGGACCGATGTCAACAGTGAAACCGCCTTTAACTTTACCAGAGATAACACCAGTAACGATTTCGCCGTCTTCAAAGATTTTTTCAAGTTTAGTCCAAGTCTCAGCGCGTTTAGCTTTTTCGCGAGAAAGAACAGTTTGACCCATACCGTTGTCAAGCGCTTCAACAACTACGTCTACAGTGTCGCCAACTTGAACTTCAAGTTCGCGCTGTTCATTTAAGAACTCAGCACGGTCAACAACGCCTTCAGATTTAAGGCCAGTGTCAACAGTTACCCAATCAGAGTCAATGCTTACTACAACGCCCTGGATAACTGCACCCTTTTCAACGTTGAGGTTTAATTCACTTGCTTCAAAGAGGGCTGCAAAAGATTCGGTCATGATATTTCCGATAAAGTCAGCGGTCTTGGATCAGACAAGGCCGGTTTAATTAAGCATCTACATAGTCCATATAAAACTGATCAAGCTATGCGTTTGCTGATAAAATCAGGTTAATTGGCTAACTGCTGGTCCACATAAGTGGTCATCAACTGGAATACCTCATCAATGTTCAAATTTGAACTATCGATAATGTAAGCATCGTCGGCAGGCTTGAGTGGAGCGACAGTGCGTTCCATATCTCGTTTATCACGCGCGATGATATTAGCTAAAATATCGTTTATTTTAACATCCAGCCCCATACCCTGCAACTGCTTTACACGTCTTTGCGCGCGCGATTCAGCCGATGCAGTCAAATATATTTTAGCCTGAGCTTGCGGGAAGATACTTGTGGCCATATCGCGGCCATCTGCCACCAGACCAGGTGCCTGTGCAAAAGCATGTTGACGTGAAACCATTGCCATTCTAAGCTCAGGAATTGCAGCAACTTTTGAAGCAAATTCTCCGACGCGTTCAGTTCGAATGGTCTGGGAAACATCTTCGCCATCCAAGTACACCTGCACCCCGGTTTCGCTACTGACAAACTGGATATCCAGATTTGTTGCGATTTGTACGCATTCTGGCAACTTAATATCCATTAAATCCAGTAAATCATGGTGATGCAATGACAAACCCAAAAGCCGGTAGAGCGCGCCAGAATCCAATAAGTGAAACTGATAATGTGCAGCCAGTTTTGCTGCCAACGTGCCTTTGCCAGACCCACTTGGACCATCAATGGTAATAATTTGAACTGTCATTGCTTTCCCGTTGTTGTTTAAACAGATTTTGCGAGTTTCGTCAGGCCTAGTTTAATCGCTGCCTGTAACTGTGCAAGAATTAATTTACTCACAAAAGGCGCACGCGCCTGTAATTCAATCGTATAGGTGACCAGGGTTTTATCATCGGCCAGCGCTTCAAATTCGATAATCCCCAGATGATGCTTGATCAATGGATTTTTAATAATCTGATATTCAATACGAGCATTCGGCTCAAACAATGTAATCTGCTCTTTCAGCGGCTTGAGCGGCCCCACCCCCATAGCACGCACCGAACCTAGTCCATCCGGATGTTCCGCATCTGCAGAATCCTTGATTCGTTCAACCTGCATCGGCGCAAAGGCAATATTATAGGTGGCATGCTTAGACATTAAATCAAAGACTTCATCAATCGATGCCGGAAATTCTTTTTTTACTTGAATGCTATGCATTATTTTTCCTGAAATTATAGATTTGAAACTAAGGAATTTTAGCGATAAAGTAGATTTATTTCTGCGTATTTAATAATTTTTCTTGTAACCTGAGTTGCCGCTTCTGCTCACGACGCAACTTGAAAAATGCACTAAGCTGTTCGGAGCATTGCTGCTGCATGCAGCCTGCTTCAAAGGAAAATACATGATTATAATAGCCCGTTTCAAATAATTGACGTGCACTGATCAGTGAACCCGCTTTCGCTTCAAATGCGCCAAATACTACCCGTGAAACCCGTGAATGCACCAAAGCACCGACACACATGGTGCACGGCTCAAGGGTTACATACAGCACTGCATCGTCAGGTAGTCGATAATTCTGGATATTTTGACAGGCATCACGCAGCGCCACAATCTCGGCATGCGCGGTCGGATCATTTAAGGAAATCGGCGCATTAAAGCCCTGACCAATGATCTGATGCTGACTAACAATAATCGCACCCACCGGAATTTCGCCCTGTGCGGCAGCAAGTGCAGCCTGCGCATAGGCAAGCTGCATCCAGTATTCATCGCTCAGTTGTGTTTCGGACATGTAAGACTTAAATCACACCATACTGTTTTAGCAAGGCATCCCAGCTTTCAATATTGGTCACCGGAGGGTTTGCAGACAAAATACCTTTTAAGCTCATATCTGCACCCTTTTTCCATGCAGGAGAAAGGTCTTTATCCACCAGACGCGCGCGTACCCCCTCAACGAAATCATGATGACGGATTTTCCAGTCAGAAATCTGGGTTTCCAGTTCAAAAATTTCATTCCAGGAATGTACCTGTTTACCCCATTGCCAGAGCAACCAGGTCAATGCAGCTGTAGTTGGTGAACCTTTTTGCAGATTTTCACTGGCTTGACGCAACCAGTCACTGCGCGCATCACTGAGACCGATAATCGATTCATAATCATGCTCGAAGTTGACACCACGACAAACACTATGAATCACATCCAGAGAGTTTTGCAGTGGTCCTGGCCCTACCGGACGATGCATACTATTTAAAGTGTCATCAATGGCACGGAAGTCACCTGCAGGATAATGATCCCAGTCGATATTAATCACTTTATCTAAAACTGAATCACGCTGTGCATCACAAATATGTGTTGCCCAGCCAATCCCATAAGCGCCTGCAGCGGTCATGATTGAACCGGTCAAGCCGGTAAATAAACCAATCGCGCCCCGATCGGCCAGGAAACGGGTTGCACCCACATCGGGATATAAACCGATATTGATTTCAGGCATCGCCAAACGCGAATACGGCGTCACTAAACGGAAAGGTGCCGCCATAAACAGACCAAGGCCCCCACCCATCACATAACCTTCACCCCAGACCAAAACCGGTTTGGCATAATTATGCAATAACAGATCCAGCGCATATTCCTGTTCAAAAAACTTATTGGCAGCCGCCACTTCATCGTTAATGACCAGTTGACGTAATTTACGCACATCGCCGCCGGCACAGAATGCTTTCGGTGTGGTTGAATCTAACCAGATCGCTTTTACGCTGTCATCCGTATGAAAATCCTGAAATACTTCCAAAAGTGCAGAAGCAATCGATTCATCCAGAGCATGCAAAGACTTTGGACGATTTAAACGAACGATACGCCAGCCATTATGCGCTTCTTCAACGATCAAATCCGGATGATAAGTTTTAGTAAGGGGAGAATATGTCATGCGTCCAGCTGCCAATCTATAGGCTCAATGCCATGTTGTTTGAGATAGTTATTCGATTTTGAAAATACTTTACAACCAAAAAAACCACCACGGTTTGCGGCCAAAGGCGATGGATGTGCGGCCTTTAACACGAGATGCTTGTCCTGATTGATGCGCTGTCCTTTACGCTGTGCGTATGCGCCCCAAAGAATAAAGACAATATGTTCACGCTGCTCATTTAAAACATCAATGACGTGATCGGTGAATTCTTCCCAACCGCGCTTTTGATGCGAAGTCGGCTGACCTGCCTCTACAGTCAGTACTGCATTTAACAGAAGCACACCCTGCTCTGCCCAATGCGTCAAGTCACCATGCTTTGGTCGTTCAACCCCGACATCCGCATGTAACTCGTGAAAAATATTACGCAAAGATGGCGGCAATGCAACCCCTTTTTGCACCGAAAAGCTTAATCCATGCGCCTGATTCGGGCCATGATAAGGATCTTGCCCTAAAATGACCACTTTAACCCGATCGAGCGGCGTGGTATTCAAGGCATTAAAAATCAGATGATTGGGAGGATAAATTGTTTTATCTGCTTTTTTTTCTTCAATCAGAAAAGCTTTTAATTCGTCCATTTTCGGACTGAGTAAAAACTCACTCAATCCATATTTCCAGCTTTCATCCAACTGAACCTTATTCAGTTTGGCCAGTTGCTGTTCATTTAAAGACATTCTTCAATCCTAAATCTATGTCAATGGATTTAAAGTCACGCAGACTTTAAATCTGTACCTGTAAATCTACAGTCGGGTTATGAAATGCTGTGCCCTGTTTCAGCTTGTTCAACATGTCCGGATCGGTCCATTCAGCTTGCACCTGTTCAGAGAACTCAATTTGATCCAGACTCAGAATGCCCATCTGTTCATTTTGAATATCTTCTAAAAAGCTTTGTGCATAACCGGTATCGGTTTCATGCATAATCACAGAATAGACTTCGACATCACCTTCGCCATTTTGAGTCACGGTCGATGCCAGCACTTGTTGCGCCAGAAAGAAAAAGATACGTGAAAACTGCTCTGCCGATGGTGATACCGGTAACGACACCCATCGCGCACTGAAAGTTTTGCAAGCCTGAATATATTCCGGGTCGTCATTTTGCCAGAAACAGATCGCATGATCGAAAGAATCAAAGAAATCCTTAATCACACCTTTAAGCAGACCAAAGTCATAGACCATTTGCCCATGATCTAATTTCGAGGCTTTTAACAGTAGCTCGACTTTATAACTATGGCCATGGATCGAACGCTTACAGCGATCTGACGTGCAGTTACGCACAATATGAGCATTCTCAAACTTAAATAACTTACGAATTAACATATGCCGTAATGTCGTCAAAAAATAGGTGAATTGATTTTGATTATAAAGCAAAACTACAGCTTTGAGGATTAATTTTGCTGTTCAGCCTGATAGGGAAAAGGGATCAAGCTGCTGTTCAGATTTAGACTGACAGTATAACTGAATAAGCCCTGACTAAAAGGGTGCCATACTGCGATAAGCCACATATACCTGTTTGTCCTGACGAACCAGATCACTACTGAACTGGCGCTTGCGTTCACTCAAGACCACTTCGATCTGAGCTTTAAAATAATTGGATTGCACTCCGAGCAGGCTATTAAACAGATTACGCTTAGCAGCATCGACTTGCGCAAACGGTTCGAGTGACCATAACTCAGACACATTAGAAAAGTGTTCCAAATTGGCCTGTCGCTGATCCAGCAATTGTTGTACTGCATTCACATCCAGTTTTTCATCCATACTGGCTAAAAGAAAAGCAGATGCTGTATTAATATTGACCGGACTTTCCTGCATCGGTGCAGCACTCAGATAAGGTGCTATCCGTTTGTACTTATTTTCTTCAAAACCACGTACCAGCTTTAATTCCTCTACGCTATGAAATTTTGCATTCGGCGGTAAAGCGGCATTCGGTAAGCCTTGATAATAATTAGATTCGGCACCCATACCTCCACTCACCAGCTCGTTTTCATCCTGCCAGTCAATTACGGCTTCACTGAGCTGCGCTGGCAAACCTGCACGTTTTAAAATCAGCTCGAACCATGCTTTGGCATTTTCATTGACGCTATCTTCAGCAGTGATCAGGCTATTTAAATTAAACTTGCCCGATTCATCCTGGATGATTCCGGAAACATAGCCGTCATCGACCGGAAAAGCCGGCATCGGCTGCGCCCAGGTTTCCTGTAGATGATCAACCTCTGCGGCATTTTCAGCATCATCCACCAGTAATTCAGAAAAAAAGGCTTCGGCACTTTTGGCATACATCAGCGACTGATTTTGCCGCATCAGATAGGCGGTACTTTCAGCAGTTGCAGCCTGACGCTGGGCAATCGTGGCTGCCAGAATAGTCGCCAATGCCACCATCACCAGAATGGTAATCAGTGCAATGCCCTGCTGCTGCTTCAGCCTCTGTTTATTCATTTTCATTTTTTATGATTCTTAGCCGGGTTGACCTGTATTCTGATTATCAAGCAAAAAGTCCGTATTTAATAAACTAAACAGCCACTCATAGCTGACGCCATTCACGGTTAAATTGATTTTAATGCCTTTGGGCAAGCGCTGTTTCTGCTCTAGCTGATTTAAATCCATAGAAGAATCAGGCCACTGTGTGAGTTCATTTGGATTCAGCACCACAACCTGAAATTGCTCAACGTCCGATAATAAAATACTGGATTCAGGTTGATCACGACCGGTCTGATTCAGGTTGCGATATTTCAGTCGATACAGTTTTTGTTCATCGGCCCGATACTGATATTCAATGCGTTCATCTGGCGAAATACCCTCCTCCAGAGGATCAGTCACGCCAGTTTTACTAAAATTAAAACGGCCATTTTGCAAAACCAGAGCCGGTTGAATATCACTATTGATATTGGCCGTTAAAGGGACTGCCTGTACGGTATCCCGTAAAATTTGCTGATAGGTTTCCTGTAGCTGACCTAGACGCTGTTCATGTACTGCATTTTGATCTTTGGTTTTGACAATATAATCAAAAACTTTCCAGCCCAAAGCAGACAGCACTGCAAAGATTGCAATGGCAACCAATAATTCGACCAGGGTAAATCCTTTAGGCTTCATGGCGTATTGTTCATGCGATGATTAAAGAACATTAAGCTGCTGATCCCGGATGTAACCTGGCCGGTATCCGGATTCACCAGACTGACCTGTAGTTCAATACGCTGCACATTGGGACTGATCGTCGGTTCACTGCGCTTGTCAATTTGCCAGGTTTCGCCTTGCTGGGTCAGCTGTTTGGAGGCCGTACCATCCATCCATTGCTGATTGATTTCCATTTGAGCCACTTCGTTCAGGGTAACAAACTGTGCTTTGGTGCGCAGAATGGCATTCGAGGTTGACTGGGTATATTGCATTGCAACTTTGGTCAGCGTCATGGCTGCGGTGGCGAAAATTGCCAGTGCAACCATAACTTCCAGCAAGGTAAAGCCTGAGCTGCGATGAGTGAAATGCTGTTTCACCGCTGCGCAAGACCAAGAGCTCTGCTCGAAGTGCCCACAATGCAATCGATCAGCACTCGATTTAAATGATTTGATCACCCTAGAGCACACATTTTGCTTGAAAGATCTAGATTTCATTGATTTTGCCCAGATGATCCACCTCAATCGCAGAGCCGACTTCGCGATCTTCTAAAAAGAACTGAATCCGTACCGGCTTGACCTCACCATTCCCCAGCCAGATCAATTGAGGAGAATTCGCCTGCGTCAGATCACGATTTTGCGCACGGGCATAACGCTGTTGTTCTAGCCCCTGAATCCGAAAAGACACATGATCCGGCAGCTTACGTAATTTAAATTCTGTATAACTCTGCCATTTTTCATTTTGCAGGTTCTGTTCAGTCTGCGCTGCTGAACGATATTCTACAATTCCATAACGAAATGGCGAGACATCGGTCGCGGGTTGCATATCAAGCGCCAGTATTCTGGACTGGTCATTCGCCTCACGCATGACCCGCTGCAAGTCTAATAACAAAATCTCGCGTGCCTGCATGGCCTTACGCTGATCGACACCACTGGTATTCAGCAATACCAGTGAGGCCATGATTCCCATAATCACAATCACCACCATCAATTCGATGAGGGTAAAGCCACGAACTGCGCTGTGAGATGATCTGATCATACTAAGCTCTAACCTTAGGCAAACTGCTCGGCAGAATGCACCTGCTTTGGCAAAGCCAGTGCTTGATCGATATAGGCCACGCGCAAGGTATCGCGTGAACCCAGATAACGCTGATAAAAACTGGAATTGAGAATTGCAGCGGCGCCATGGGTCAGTGACCAGATCGACGCCAGATAGTCACGCACCGACATGCGGCTATGAATTGAAACCAGATAACTTTCTGTCATGCGGATGATCAGGCGTAAACGCTGTTTGCGTACCTGATACAGTTCACTGAATAGATGCTGAATTCCCACGCCAGTCGTCGACAGACGTTCTTCAATCTGATGGAACAGCACCGTACGTTCCGGATGATGTAAATGGTGCAACATAAAGAAGGCCAGATGTTCAGGAAAAGCTTTATCACTATCCTGAATCATTTCCAGCAACATGCGCTCATTACGGATAATCAGCAACATATACAGTTCATCTTTACTCTGAAAATGTTTATAGAGTGTCCCTTTGGCCAGATCAAGTTCAGCAGCAAGCGCATCTAGCGTCATTCCTGCTTCACCATTTTCCAGCAGGAGCTGCTCTGCGACTTGAAAAATCAAGGTTTCTCTTGCTCGAAACTGAGCCTGACGATCCATCTTCACCCTATAAACTCTCTTGTACTTTATATAACTTTATTTACTTTAAATTTAGAAGATTTTCAAAGTTCTGCTTTGTGATAGAAGCCATTTCTTCTAGCGACTTATCATATACATCACAAAGCGCTTTGGCTACATAAGGAACGTATTTAGGTTCGTTAGATTTACCACGATATGGCATCGGCGCAAGATAAGGACTATCGGTTTCAATCAGTACACGATCCAGCGGAACCTGTTTGGCCACATCGCGCAGATCCTGGGCATTTTTAAACGAGATAATCCCGGAAAATGAGACATAATAACCGCAGTCTAAAACCGCTTTGGCAGTTTCCCAATCTTCAGTAAAGCAATGCAAGATGCCATGCGTGGATTTTTCCGCACGGATAATATCCACGGTATCATGCTTGGCAGCACGGGTATGTACCACCACCGGTTTCTTGGTCATTTGCGAAGCATGGATATGACGGGCAAAGCAGGCTTTTTGTTCTTCGACAAAATCTGTACTGTGATAATAATCCAGACCGGTTTCACCGAGTGCCCAGACTTTTTCAGGCTGTGCCAGCTCGACCAGATATTCGGTCGTGGCACGCGCCATGGTCGCAGCATCTTCGCAAGGATGTACCCCAACGGTATAACCGACATCCGGGTGACGCGCGGCAATTTTCGCCAGCGCGATATGATCATCCAGATCGACCGAGATACTCATGAACCTGGATACACCCGCTTCACGGGCCTGTGCGAGTGCCTGATCCAGATCACCGTTATACGGCGTTAAATCCAGCATCGTTAAATGACAATGGGTATCTACAAACACAATGCGTTCCTACCACAGCTAAATGAACTACATAGTGTAACTTTTACGCCCTTCAGATTTAAGACCTGCAACCAGACGATCTGCTTCATTTTTGAAATAAACACCCTTTTCACCGCTTAACTGGATGCCAAAGCCTTGTGGCTTGATGCCATTCTGCTTTTGCGAGACCCAGATCACTTTACCGGTTAAAGGAATTTTCTGGGTCTGTTCAGGCAAAGTGGTCAATACAAAAACTTCTTCACCCAGCTTGACCGGCTGCTTGGACGGAATAAACAGTCCACCACCCCATACATAAGGCATATAGCTGGCAAACAGTGTTTCAATATCAGGAATATTGGCCTGAATAATACCGCCCATACGTGGTTGCATGTGATTTCCCCTTAATTAAAGATTCATCAGCTTGATAAACAATTCATCAATAACCAGATTGCTTTGAACATTCTGCTCGAGATATTGCTTGGCTTGCTGAAAATCTTCATAAATTTTAAAAAGTGCTGCTAATGAATATTGTTCGGCAAGCACATTAAACTCAAGATCAATGTTTTTCACCGTTTGATTGAGCTTGACACAAATTAAATCGGACAACAAGTATTCAAACATGGGAGCAAATTCACCAAAGCTCAGGCTTTTGTTCCATTTGGTCGCAATTGCAAGCGGCATATTTTTTTGCATCACCAGTTTTTGCCAGTCTTGCAGGAATTCCTGACGCAGTGGCAGCCAGGCACTTTGTGCAACCTCGAGTGCTTGTAAGGGCATCTGATTGGACAGGTTCATCAATAACTGTTGCTGGCTAGAACCTGCATCCGGCAACTGTGCCTGAACATAATCACTAAATTGTTCTGCAGAAATCCGGTCTAAGGCAAAATGCTGCAAGCGACTCCGTATCGTTGCAGGCAATTTTAAATAATGATCTGCCAGCAAAATAATGACCGTATTGTCACCGGGTTCTTCTAGCGTTTTCAATAATGCATTGGCAGAGGAGATATTTAAGGCTTCCGCAGGTTCAATTACAATCACTCGCCAGCCATCGACGGTCTGCTGCACAAAAGGCAACAGATCACGAATCTTTTCAATCTTGATTTTGGCATTCTGTTTTTTATTGTCTTCGTCGGTGCTGATATGCACATAATTGGGATGCGTATCAGCCTTGAACCATTGGCAACTGCCACATTCGCCACATGCACCAGAAGACTGCCGATTCAGACACAAGACCCAAGCCAGAAACTGCTGGCTAAATGCCTCCTTGCCACAGCCTTTTTTGCCATAAAACAATAAACCATGCCCAAGCTTGGGAAAACGTCCGGTCAGCGTTTCCCAAACCTGTTGCTGCCATGGATAAATCTGTGCATTGACATCAAAAGGCATGTATTCAACTCTTCTTAAGCAAAATGAGAAAGATCCATTTGATTCAATCGATCCAGATCTTCTTGAGTATCCACACCCGGTGGCAAATTGGCTTCAGCCACGGCAATCGCAATACGGTGACCATTTTCCAGTACCCGCAATTGCTCTAGAGATTCCAGTTTTTCCAGAACCCCCATCTCCCAAGTGACATATTCTTGAAGCAGTTTTACACGGTAAGCATATAAACCTAAATGACGATAGGCCTGATTATGCAGTTTTGCTTCAGCCAGTTTCGCGCCATCACGGTCATAAGGAATGGTGGCACGGCTAAAATACAAAGCTTGATTATGTTTGGACATCACCACTTTAACAATGCTGTCACGCTTAAATTCGTCTAGTTGATGAATCGGCTCACATAGCGTCGACATCGAAGAATCCGGTTGATCTTCTAGAAGTTGTGCCACCTGTTTCACCAGTTGTGCCGGCAATAAAGGCTCATCACCCTGCACATTGACAATAATATCGTGACTGTCCCAGCCTTTGATCCGCGCTACTTCACTGAGGCGGTCTGTCCCAGAAGGATGATCCACCGAAGTAATCACCACATCAACACCTTCGGCACGACAAACCTCAGCAATACGCTGATCATCGGTCGCCACACACAAATCATCAAAACCTTGTACTTTTTTGGCTTGATCCACCACACGCAGAATCATGGGACGACCATGAATGTCCAGCAAGGGTTTACCCGGCAAACGTGAACTGGCAAAACGTGCAGGAATAACAATGTGTTTCATACTGAATAAGCCTTAAGAAATTTGAATACCGTATTGTTGTAACTGTTGCTGCAAGACCGTATAGCAGGCTGGCGATAATACTGCATCGACTGGCACCACCCAGATATCCTGCTTAAAATCGGGATATTGTTTCAGTAATGCCATAATTTTGACTGCGTCTTTTTCCGTGGTAATGATCGGATTGGCATCATCAAACTGTAGATCTTCAATGTCATAATCATGATGATCGGGAAATTCATGACACTGGAATTGTTCTATGCCCAGATTTTTCAGGGTCTGGTAAAAGCGCTGCGGAAAACCGATTCCCACCACTGCATAAAAAGCCGACTGAGAATCGAAGATTTTATTGTTGTCTTGATTGAGTAGATAAGGCTGTGATGCAGCCAGATGCATATACAGCTCAGAACTTGGACTTGCCGAATGTTCAATTACCGTTCCTGTTTCCAAGCGTGTCACCGGTTCACGCAGATAGCCTTCCGGAAGCAGTTTTTGGTTGCCCAGACCGCGATTATTGTCCAGTACAATCCATTCAATCTGACGATTTAAAGCCCAGTGCTGCAAACCATCATCACAAATAATCAGATCCAACTGATGTCTTTGCAGTAACAGTTCAATACTTTTTTGCCGGTTTGGCCCTACGGCCATCGGCACGCCCGTCGCCTGTACAATCAAGGCAGGCTCATCACCGACGACCTCAGGCAAGGTATTAAAATCCACATAAGCCGGAAATGGACCTTTGCCGCCATAACCACGGCTAATCACCCCAACTTTTACACCTTGTTGAGTTAAATAATCAACCAGATGAATCAGCAAAGGGGTTTTACCACTACCACCGACAGTGATATTGCCAATCACCATGACCGGAACCGGAGCACTATAGCTTGTCTTGATCCCTTTCTGGTACAGCCAGCGATTGCTGACAAAACCTAAACGATACAAGCATGACAAAGGACGCAGCACCACCAGCCACTTTGCCTGTGCATTCCAAGCATCCTGAATGATTTGCGCCAATGCCATAACTTATTGTTCCTCAAAATTACGTTGATGCAGCTGATAATAAGCCCCATGCAATGCAATCAGTTCTGCATGAGTCCCTTGCTCGACAATACACCCCTGATCCATGACCACAATACGATCCGCATTTTCAATCGTCGATAAACGGTGTGCAATCACAATGGTTGTACGATCTTGCATGGCCTGATCAAAGGCACGCTGAATAAAGTATTCGGATTCATTATCCAGGGCACTGGTTGCTTCATCCAGAATCAGAATAGAGGCATTTTTCAAAATCGCACGTGCAATCGCGATGCGCTGACGCTGACCACCAGACAGATTTAAACCTTGAGCACCCAGTTGGGTATCATAACCTTTTGGCAGAGCCATAATAAAATCATGTGCATAAGCGGCTTTTGCTGCTGCAATAATATCTTCATCAGTCGCACCTTCGAGCTGACCATAGGCAATATTTTCCCGCACAGTCCGATTAAACAGCACCACT
The DNA here is from genome assembly GCF_013419095.1 of Acinetobacter sp. YH12105. Lineage (NCBI taxonomy): Bacteria > Pseudomonadati > Pseudomonadota > Gammaproteobacteria > Moraxellales > Moraxellaceae > Acinetobacter > Acinetobacter sp. YH12105. The sequence goes on from NZ_VPAU01000001.1 coordinate 167,249, forward strand.
TGCTGATTCACCATCGCAATCTGGGTACGCAAGGCAGTCAGCTCAAAGTCTTCAATCGGTTTCTGATCCAGTAGAAGCTGACCTGACGTTGTATCCTGATAACGTACCAGCAAATTCACCAGTGAGCTTTTACCGGCACCGGAACGCCCAACCAGAGCAACCGTTTCACCAGCTTTTACCTCTAAATTAAAATCACGAATGGCATGATGACCATCATCATAAAACAGGTTGACATCTTTAAACTGAATATTACCTTTTAAGCTATCGCTTAAAGTCCCGGTATTTTTTTCTTCGGGCATGTCCAGCAATTCAAATACCGAATGCGCTGCGGCCATACCCCGTTGAATTTTTTCATTGATATCTGTTAAAGCCTTGATTGGTCTTGCCAACATGCCCGCAGCCGTAATATAAGCCACAAATTCACCGGCAGAGGTATCGCCAAGGATCTGTGGACGCAAGGCAATAAACATGACAATACTGAGTGAAATAGACATGATCAGCTGAACCACAGGACTGTTCAACTGCTGCACAGCGACCATTTTCAAGCCACGACGCAAGTTTTCCAGCGAGTTCTGCTTAAAGCGTTCCTGCTCGTAACTTTGGCCGCCAAAACCCTTGACGATCAGGTTGGCATTGACCGTTTCCTGAACCACATGGTTGACATCCCCCATGGTATCTTGCACTTGCTGTGACAATTTACGCATCCGTCTAGCTGCCTTACTGATCACAAAGCCAATGACGGGTGCAAAAATCAGGATACACATGGTCAGACGCCAGTTGCTATATAGCAGATAGCCTAATAGCGCAATCGTAATCAAACCTTGTTGCAACAGGGTTCTTAACGCTTCTGTTGAGGCAGCGGTCAGTTGTTCCACGTTATACATGATCTTGGCAGTAATATGCCCGCTGGTATTGTCCAGATAATACTGAGACGGTAAACGCAGCAGTTTTGCAAAAACTTCCTGACGGATATTGAACACCAGATTACGGGAAATCACCGCAGTAAAATACCCCCCCATGAATAATCCCAGCCCACGAAAGAACATCAGGACAACCACTAAAAACGGGAAAAGCGAAGTGAAACTCTGGTCTTTGTCTTGAATGGCCTCAATAATATATTCCAGTAATTTAGCCACAGAAACTTCTGTAGCCGCATTAATAGAAAAACCGAGCAGGACAAGCAATCCGATGCCCCAAAAGGGTTTTAAATAACTTAAAAGGCGAAGATAGACCTTAAAATCGTGCTTCACTAATAACCTCGGGTAGGTACTTTGGTACTGATATTAATATTGACAAAGCCGAGCTGCCCGGCCACATCCATAACGCGAATCACGTCCTGATGGCTGGCTTTCGCGTCAGCGGCAATGACGAACATTAAATCACGGCGTTCATTAGAAATCTGTTTAATTGCAGTATTTAAATCTGCGACTTCTTTACTGGCCAAGGATTGACCATTGACTGCATAATGACCATTGGCATCCACAATCACTTCAACTTTCTGATCATAACTTTTAGGCGGAACACCCTGCGCATCTGGCAAGGTCAAGTTCATACGGCTCATTTGGCTAAATGTTGTCGATAACAGTAAAAAGACCAGAATAAACAGCAGACAATCAATCATAGGGGTCAGATTAATATGCACATCTTCAACCTGGTTGCGTTTGAATTTCATCATCCGCCTCCTAGCTGGCTTTTTGCATATCTTGGTCTATATCTGCAATATTGCGATAAAAAAGATCCGCATGAAACAAGGTCGCCTGCTGTTCAAGCTCCGCCACATATTCCTGAACCAGTCGCTGGAAGTAACGATGGGCAAAAAGTGCCGGAATCGCAATCAGCATCCCGGCTGCTGTGGTAATCAAGGCTTTGGAAATACCTGGCATCATCAATACCGGATCACTCCCAGTCCCCACATCGATCATCAGAAAAGATTCGATAATCCCAAGCACAGTCCCCAACAAACCCAGCAATGGCGCCACAGCACTTAAGGTTCCCAGAAAGTTAATATTCTTTTCCAGATAACCAATTTCCTGCGATGCCATCACTTCCATTTGTGCACGGGCATACTGTTCGCCCTGCGGCTTGCTGGCATAGCCTGCTGCAAATACCCGGCCTAAAGTACTGTGCTTCAATTCTGTACTTTGTTGAATTTTTTGCATGACTTGTGATGCATTTTGCACTGGACTCATCAGAAGTGTAGACGGAAGTACCGCTTTCCTCTTCAGGCGAATCAGGCGCTCGATCGAAATCGCCAACATAAAGATAGAACACAAGACCAGTGGCAGCATGAGCCAGCCACCCGCTTTAACCAATTCCCACATCTAATTTATTCCCCAATAAAAAAAATATATAAATTATTCATCTTCTAAAATAGAAAGAATGCCATCCAGCTCTTCTAAAGAATGATAACTAATGACTAATTTTCCTTTACCTTGTTTGTTATAGTCAATTTTCACATCAGCACTGAAACGCTCTGAAAGGCGCTGGGTCAATTGCTGAATATCCGGTGCAAGCGCTTGTTTTACTTTTTCTTGTTTAGGTGCATTAAAATCACGGACTAACTGCTCGGTTTGACGAACAGACAAGCTTTTTTCAATCACGATATCAGCGACTTTGAGCTGGTCTTTTGCCTTCAGCGTTAGAATCGCACGCGCATGCCCCATATCCAGCAGGCCTTGCTGCATAAAGTCTTTCACTTCTTCAGCCAGACTGAGCAGGCGAAGTAAGTTACTGACCGTAGTACGTGCCTTGCCGACTGTGTCTGCAATTTCCTGATGGCTTAAACCAAATTCTTCATGGAAACGTTGCAGAGCCATGGCCTGATCAATCGGATTCAGATCCTGACGCTGGATGTTTTCAATCAGAGCCAATGCAATCGCGACCTGATCCTGAAGTTCGCGCACAATCGCAGGAATTTCAGTTAAACCTGCCAACTGCGCTGCACGCCAACGACGTTCACCGGCAATAATTTCATAAGGATAGCGTTCGTCATCGACCGGACGAATCACAATCGGCTGCATAATGCCGTGTTTTTCAATCGATGCCGCCAGCTCTTGCAAGTCTTGCTCGTTGATATAACGGCGCGGCTGGTATTCACCACGCTTGAGCAGGTTCACATCAATCTGTTTGAGCTGACCATGATCAAGACCTTGGGCTTCCATCTGTAATTTTTCTTTTTGAATTGAGCCTAGCAAGGCATCCAAGCCACGACCTTTAGCGAGTCCACGTTTCTTGACGGTCATGCTTTACTTCCTTTTTTCACTTTGCTTTTCTTTAATACTTCAGCTGCCAGATTTAAGTAAGCAACTGCACCCTTTGAGCTTTTCTCAAAATAAATCACCGGCAAACCGTGTGCTGGTGCTTCAGCCAGACGAATATTGCGTGGAATCACGGTGTCATACAGTTTTTTACCGAAATATTGTTCTAATTCTTCAGAGACATCACGGGTCAAGGCATTACGCGCATCATACATGGTACGTAATACACCGACTATTTGCAGGTCTGGATTCAATGCTTGCTGAATCCGATCGATGGTCTGGGTCAAATCAGCCAGACCTTCCAGTGCATAATATTCACACTGCATCGGAATCAGCACACCATCAACCGCTGCCAAAGCATTCACTGTAATCAGGCTCAGACTTGGCGCACAATCAACAATAATATAATCAAATGACTTTTCGACTTCTTGCAATGCATCACGCAGGATGAATTCACGTCCTTCTTGATCTGCAATTGCCAGCTCAACCCCAGCCAGATCACGGTTGGCACCCAGAACCTTATAACCGACCTCTGCCTTGGCGATCGCCGTTTCAATCGGCACTTCACCCAGCAATACATCGGTGACCGAATAGAGCAAGTCATTCTTTTGAATGCCCGACCCCATGGTTGCATTGCCTTGCGAATCCATATCGACCAGCAAAACGCGCTTTTTTAACACAGCTAAAGATGCCGCCAAATTTACTGCGGTTGTGGTTTTACCAACACCACCTTTTTGGTTTGCAATCGCAATAATTTGTGCCATGTTGCCCCCAATCCCTTTAAAATTCTTAAATACGTTTTAATAGCAGTAAATGACGCTGTTCGTCTAAGCGCGGAACTTTAAGTTCAATAATCTCACAACTAAATTCATTTTTTAAAGCAGTGACTTCATCTTCAGGAATTAAGCCTTTCATTGAGGCAATAATGGTCTGTTCATGCATATACGGTTTAGAGGCATCCACAAAGTCAGTCAGAGATGCAAACGCACGACTGGTAATCACATCAAATTGACCCAGCTCGTTAATGCTGTCTTCATTTTCTACACGCGTTTGCACCGCAATGACATTTTTAAGTTTCAGATCGGCAATAAACTGCTTCAGGAAACGAATTTTTTTACCGTTTGAATCGAGTAATACACATTCACGCTCGGGCTGACATAAAGCAATGATCATGCCCGGCATACCGCCACCCGTACCGATATCGAGCAGACGGCCCGCTGGCAGATCTTTTAGAATGCTGAGACTGTCCAGCAGATGCTTGACCAGCATTTCTTTCGGATCACGGATCGCAGTTAAATTATATGCTTTGTTCCACAGCACCAAAGCGTCCTGATACTTGAGTAATAAATTCAAAGCTTCTTCAGATAGCTCTAAACCCAAAGCCTGGCTACCCTGCTTTAGTTCTTGAAAAAACATGTGCATAAACAATCTACGCTCGAAAAAGTTAGGTGGAAGTATACCGTTTTCTATATCTTGTCATAGTAGGCAGTGCTTAGTGAATATTCACTTAAACAGACTTAGCTTCACGGATTGCCAAATCCAGTGCCGTTAAACGTTCAGGCGTACCGACATCCACCCAAATACCTGCCAGTTTAGAGGCAACCACTTGATGATTCAGCATCGCTGCCTTTAATAAAGGTGCCAAAGGACGCTTTCCAGCCTCTAAGCCTTCAAACATTTTTGGACTGATGACGGATACACCGCTAAAAGTCAGGTTTTCACCCTCGACCTGTTGATCGAAGGTATAAGCCTTCCCTTCTGCAAGGGTGAAATCACCCTCTGGATGTTGCTCCGGATTTTCGACCAACACCAGATGTGCCAAATTATCGTTCAGATCAACATCTAATAAAGGTGCAAAATCCATTGTGGTCCAGACATCACCATTTAATAGGATAAAAGGCTGATTACCCAAAAGCGGCAAAGCATGAATGATCCCGCCTGCCGTTTCCAGACCTTCACCTTCATGTGACCACAGAATCTTGACACCAAACTGTGAGCCATCACCCAGGGCTTGTGCCAGTTTTTCACCGAGCCATGCAGTATTGATCACGATTTCAGTGACGCCAATCGCAGCCAGTTTCTCGATATGCCAGACAATCAGCGGCTTGCCACCAACTTCAAGCAAAGGCTTTGGGGTATGCAGCGTTAAAGGCCGCATACGATTACCGAGGCCTGCGGCTAAAATCATCGCTTTCATTTAGGCAGCCACCTCATATGAACCATATTTTGCTTCAAAAGCCGGCATCACTTTTTCATGCATAAACTGCATAAAAGGCTGCAATTCTGGATAAGGTTTAGATTCTTCTAATAAATACCACATCACCCGTGGTAAATCTTTTAAATAACCGGACTTACCATCACGTTCAAACAGACGCACAAAAATACCCAGAATTTTGATATGACGTTGAATCGCCATCATATCGGCATCTTTCTTGAACTGCTCAAAATCACGGTCTTCTTTGGCTGAGGCTGGCAATAAATTATAAAAGGCTTCAAACCAGCGATAGACACGATCAGCATTCCATTGCACATAAGCATCACGGGTAATCGAGATCAGATCGTAGGTATCCGCACCAATCACCGCATCCTGAAAATCAATCACACCGAGTTCGGTTTCATTGTCAATTTTCATCAGATTACGGCTATGAAAATCACGATGCACAATCACTTGTGGCTGCGCCAGCGCTGCATTGGCCAGAATCGCAAAGCTACGTTTGATCAAGGCACTTTCTGATTCAGTCGGCTGGATCTTTAAGGCTGGCAACATCCAGTCAGTCAGCAGCTGCATTTCCGAGATCAGTTTTTCATAAGAGTATTCCGGAAAATGTCCTTCTCCAGCAATTGATTGCAGTTGAATCAGCTGCTTAAAGCTTTGCTCATAATAAGCATCCACCGTCTCTTCATTCAGCAGATTGGAAAGCAGGACATCGCCAAAATCTTCGAGCAGCAAAAAACCATTTTCCAGATCTTTGGCGACAATATGCGGAACACGCACGCCATGCGCATCAAAAAATTCATCAATCGTCACAAAAGGCACACAATCTTCTTTTTCTGGTGGTGCATCCATCAGCATAAATGTTTTATTATTCAGTTTGATTCGTGCATAACGACGGAAGCTGGCATCACCTGCTAAAAAATGAGTTTCAAATTGATCTGAACCGAGTACAGAGGCAATCCAAGATTGTATCAATTGTTCGCGTTGTGTATTCATTTGCAATTAATTCTAATACAGGCTGAGTTTTTAAAGTGCTAAGTGTAGCTACTTATCAACTTTTTCTCTATGATGCGACAATAATTAATTGCGATAAAAGCATGATTGGTTAATGAGACAAATGAAGCATCACTTTAAAATCAACCCTCTAGCGACTGCGATCTTAACCCTTTTATGTGGCAGCTCAGCCTCAAGCTATGCTGCATCAACTGTCTCATCCGATGTAAATGCAGAACAACTCAAACAGCGCATTAATGAGACCTATCCAGGTGAAGCCTTCTTTTCACAATACTATGTCGATAAATCCTCGGCTGAAGCGCAGCAACGCCAGGGACAGTATTTAAGTTCGGCTTATTGTGAAGGTGCCTGGGTTACCCCGATCGCCCCAGATGCAGCGACTATTGCGCCAGACCAAGCCACCTCAACCATTACCGCCGATTATGGACATTACAATCCGGCAGGCGACTCCTATCTGGAAGGCAATGTGGTTATTGATCAGCAAGGTCGTCAAATCCGTGCCGAACGAGTGACCATTGATCAGACCCAGACCTATGCCAAAGCAGCAGGTCAGGTACAGTTAGCACAAGGCGGTCTGATCTCACAAAGTGATGATATTAATTATAATTTAAAAACCCAACAGGGCGATTTAAACAACAGTTTCTATATTGCAGAGCAGCAACATGCCCACGGTCGTGCAGAAAAGATTGCCAAAACATCGACTGATACCATAGAACTGGAAAATGCCACTTACTCTACCTGCCCGCCTGAGCAAAAGCCGACCTGGAAAATACAGGCAGAAAAGATCAAGCTGAATCAGGAAACCGGACGTGGTGAAACCCGCAATACCAAACTGTATGTCAAAGACGTTCCGGTATTGGCAATCCCTTATTTCAACTTCCCGATTGATGACCGCCGTACTACCGGCATTCTGACGCCAACTTTTGGTTTTACCAATGATGGCGGACTTGAACTCGGTGTTCCTGTTTATCTGAATTTGGCCCCACAGTATGATGCTACCCTCACTCCGCGCTATATTGGTGATCGTGGTGCCATGCTAGATGGCGAGTTCCGTTATCTGACAGAAAATTATGGTGAAGGTCGTATCTGGGGTGGCTATCTACCTTCGGATGAAAGTTATGATAATGAGGATCGTAAAAGCTTACATTACTTGCATAATTGGCAGATCAACGATCAGTTCTCGACCAATCTGGAATATAATTACGCCTCAGACAAAGATTACTTTGCCGACCTGGACAATAACCCGAACTCAAAAACTGACTTGAACCTGCGCCGCGCCTGGGAAGTCAATTATAAAAATGGTATTCCCGGCTTAAAGGCACAATTCAAAGTCGAAGATTTCCAGACACTCGATCCCACTGTACTGGATGAAGATCGTCCTTATGCACGTTTGCCGCAGCTTTTAGTCAATTATAAAACTGGCAATCCACTCGGATTACAGCTTGAGTTTAATAACGATACTGCTTATTTCCAGAAGGACCTGAGAAATTTTGCTGATATCCCTCAAAATGATGACAAGATTTATCAACCAAGTGGCACCCGCATCTATAACGACTTTTCGGTGCGTTATAATCACTATAACCCGTGGTCGTTTTTTATTCCGGAAGCATCTGTACGCAACATCAATACCTTCTATGATGAGAAAACCCGAGACCGTGGTGGTTCTAGTGAAAGCCAGTCCATTGTGGTGCCACAATTCACGCTGGACACCGGCTTAATTTTCGAAAAAGAAGGCACCTATTTACAGACCTTAACGCCTCGTCTGTTCTATGCCTATTCACCTTATGAAAACCAGCAGAATCAACCTAACTTTGACTCAGTCGTCGCTTCGATTAATTATGATCAGCTTTTCAGTGCACGTCGCTTCTATGGCAACGACCGCCTGGAAGACAACAACTTTGCCTCTTTAGGCCTGAGTTATAGCCTGTTTAATGAAGAAGGTCTGGAACGCCTACGTGCGAGTGTCGGTCAAAGTTTCTTCTTTGAAGATCGCCGTGTCACACTGGAACAGGATGCAGACAAATATGACCGTGAAAGCCATACAGGGCCTGTCATTCAGCTCACCAGTCAGCTATCGAATAATGTCCATGTCAATTTAAACTCCAGCTGGATGTCGAATGGTCAAAATGCGCAGCGTGATGTGCAGGTTTATTATACTGGCGATCAGGGCAATCTATACAACGTCGGCTATTTCTATCGTAAAGACATTCCGAACCGTCAAGACCGTTATGATCATATCGTCGGCTCCTTTATTCAGCCGCTTGCCAACAACTGGCGTCTGGTAGGACATGCGCAGTTTGACCTCGACAATAGTGTCGCACGAGAATATTTACTTGGGGTCAACTATGAGTCATGCTGTTGGGGAGTTTCTGTATATGGTCGTTCATATTACAATGACTTAGACGACGTTAATGATTCAAACGTCAAAGCCAAACGCGCCATTATGGCCGAGGTCAGCCTGAAAGGCTTAGGTGGGTTAAGCAGCAAACTCACCTCATTACTAGAAAATCGCATTCTAGGTTTTAACAATATCAATCAAAATTGGACAGAACGTTAATGAAGACAAAACAGTTAAAACAAATTTTTAAAGCGACTGCACTTGCGCTATGCCTTTCTTCAGCGATGACGACGTTTGCTGTTGCCCAACCTAAAGATGAAGTTGTAGCTGTGGTCGACAATAGTATCATTCTGCGTAGTGATCTGGCTCAAGGTGTGGCCGAGATTTCTCATCAGCTGCAAAAGCAAAATCAGACAGTTCCACCCCAACAATTTCTTGAGCAACAAGCCTTAGAGCAGCTCATTATTCGTCAGGCACAACTTGAACAAGTTAAACGCTACAATATTCGTCCCGATGAAAAATCCCTGAATGACGCAGTACTGAAAGTTGCCCGTGATTCGGGCTCAACCAGTCTGGAAGCTTTCCAGCAAAAACTGGATGCCATGGCGCCCAATACCTATGCTTCTTTACGCAACCGTATTGCGGAAGATTTAGCGCTGAATCGTTTACGTCAACAAGTCGTGACTTCACGGATTCAAATCACAGACCAGGATGTTAAAAACTTCCTAAATACCCCGCAAGGTCAGGCTTTACTCGGCAGCCAGGTACATGTGCTGCATTTACGTGTAAGCGGCGAAAATGCGGAACAGATTGCTACACAGGTAAAGCAAGAGCTGAATACCAGCAATGATATTCAGGCGATCAGCAAAAAATACAGCACTGGCGGCATTAAAGTCGAAGCTGCTGACATGGGCGTGAGAAGCCTGTCAGAAATTCCGGCAGAACTGGCTGCACGTGTCACGACCCTACAGCCAGGTCAAACCTCTGAACTCATTCCGGTTGCTGATGGGGTACATGTACTCAAGCTACTAGAACGTAAAGGTGGCGAACAAAAAGCCCTGGTTCCTCAATACTTGACCCGCCACATCCTGATTCAACCCTCTGAAGTAGTCAGTCCGGAAAATGCCAAACAGATGATTGACAGTTTATATAGCCGCCTGCAACAAGGCGAAGATTTTACTGTTTTAGCTTCAACCTTCTCCAATGATACCGGTTCAGCACGTGATGGTGGCAGTCTTGGCTGGGTAAGCCCTGGGGTAATGGTGCCTGAGTTTGAACAGCAAATGAAAAGCACCCCAGTGGGGCAGTTCAGTAAACCGTTTCAATCCCAGTTTGGCTGGCATATCCTGCAAGTCAGCGAAACACGTCAACAGGATATGACAGAGGAATATCAAGAACGTATGGCCCGTCAATTACTTGGTGAACGTCAGTTTGATGCCGAGCTGGACAGCTGGTTACGTGAAACACGTAGCAATGCCTATGTAGAAATCAAAGATCCACAACTGGATCCTAAACGTAATCGTTAAGCCCAGATCCATTTTAAAAAGCCAGCGCTAGATTGCTGGCTTTTTAATTTTTATCCATGCAAAACTTACAGGCATAAAAAAACCTCTCGATGAGAGGTTTTTTTAATTTTCAGACTCGATTAACGATTATTTTCGTCGTCTTGAGTATCTTCAAATTTAGTATCGTTGTCAAAGCCAGCGCCTTGACCACCAAAGCCACCTTGACCACCGAAGCCAGCACCTTGACCGCCACCGAAGCCGCCTTGACCACCAAAGCCACCACCTTGACCACCAAAGCCAGCGCCTTGACCGCCACCGAAGCCACCTTGACCACCAAAACCAGCACCTTGACCGCCACCGAAGCCACCTTGACCACCGAAGCCAGCGCCTTGACCGCCACCGAAACCACCAGTAGCACCTTGACCGCCAAAGCCAGCACCTTGTGGACCAGCAGGCGCACCAGCAGGACGAGGATTACGTGCAGGCACTACAGTTGAAATTGCATGCTTATAAACCATTTGGCTTACTGTATTTTTTAATAAAACCACGTATTGGTCGAAAGACTCGATATGACCTTGTAATTTAATACCGTTTACCAGGAAGATAGATACTGGGATACGTTCCTTACGGAGAGAATTCAAGAATGGATCTTGTAAAGTTTGACCTTTAGACATGTTATAACTCCAAAAAAAAATTAAAAATCAGCGCAAAAACTATCTCTATTTTTCAATTAAAAATTATAAAAAAGATAGTCCCTAAATTTTGCTTTATCCGTGACAGTTTCGCAAGTCTTGTTGAGCCTGCTGTAGCGTAAAATATGTTGTAAATTTATGCTTTTCTTGCAAAGACCTCAGCCACGTATATTGACGTTTTGCAAGTTGTCGTGTCGCAAATAAAGCTTTATCCTCCATTTCCTGTTGCTTTTCCTTGGTTTTGTCAGCATTTTTTAAGAATTCTATAGCTTGACGGTAACCTACCGAACGCATAGAAGGTAGATTTTCATTAAAATCGTATTTTTCAATTAAACCAACAACTTCATTTAAAAAACCGTTTTTCCACATCATTTGCAGACGTTGTTCAATACGCCCGTGTAATTCTAACCGATCTGGCATAAGTGCATAGTTATAAAAACTGTAACGATATGGTAAATTTTTAGGTTGCTCTGCCTGTAGTTTTGTAATCGGCTCACCGGTCAGTTTAAACACTTCTAAGGCACGAATAATACGCTGCTTGTCACTAACCTTGAATTTCTCCGCAGCAACGGGATCTACGGCACTTAATTCTGCATAAACAGTCTCCCAACCTTCTCGCTCGCCTTTGGCTTCAATTTCAGCACGAATCGTATAGTCGGCACTGGGCAGATTATCTGACAACCCCTCAAGTAAGGCTTTAAAATACAGCATGGTTCCGCCCACCAATATCGGTGTTTTACCACGTGCATGAATATCATCAATTAACCGGCAAGCATCTTCAACAAAGTTTGCCGCAGAATAGACTTCGAGTGGACTGATAATATCGATCAGATGGTGCGGATAGCGCGCCAGTTCCTCTTTAGAAGGCTTGGCTGTTCCAATATCCATTTCCCGATAAACCAGCGCAGAATCGACCGAAATCAGCTCGAATTTTCCCTGCTCATACAGTTCACATGCCAAAGCGGTTTTACCACTTGCAGTTGGCCCCATTAAATTGATGACCGGCAATTGATTGGACATGTAAAACTACTCTCCTCGAGCAAAAAGTTTGTCTAGTTGATTCAATGGAAAAGCGCGCCAAGTCGGACGGCCATGATTACATTGACTGGCAAATTCAGTGTGTTCCATCTGACGCAATAAAGCATTCATTTCAGACAGGCTTAAAATGCGATGCGCACGTACTGCACCATGACAGGCCATACCTGCCAGAATCTGGTCACGTTTCTGCAATAGACCCTGTACCTGATCATTCGGATCCAGATCATTTAACAGCTCGGGAATCAGTGCATCAAAATCTGCTTTGTGCAAAATGGCAGGTACGCCACGCACAATCACCTGTTCATCACCATACTGGTCAATTTCAAGCCCCAAACGCATTAACTGCTCTTTGAGTTCTTCGACCCGCATCGCCTGCATTCGAGTGATGTTGACCACTTTGGGAATCAGCAATTGCTGTGATGTCCAGAATTCAGGTTTATCCCAAGCCGATTTCATTTGCTGCAAGACGATGCGTTCATGGGCTGCATGCATATCCACAATGATCAGCCCTTCGGTATTTTGTGCCAGAATATAAATCCCATGTAACTGGGCAATCGCAATCCCGAGTGGATGTTCATCGACTTTGGCCTGTATATGACTTTGCAAGGCTTGCTCTGCAACTTGTGGCTCATAGGCAGACGCTTGATCACGCAGCGGTGCCAGATAGCTTTGCAGGGCATTATTCAGCTGCTGCGAGCCTGCATAAGACGCATTATAGTCTCGCGCATAATGTACCGTTTGCGGCCGCGAAGATTCAAAGTCGGTCAGGACATCCGATGCCTCATTTTCACCTTTAGCAGCTACAGGTAGGTTAGAGGATAATTGTTGCTGCGCATGCGCAGTCTGGTGCAGGCTAAACTGTTCCTGATAACGCGGTTGCGGTACAAGTGCAACAGATTCATCATCAACTTTCATCGCAGTTGCTAAATCCGCAGTTGCCGTCTGGAATTGTGCCAGAGTGTCTTTGGCATAATGCCGCACAAACTCATGTACTTCACGCTGATTCAGAAAGCGAATTTCATGCTTAGTGGGATGGACATTGACATCAACATTTTCAGGATCAACTTCTAAAAACAGCAAATAAGCCGCATGTTGATGGCCATGCAAAATGCCATCATAAGCCATCCGCAAGGCATGAGAAATGGTTTTGTCTTTGACAATCCGGCCATTGACATAGACATATTGCAAGTCGGCCTGTGCACGCGCATCTGAGGGATGACCAAGCCAGCCTGATAAACGCATGTTTATACTGTCAGCATCGATCCAATAAGCATTTTCAGTGAACTGACGACCCAATAACTGCTGTACCCGCTGGAAACGTAAAGCACCGCTGTCCGCCACGGGTAAATTCAGCTTGATGCTTTCATTATGTTCCAGCACAAACCGGATATCAAAATGCGTCAGTGCCATACGGCGTACAATTTCTTCAATGTGGCCAAATTCAGTGCCCGGTTTCTTTAAGAATTTACGCCGCGCAGGCACATTAAAAAATAAATCCTGAACCCGGATATGCGTCCCTTTCGAAGCCGCGACCGCTTGAATCTGCTGATGATCAAAAGCCGTACCGTTTACTTCTACCTGATAACCAATGCCATCCTCATTTTGACTGCTGATCATGGTCAGGCGTGAGACTGCTGCAATCGATGCCAGCGCTTCTCCACGAAAGCCTAAACTGCTGATCGCATACAGCTCATCGGCACTCTGGATTTTGCTGGTGGCATGACGCATGACGGCCAATGCCAGATCTTCAGCATGAATACCACGGCCGTTATCCATAATTTCAATTAAGGTACTGCCACCCTGTTCCACCCGGATGATCAGCTCGGTCGCACCCGCATCAATCGAGTTTTCCAGTAATTCCTTGACCACGGATGCCGGACGTTCAATCACCTCACCTGCAGCAATCTGGTTGGCCAGCGCAGGATCAAGGGCACGGATACGGCGTAGGCTTAAATCATTCGACATGTGAAAATTGACGCTCCAAAGCCTCTCGCAAAGCAAGATTAGAGGAAATCAGGCTTGCAGTACGGGTCAGTTCATCTTCAGATTTTAAAATTTCAATAATCAGGTCAGCTTGCGGAATTTCATCGCCACCTTTGGAGGGCCATTCAAATAAAAATAGCGCATTCGGAGTTTCCAGATAATCCCGGATTCCCATCAATTCGAGTTCATAGGGGTCATTCAGACGGTACAGGTCAAAGTGAAAAATATCCTGCCCATTGATCTGATACGGTTCGACCAGCGTATAAGTCGGACTTTTCACCGAACCTTGATGACCCAGCTGTTGCAAATAATAGCGCGTTAAGGTCGTTTTTCCTGCCCCCAAATCACCGATCAGATATACGACTCCCGCAGGGAAATTTTCGGCCAGAACCTTGGCCAGTTTCTGGGTATCGTCTTCATGATTTAAAGTGACATTAAATGAATAAGGCATATTACTCACGACATGATGCAAAAGAATAAATATGATAGCATCGCCACGCTTTAAAAGCCTATTCACCTGTGTGAGAAACTGTATTTTTTCACCATTTCTGTTTCTGAGAGGTTGATCTGCCTGCCATGCATCCGACTGTTGAGTTTAATCCGCCCATGTTAAATGGGGTCAGTGCCAGTAAAGTGTTCTTGCAGGATAGTCTAGATGCACCCCCGACAGTTTTTGCTTATTTATGCACGCAATTTGCGCATATCGCAGCAGATGAATGGCAAGCCCGTTTCGCCAAAGGTCTGGTCTATGATGCGCAGGGCCATCAATTAAGCACAGAAAGTCCATTTCAGGCCAATAGTCATTGTTTTTATTATCGATTTTTGGCACATGAAGTGCATGTTCCTTTTCAACATCAGATTTTATTTGAAAATGAGCATTTCATGGTGATCGATAAACCGCACTTTTTGACCATGAGTCCGACCGGTCAGTATGTACAGGAAACCTTGCTGGTTCGTCTCAAAAAACAAACAGGCAATGAACATTTAACACCGATTCACCGGCTAGACCGTGAAACGGCCGGCGTGGTTCTCATTTCAAAATATGTAGAATCTCGTGGCCTGTATCAACAGATGTTTGCCACACGGCAAGTGCAGAAGACCTACCATGCGATTGCAGCATACAAGGCTGATTTAGAATTTCCATTGATCACACGATTAAGAATGGAAAAAGGTCAGCCCTTCTATACCATGCAGGTGGTCAACGGCGAAGCCAATAGCGAAACGGCAATCCAGCTGTTAGAACATAATAAAGAATGGGCCAAATATGAACTGAAACCACACACTGGCAAACAGCACCAATTACGCGTGCACTTGAATCATCTCGGTATTCCAATTCAGAATGATCCGTTTTATCCACTGATAGCGCACAAAGCCGAAGATGATTTTTCTGCCCCTTTAAGCTTATTGGCCCAACATATTCAATTCATCGATCCGATCACGCAGAAAAGCATGAATTTCAGCTCCAGACTTGAATTGACACTGTAAATCGCTTGTCATTACAGATTATTTTCTAAAATCGGTCGCTTTAAGATTGAATTTCAAACGTAATTGATTAGAATAAAGGCGAAAAGTTAAGTAATTTAAAGCTTTAAAAATATTATGAGAAAAACTGAAGTTTATCAAATTCGCTTGGACTCGCAAGAGAAGAAACAAGCCTTTGCGGTATTTAAGCAATTGGGGATTACGCCAGCTCAGGCCGTGCGTCTTTTTTTCAAACAGGTGGTGATTACCAAATCGATCCCCTTCTCGATTGAAAACCAGAATATTAATCTGGAACAACTGATCCGACTGCGCAAACTGAAGCAAAATGAGATCCAGAATGGGCAAAGCAGCTTGCCAAATTCAACACTCAATTCTCTGGATGATCAGGAAATCCAGCTCGATGATGATCATCTGGATTTATTTGAAGAACTGAATGCCATTTTAGGTGAAAGCGACAAAATTTAACATTGTTGCATTTCCGAACAATTTCTAAAGCCGGCCACTGACAAACTTCGCTATGCTTGATGCTGATAATGAATAAAAAATTAGCATGGAGGATGCAATGCTCGTACGACGCGCTCAATCAGCAGACCTGAATCAGCTTGCGATATTATTCGATGAATATCGACAATTTTATGGCACCTCCTCTAACCCCGAACTCTCCTACCAATTTTTAAAACAACGTTTTGAAGATGGACAGACCGTCATTTTCATTAATACCAAAGATGATACTTTTACCGGCTTTATTATCCTGTATCTGGGTTTTTCTTCGGTGGCCTGCTCGACCTATTATATTCTGGATGATGTCTATATCACCCCGATATTTCGGCGTCAGGGTGCAGCCAGACAACTGATTGATACCGCAATTTTATTTGCCAAACATGAACAGGCCTTAAGAATTACCCTGGAAACCCAAAAGAACAATTACCAATCGCATGAATTGTATGAATCTATGGGATTTATTAAGGATAATGAGTTTCAGACCTATCATTGTTTCCTGAGATAAAATCTGATCGTTCAAATAAACTTGAGAAGAATAACTCAATTATTCTTCTGAACGGAATTTTGCCAAAGCCACCTGTTCTGCATTTAAATAGATCCATTCTCCTTCAGCCAGCTCAGGCAGAGCCAAAGCACCAATTTGAGCACGATGCAATTGCTCGACTTTATTTCCGACGGCTGCCAGCATGCGTTTCACCTGATGATATACCCCTTGATGAATGCTCATTTGCAGACAGCTTTCAGACAGACGTATCACTTCAGTGGCTGCAAAAATACCTTTTTCATTGCGTAGCTCAACGCCTTGTTCCAGTTGCTGTAGCTGAGCATCAGTGACTGGATCTGCCGTTTGCATTTGATAAACTTTGGCCACATGTTTTTTCGGATGTGTTAATGCTTGCAGAAACTGGCCATCATCAGTCAGCAATAACAGTCCGGTGGTGTCCTGATCCAGACGACCCACGCATTGAATGCCACGATTCAGCAGCATCTCATCAAACAGATCAAACACACTAAAATGATGCGTGGCCTGATGCGAACACTCATAGTCCTGCGGTTTGTTTAAAGCGATATAGACTTTCTCTCGATAGCGATGGGCCTTGCCATAGACCTCGAAGTCTAAATCATTCAAATCCAGTTTATGTTTAGGATGATCAATCACTTCATTCTGGATAGAAACAGCACCATTTTTAATCAATTGCTGACAATGCTTGCGGGAACCGAAACCTTGTGACTGCAACATTTTTTCCAATAGCATCTGCTTAAACCTGTATCGCGTGAAGAGTTGTGCATTTTATCCTGAAACACACCTAAATTGATTGCTTCGCTTATTTTCTTCGTATCACCAGCTGAAACGCTCTACAATGGTGGCATTTTCCATGTTTCCTCTCCCGCCCATGTCACAACTCGATTTAAATTTGATGGTTCTTTTGGTATTACTGGCCTGTGGTATATTCAGTCACAATAGTGCTGTCACCATCGCTGCAGCGGTACTGATTGTTCTTAAAATTACCCCGCTACACGACCTGTTGCCTTATGTACAACAACATGGTTTGAATATTGGAATTATTATTTTAACCATCGGGGTATTGGCACCGATTGCGAGTGGCAAAATTGCCGGAGAAAGTATTCTCGAGTCATTTCTCAGCTGGAAATCTTTACTGGCCATTGCCATTGGTGTTTTTGTGGCTTGGCTCGGTGGCCGCGGTGTGAAACTGATGTCGAATCAACCGGATATTGTCGCGGGCTTATTGATTGGTACTGTAGCAGGTGTGGCGGTGTTACGCGGCGTACCTGTTGGGCCGCTGATTGCAGCCGGGATTTTATCTTTATTGATTGGTACACAATAGATTCAAATCATCAGCACGCATCACCAGTATGCAAAGATTTCTCAAAAACACATCACATGACCTATAACAAAAACACATCACATGACCTATAATATGCAGGTCATCTATTGATTACCTTGCACCAAGCTTTAAAGCAGTGTTTCAAGCTTGCTCAGGATATGTCATCAGATCAACGGAAGATTCATCTTGGTTGTAAGCTTTCCAAGCTAAAATAAAAGCGATACAAAAAAATAGAATGATCTTTAACAAGCTGTGACCTGATAAAAATTTAAAAATTTACTGCATGACAAATCCGAGCCTAATCTTTTAAGGCATAAACCAAACTTTCTATCATCTCGCCGTTTTCCAAATATACTTTAACCGGAATCCGTTGATATTCATCACCTTCAAACGCATCCAGCTCTTCCCAATATTGGGGAAGATGCTCAGATATAAATACATAACCCTGAACAGTCTCGCCCGAATCACTGAGCTGAATGCCCGGGCTACCAAATTCAGCCCCCCAGCCACGCTGTTGCAAATGCCCACGGATATAAGCGGCTTTCCAGCTTCCCCCAATCCGCTCCATGACATGGGCATTGGGTTGCTGCGGACGAAGCGTGCCGTATACGAATAAACTATGCATCTTAAAAGTTCTGAAGGATCATTTCGGGGATTACTCTACAAATAACAGTGCCAGACGGACTTGGTCATAGGCCATTTTAGGCGTGGTGAGTTCTACAATCGGGCGCAACTTAATCGAGCCATCATCATTAAAATGCTCAGCACTTTGACGTTTGGTTAAGCGTTTATAAATTTTACGCACCTGCTCCACCACTTCCTCACCCGGATGAGCCACCGAAATATCCAGTCCCTGCTCTTTGTGTAAACGGCCTAGATGATTAATGATTGTCGCTGGCGTCAGACCACGTTCAGTCGCGATATCCGCAACTTCATAGCCTTCTTCAAACAGTGCTCGGGTTTCATCCAGTGTGGCAGTGGCATAACTCTGCTTCGTGCCACTCTTGGAAATTTTCTTTTCATTGCGCTGGATTTCTGCTTCATTCAATGTGCCACCGCAGTGACGAATAAAGGCTTTATGCTGCGCAGTCAAATCGACATTTTCAAAATTCGCTTCGGCTTCATCAGAAAGTTCCTGAAAACGACGATCAGCTTTAATCGCTAAACTGTCAAGTTCCAAAGCCTGCTCATTAAAGCCTTTTAAACGTAAGCCATTTAAGCTTTTCAACCGTGACAGCGCCACATAACCTTGACCTTTCTCGAAAGTATGACTCAGATCAATTTCTGCTGCTTCCAAGGTCATCCCTTGAGATTTATGAATGGTAATCGCCCAGGCCAAGCGTAAAGGAATTTGCTGGAAACTGGCAATAGTCTTACCAGCTTCATTGTCTACCGACCAGGTTTCCGGCTCCACCACCAAGGTCGTGCCATCGGTCAGTTTTACTTTGGGCAGCACACCATATTCATCGTCTTCTTCAAAACTGATCACTTCACCCAGACTGCCGTTGATATAGCCCATATCAAAGTTATTTTTTACAAACATGACTTTGGCATGCTTTTTCAAGGTTAAGGCTTCTGGTGCACGTACTGAAGATTTTAAAGTTTCAATCAGCTTTTCATTGCCATCACACTGGGCATCAAACTGGCGCGGATCATTGTCAATTTCATTCAGATGTTTAAAGTTAAGACTATCCACATCCATATTATGGGTATACAGACGCGTATAGGTATCGCCGATTTCTTGATGTCGGGTTGCCTGTAAAGCCGTGCGATGTTCATGGCTAATCGCCTGCGCACGGATCGCATTCAGGATGTCATTCAGATAATCATTGCCCTGACGATGCTGCTCGGTCAGATAACAGACCCGAAACTTGGCTTCTACCCAGGCTTCCGACATAAAGCAGAATTTATCGCGATTACGCTCGTCATTCTTACCGACTGGCGGCAACTGGAAAAAATCCCCGGCCACAATTACCTGAATACCGCCAAAGGCTTCATCACTGTCCTTAAAATATTTCAGCACCTGATTGACCAGATTCAGCTGCTTGGCATGCAGCATGGAAATTTCATCAATAATCAGAACTTGGGCATTTTCCAGATGTTCTTTTAAGTATTTACGCTCTTTCATGCGCTTTAAGTCATCTTCGGACAAAAAGTCTTTAATCCCAATGCCGGCCCAGGTGTGAATGGTCATACCATTCATATGCGTGGCTGCAATACCGGTCGATGCCGTAATCGCGACGGCGACTTTACGCGCTTTTAAATAATTAATATATTGATTCAGCGTATAGGTTTTTCCTGCACCCGCAGAACCGGTTAAAAAGACATTTTCTCCTGCTTTGAGTAACTTAAGGGCAGTTTCCTGTTTCATAAGAGCAATACCGTGAAAGAACGGCTATAGCCTAACGATTTTTGGCAGAAAAGTTAAGCGTCATGGCGGAAAACCACTTAATCTTGCACTTAAGCCTGCAAGTTGAGCCAGTTGATAAAATGCATCGCGATATTGCTATATTCAGCTTCTGCCTTTTGATTGTTCGGATATTCCAACTGATCGAAGATCACTTGCCCATTGACGATTCGACAGCCCAGAATTAAAGGTAAACGCACATCCGGATGCGACATGCGAAAGGCCACATATTGCCCTTCAATAATCTGCTGGGCATAACTGGCAGCCAGACAGTTCCTGAAAACCTTGGATTCTTCCAGAATACGATCCAGATTTTTAAGCTCCTCAAAACGCCAGTTGAAATATAATAAAAATGAGGCCTGCGTCAAAGGTGACCAAGTTACGAGCGCAAACTCTTTTTTCAGCTTGGCCATCATTTCCTGCTTCTGAATCTGATCATGCCAGATCACGGCCTGAGCGAATAATCCACTCCAGCTGAGGTTTTTCGGAATCTCGTTATGACTGGAAAAATATTCCACCAGATAGTCACGCACATAACTGTCAAATACAGACTCACGCACATGTCCACTGTGTAAATAAAACAGCTGTCTAAATTCGACAAAAGGAATCCGATAGCGCTGCAACACATGATAGAAATCCCGATTCTGCTGGCTTTGAGGCTGAATATAGGTCAAGACTTCTTCTGGAAGATGTGTGGTAATTTTATATAGATGCTGCATATATGCCTGCATCACCCGGCTCAGTTGCAAATAGACTTTCTTGGTGATCTGATCATCCATTTTGACCACGTTACGCAGCAGTTCTATCCATTCGTCCAGATACAGAATCGAGGGAGTGATGGCAATCCGCTGATCATCCATCGATTGGCGTGTGCCTTTTAAGACCACCGCCTGATTATGCTGATGTTGAAACCAGTCATGCTGGATTGCATATTCATGCATGCTATGAATAAACAGTCGCGCTGAGACATATTGAAAATATTGTAAGGTCGCCAGAATAATCTGCGGATGAATATGATGGCTGTCTACAAAACTTAAGGCCGTCACTGCCACCCGCACGCTGCTGTGCTGAATATTGCTACTGATCCAGTCCAGTACTTCGGCTGGTTGCCTGAAAATCCAGTTCACTGCACGATGACAGTCAAATAGTGGTAATCGGGCCACCTTTTTTTGCCATAAATAGGGATGATTTTCCAGAAAATTTCGTTTGGCTAATAAGTCATCGCGATGCCAGACCTCACGGTTCATCAAACGGACAAAACCGAGCAGGTGGCTCTGCTCCTCGGCATGTCGATACAACAGCCGAATATCATCGCTGTGATCATTCAGTTCATGTAAATTAAAACGCTCTTCAAAAGACAAGGACATAATCCGAAACGTCGCCGGATGCAAAAACTGTGCGGCACTAAAACAGAATTCATCCAGAGTGTCCATTAAGGACTGGATGGACAGGAACTCATCCTGCTGTAGAAATGCCAAAGAAAAAGCCTGTTGCAAGCTTTCAAGAATTTGCGGGGGAATATCCTGTTCGTCCAGAACAACGTTTTGCATGACTGGTGTTGTATACAACCCGGCCTCTATTAAATGATGATCAATAATCTCAGCCTGAACCACCGACATCTGTCGCAGGAATGCCAATACCCGTGCTGGGCCATTTACCGCTTCATAGACCTGGTTCAGAATCAGTTTGCGTAATTGCTTGGCTTTGTCACGTAAATACAGCGAATGCTGCGGTTTCAAGTCCCCAGTCAGGAAATAGATATCCTGTAAAAAAAATTCTTCTAGCGCTTCTGCTTTGTATTGCTGAAAATAAAAATGACTCTCAACCAAAACGGGTGCAGTTCCGGAGTCCAGTGCATATGCAGTATAAAACTGGATATAGAACAACCCGTCCAGCAATTCAATCCGGTATTGACCCTGCTGAATTTTTAATAGATTTTGTGCAGTCAGATGACCAATCATCGCCATCTGATCCAGATAAAGCTGGTTCAACTCCGGAGAAATCCGCAAACATTGTTGTGCCAGCAATTTTAACGGCGCTACCCAACCACCCTGTTCCATATACGCACCTATTTATTTTATTTTTATATTGAATCATGTTGAGCCCTCGATCATCGATCAGTGACTATTTGACCATACATTATGGCAGTACTCGCACAATAAAACAGCACTGCAGGATGACTTCTAAATATAGCGCATCTCAATATGTCACAACTTGGATTTACAACGAGGATTCGGTTGCCTGCTGGTCTTGCTGACGCTGCACAGTGAGCGCTGCCAACCCCGTATAAATATGCTGTTGCAAGCTATGCCGAAACTCAACCAGCTCTTCTTGCGTCTGCACCTGAGCAATCGATAGTCGTGGCATAAACTGAAAATAAAAGGGCAAGCGTTTTGGCAACAGGTGTTTGGGCAGAGAAGGAATCACATCGCCCTGACGTAGTAATTTATTGAGTTGTGGTATTTTAAGTAGTGTTTGAAAATACTTATGCTGGATAATCTTATTGGCATTAAAGCCAATCTCATAGACCTCATCCGCACCGAGAGCGGCAAAAGGGACAAGATCATAGTTGAATTCTTGCGCCAGCTTTAAAAAGCCGTAACGCTGCTTCCAGATCAGCTGATACTGCTCACCCTGACGTTTGAGCACTTCACGACCGCCACCCGGAAAGACCAGAATGGAATAGCCTTGCTGCATTGCAGCACGCACATAGGCTTGTGTTCCATCAATGGCACCAAACTTTTTCACGGCTTCACGCCACAGCGGCACATAAAAATGGCTATGATCTGCAATACTGACCACAGCCACCTTATGTTCGTTGTAGAGGTAATCAATCAGCATCGGCGCATCAAAGATGCCATACATGGAATGATTACCGACATACATTGCAGGTCGACTGGCATCCATATACTCAGCCCCTAAAAATGTCGGGGTAAAATATAACTTGGAGAAGGCACTTAAACGCCTGATCCACTGCCCGTCATGCTTGGCCTGCAATCTGTCTACTCTCTATTTATTGCGGATCATGCCACACGTTTTTGAACCAGAATCGAACCCACTGAATAACCAGCACCGAATGAACAAAGTACGCCGTATTCACCATCTTCCACTTCATGGGCAGTGCGGTGTAATGCAATGATCACGCCTGCAGAAGAAGTATTGGCAAACTCGTTCAGAATCATCGGCACCAGACCAGGTTTGGCATTTTCTTTGCCAACCACCAGTTTCAGGATCAGTTCATTCATACTGGCATTGGCTTGATGGAGCCAGAAGCGTTTCACGCCAGTCGGTGCAATCTGATTCTTCTCCAGTTGCGCTGTAATCATTTTCGCAACCAGTGGGCAGACTTCTTTAAAGACCTTACGGCCATCCTGACGGAAACGCTTGTCATCAATGTCGGCATTTTCAGAGGTATTCAAGAAACCAAAGTTATTGCGGATGTTATTCGAAAACTGGGTGAACAACTCGGAATCCAGAATTTCAAAACCGGTTTTGCTTTCAGTGTTTTCAATAATTGAAGCGGTTGCCACATCACCAAAAATAAAGTGACAGTCACGTGAACGAAAATCGGTATGTGCAGAGGTAATTTCCACATTAACCAATAACACACGACGCGCACCAGCCTTAATCGCATCATAGGCCTGTTTCAGACCAAATGTTGCTGCCGAGCAGGCCACATTCATGTCATAGGCATAGCCTTTAATTCCTAAAGCGGTTTGAATCTCGATGGCAACGGCAGGATAAGCACGTTGCAAATTCGAGCATGACAAAATCACGATATCAATATCTTCAGCAGTTACGCCTGCATTTTCCATCGCCTGCTTGGCTGCGATTACACCCCATTCTGCTTGCAGTGAAATTTCATCATCTGCACGTTCAGGTAAATTCGGACGTAAACGTTTCGGATCTAGAATACCGCTTTTTTCCGCAACATAACGGCGTTGGACACCAGATGCCTTTTCAATAAATTCTGCACTAGAACCACGACGCGCTTCAATTTCGCCTGCAGCGATTTTGTCCGCATTTTCGTGATTAAACAGTTCCACATAAGCATTTAAACTTTCAACTAATTCTTCATTGGTGATGACATTTTCCGGATGGAACAAGCCAGTACCCGTAATGCGGATGCCCATGTAAAACTCCTTCTCTGAATTACCTATATCTTAACTGATTCCAAGACGATCCCATACTTTTTGCAAGCGAGTTGGAGACACGGGTGCTTTTGTTTTCATCGGTTGTGAAAACAATGAGATTCTTAACTCCTCGACCATGAAGTACAATTCTTTCAGACGAGGGTCATCTTTAAACTTGAACAATTTTTCCATCCATTGATCAATTTGGTCAATGGCGGAATTGTCCCTTTGTAGATTATTGGGCAAGCGGTCTAAACGCAAGATCAAGGCTTTCAAATAACGTGGAAATTCGATCCATACATCGGATGGTTTACGATATACAAAGTCAG
Organism: Acinetobacter sp. YH12105; assembly: GCF_013419095.1. NCBI lineage: Bacteria > Pseudomonadati > Pseudomonadota > Gammaproteobacteria > Moraxellales > Moraxellaceae > Acinetobacter > Acinetobacter sp. YH12105. Next base: position 191,990 of record NZ_VPAU01000001.1, read on the forward strand.
AAAGACTCATTAAATCAAGTTGATCTTCAATATCATTGATATTTTTCTCAAACACAGAATGGTCTAAAACCAATAATTTCCGGCGGATTTCCTGCCACTGGATATAAATATCTGTAATCTCTTTCAGGGTAACTTGCCCATGACTTAAGAAAGATTTTTTTACATCTTCAACCAGTTTTTGGAACTCTTGCGCATTGACAGGTAGCTCATTCATGGACACTTGCAGTGTGGCATAAACTAACATTTGTTCTAGTTGGGCCTTGTCACCGAGTGGCGAATAAGCCAGTGCCAAAGGTTTGGAGATCTGTTTTTTTAACTGGCGAATCAGGTCTCCCAGTTGCATATGCACCAGTCGGATCACCCCTTCACGATGTTTTTTGATCGCTTCCGCCTGATCGTTAAAGGTCTGAATCACCACGCCCGACTCATCTTTTTGCTCCAGTGCAGCAAAGGCTTTGGTCGGCACCAGCGCCTGATACTGCTTGACCACGACACCCGTGACTTTTTGTGAGGCTTCAAACACAAAACTTTCCGGGAAGGTTTTAAATTCACCTTTCAGCTGCTTGACCGGACTATGGGTTTCAGCCCGGCAACGTGCTTTCAGCTCTGACAAATCACGACCCTGTTCAATGACACGACCTTTTTCATCAGTGACTTTAATAAACGGTAACAGATACTGTTCGACCCGGTCAAAGCTGAAATCTTTCTCAGTGATTTGATCGCCACGTAACTGGAACGCCAGGAAACCAAAGATATGTTTCTGCAGATCCTGTACATCGACTTTTGCCATGAGTTTTCGTGCAGTATCTGGAATTGGCACCAGATTACGGCGCTTGTCCTTCGGCAAGCCTTTTAGCAATGCTTCAATCAGGTCCAGACGCCAGCCTGGAATTCCCCAGGACCAGATTGATTCATCTACCTGAGCCAAGGCTTGCAGTGGAATTTTAACTGTCGCGCCATCTTCATCATGACTCGGGTCAAAGCGATAGGTCGCTGCCAGACGAAGTTCACCATTACGTAAATAGTCAGGAAATTGCTGTGTGGTTGGACGGTCATTCAGCCATAATGCATCATCATCAACAAATAAATAACGTGGCTGCTGAGGCTCAACCGTAGCCCGCCAATCTTCAAAAGTACGGCGGCTGGCCACTTCAGCTGGCACTTTAGATGCATAGAACTGGTAAATGGTTTCTTCGTCTACCACCAGATCACGACGACGCAATTTATCCTCAACCCGTTCGACTTCTTCCAGTTTAAGCAAGTTATGCTTTAAAAATGGCGGACTAATACCGAGATGACCCGTAGTTAAAGCATCGCGTAAGAAAATTTCATGCGCCGCAGCCTGATCGACTTTTTCATAATTGATTGCTCGTTTTGGCTCAATGATCAGACCAAATAATGAAATCTGGTCATAAGCGTTCACCACACCGGCTTTTTTCGACCAGTGCGGTTCAAAATAATGATGCTTGAGCAGATCGCGGGCGGCTAGCAGTATCCATTCCGGTTCAATCTTGGCCAGAGTGCGTAAATACACTTGCGAGGTTTCCACCATCTCAAAAGCCATGACCCACGGCGTATTGCTCTTATGCAAAGTCGATGCCGGGAAAATCCGGGCTTTCTGCTGACGTACCGCCATAAACACATTACGTTCATCGGTCTTGTTGGCAATAAACGACAATAAGCCGGTGAGTAATGCACGATGCAGATTTTCATAACTGGCAGCTTTGTCATTAAATGACAGTTTTAGACCTTGAGCCAAATCCACCAGTTGTTCATGGGTTTTTTTCCATTCACGTAAACGCAGCCAGCTCAAGAAATGATTCCGCGCAAATGTACGGCGTTTATTCTCACTCATACTTTCGCGATTGCCGTGCAATGTTTCCCAGAGTTTTATATAGAACAAAAAGTCAGAATCAGCTTCACGGAACAAGGCATGTTTCTGGTCGGCCTGCATTTGTTTGTCTGCAGGACGTTCACGCGGATCTTGCACCGCGAGCGCCGCAACAATAATCAAGACTTCGTTTAAAACCCCAAAATGTGCGCCACCCAAAATCATACGGGCCAGACGTGGGTCAATCGGCATTTTTGCCATTTGCTGACCGATTTTGGTTAATCCACTGCTTTGAAGTCCTCCGTTGTTAAAGGAGGGTTTTTCTGTCGCAAGAGCTGCTTTCTCAAGCCCCCCGTTATCAAAGGGGGACTTAGGGCGATTTGATTTTTTCTCACTCATTGCCCCCAACTCAATCAGCAACTTACGGCCATCATTCACCAGACGGTGATCCGGTGGTTCGATAAAATCGAAGTCCTCCAGCGAGCCTAAACCCAGACTCTGCATCTGCAAAATCACCGATGCCAGATTGGTACGCTTGATTTCAGGTTCAGTAAATTCCGGACGGCTCAGAAAGTCATCTTCCGAATACAGGCGGATACAGACACCGGGCGCAATACGACCACAACGGCCTTTACGCTGATTGGCTGCAGCCTGAGAAACGGCTTCAATCGGCAGGCGCTGCACCCGTGAACGATAGTTATAACGTGAAATACGCGCAAAACCACTATCAATTACATAACGAATATTCGGCACAGTCAACGCTGTTTCCGCGACGTTGGTGGCAATAATAATACGTCGCCCACCACCGGAAGGATTAAAGATTTTTTGCTGCTCTGCCAAGGCTAAACGGGCAAATAAGGTTAAGACTTCAGTATGCCGTGGCCCGTGTTTAATCAGGGTTTCCTGTAGCTCGCGAATTTCCTGTTCTGTACTGGCAAAAATCAGGATATCGGCATGTTCGGGATGGCCTTTTTCCTGGGCATCCTGAAAGCATTCTTCAACTGCTTTAACCACTGCACGTGGCAAGTTTTCTTCAAAGTCATCAAATTCATCATCATCGCTGCCGCCAATGCTCATTTCCGAGATCGGGCGATAACGCAGTTCAACCGGAAAGCTACGGCCCTCTACTTCAAAAATGGGTGCACCATTAAAGTAATTACTAAAACGGTTTACATCCAGTGTAGCAGACGTAATGATGACTTTCAGATCTGGACGACGCGGCAGTAACTGCTTCAGATAGCCCATAATGAAGTCGATATTCAGCGAACGTTCATGTGCTTCATCAATAATAATGGTGTCATATTTGCTTAGGTAGCGGTCATGCGTCAGTTCGGCAAGCAGAATACCGTCGGTCATCAAGCGTACAATTGAATCTTGGGAACCCTGTTCAGTAAAACGCACTTTAAAGGAAATTGATTCCCCGAGTTTTTCGCCAACTTCTTCAGCAATACGCTGTGATACGCTTCGAGCCGCCAGTCGGCGTGGCTGGGTATGTCCAATCAGACCAGTCAGGCCGCGTCCAGCCAGCATGGCAATTTGCGGTAATTGTGTGGTTTTACCAGAACCGGTTTCGCCAGCCACAATAATGACCTGATGCTTTTGAATCGCGGCTATCAGCTTGTCAGCGTATTGGGTAACGGGCAAATCTTGATTCAGCTTGATGTCTGGAAGACGTTCCAGCCGCTGCCGCACTTTCAGATTGGATTTTTCAAATAGTTCCTGATACTGCTTGGCATTGGCATCTTTCCCCTTCTTCAGTCGATTTAAACGGTGACGGTCACGCGCCATTATCCATTGATCTACATTTAAATGACTCTGCACAGAGAAAACACCCACATCAAAAAACCGGAAAAGTTTATTTTACTTGGTTCATTGGCTTTCAGATAGTCGTAGTTCTGTTAAGTGCCGGACAAATTGGCTTTACTCGTCTCATTTCCCTTAATTCGGCGTAGCAAATCGAGCAAATTATCCCGCTACTATCACCTGTCCACATGATTAAGTTTAAGCATAAGCCTAATTTTCAAATTGATATCGAGAGTATTTTGAGGGAAATAGGATTTTTTTCCTGATCTGCCCTTGAATTTTTCAGTTTCAGCATCATGTTTGTTAGCACGAGGAAAAAGAGATAATTTTGTCATGAAGCCATCATCTTGATGCTGCTCAATGAACAAAGCTATTTTGTGAAAATGGAGAATTTTTATATGATTCGGTTTTTCCGATTTTTGTAATGTAAAAATACCATTTCACCAATAAAGTAAATTTCTATAAGCTAATTGAAATTCAAAACAAACCTCAATCATGGAGACAATGATGAGCTTAATTAATACTGAAGTTAAACCATTTAAAGCAACTGCATTCCAAAATGGCCAATTTATTGAAGTAACTGAAGCTGACCTTAAAGGCAAATGGTCTGTAGTATTCTTCTACCCAGCTGACTTCACTTTCGTTTGCCCAACTGAACTGGGTGACCTTGCTGACAACTACGCTGAATTCCAAAAATTAGGCGTTGAAATCTACTCAGTTTCTACTGACACACATTTCACACACAAAGCTTGGCACGATTCTTCAGAAGAAATCAAAAAAATCCAGTATGTAATGGTTGGTGATGCAAACTGGACGCTTGCTAAAAACTTTGACGTATTAATCGAAGCTGACGGCCTTGCTGATCGTGGTACTTTCGTCATCGATCCAGAAGGTAAAATCCAAATCGTTGAAATCAACGCCGGTGGTATCGGTCGTGATGCTCAAGAACTTCTTCGTAAAGTTAAAGCAGCTCAGTATGTACATGCTCACCCAGGCGAAGTTTGCCCAGCTAAATGGAAAGAAGGCGATGCAACTCTTGCTCCTTCAATCGACCTAGTGGGTAAAATCTAATTTTAATTAGATTAAACTGACTCAAAAAAACCACGCTCTTTAGCGTGGTTTTTTATAACTTTTGATTTGATTTATTTTAGAAGTAGTGTTTACACGCAGATTGAGTGTGTGTATTTATCCCGAAATTGCTTGAATCGTCTATTTCTTTGCGATCTATCAAACTGCGCTAAATAAGTTTTAATTTCTCGCTGCAGCTATTTTCTTACAATCCTCTGCCCATTCTTACAATATAGCTATACATCTACAGCACGGCATGGCATAAGTTCAAATGATAAGAAAATAAATATTCAGTGGAGGAACGCATATGCAAAAACTGCTTACAGTGATTTCATGGAAATATAATCCCTCAAGCCGCCACCTGAAAATCGTTTATAGTAATGGCCATACAGAGCTCTATCATCCTGTACCTGAATTTATTTATGACAACCTGCTCAGACGTGAAGATAAAGCTGCTTTCGTATATAAATATCTTGAATATAATTTACATTTCAATAAAGTCTGCATGGATTAAAACTCATGCGATTCACGATATCCGACCATCAGCAGACCCGCACCGACCGGTACAGTGCTGATGATAAAACGCTGATCTTGCTGAATCAGCTGAATAAACTCTTCCACTTCTGCTGCATGTGAAATGACATTATCCACCAGAAGTATCCCATCTTTTGGCTTGAGTAATCGAGCCAAATGCTTCCAATAGCCTAGATAGGCATCGCGCTCTGCATCCAGTAAAATAAAATCAAACTGTTGCTGTGAAGCTTCTAGATATTGCTGCGCATCCATCACTTTAAAATCAATAAGATGTTCAAAACCCAATGTATTTGCATAGTGTTTCGCTTGAGTGACACGTGCTTTATCTATTTCCAGTGTGGTTATCACTGCTTGGGTATGCTGAGCAGCTTCAGCTAGCCATAAAGTCGAATAGCCTGTGGATGTACCGATTTCCAAAATATCTTTGGCTTGCTGGGCACGAATCAACATGGATAAAAATCGACCTGATTCTGGTTCTATATTGCGATATCGTTGCAGTCGATCTGTCTGCTTGAGATCATGCATATGAAATTTTTCATATAATTTATGCATGAATTTTTCAAATTCATCTGGATTTAGCATAGCCCCTCCCTGAGCCTTTTAGCTTAAAGCGCCTGAATTAATTTAAAGCGTTCCACTTCACGATCATCGTTGGTGGTAATGGTTTCAGTGAACATTGTTAAAGGGCGCACCCAAATCGAATAATCCCCATAGAGACATTGATAAACCACCAGCTTTTCTTCAGTTTCACTGTGCGTGGCGACATGTAATACCTGATAAAGCTGCCCTTTATAATGCTGATAAATTCCGCGCTGTAATTCCATGATTCAGCCCTCCTGTTATAGATGCCTAATACTAACTGAATTAAGCAAATATCAAGTTAAATTACTTGAAAATTCTTATTCTAACGCCATATAAAAATCTGAAATTAATGATACATTTTTCAATAAATCAGTAATTCCGATCGATACTATAAAAACAAACTGTTTTACCTATTTTGATTTATGCACTAATATCGCTTTATCAAATAAATATTTATTCCTTTGGAGCTTAGCAATGTTAGACCAAAATACTTCAGCCCAATTAAAAACACTACTCGAACGTCTGGAAAGCCCGATTGAACTGGTTGCGACTTTAAATGATTCCGACAAATCTGCAAAAATCAAAGAACTGGTTGAGGAAGTGGCTGCATTATCTGATTTAGTCACTGCACGCTTTGATGGTACAAACCAACGTGCTCCAAGCTTTGGTATTGCCAAAGCAGGTGAAGAGCCACGGGTCTACTTCGCAGGTCTGCCAATGGGGCATGAATTCACCTCACTGATTCTGGCTTTACTGCAAAGCTCTGGTTATGCACCGAAAGTATCTGCTGAAGTTTTAGAGTCGATTAAAGGCTTAGGAATCAAATCTGATTTTGATGTATTTGTATCACTCAGCTGCCATAACTGTCCGGATGTGGTTCAAGCCTTAAACCTGATTGCAATTTACAACCCGGGTACAACAGCCACCATGATTGATGGGGCATTCTTCCAGGATGAAGTGGAAGAACGCAAAATCATGGCAGTTCCAATGGTGTTCCAGGACAACCAGCATATCGGTCAAGGTCGTATGACTTTGGAAGAAATCGTGGCAAAACTGGACACCAACTCTGCAGCAAAAGAGGCTGAAAAGCTCAATGCTAAAGACGCTTTTGATGTACTGGTGATTGGTGGTGGCCCTGCAGGGAATACCTCTGCGATCTATGCTGCACGTAAAGGCATTAAAACTGGAATCGTGGCTGAACGCATGGGTGGTCAGGTCATGGACACCATGGACATCGAAAACTATACCTCGATTCAAAAAACCCAAGGACCTAAGTTTGCTGCTGAAATGGAAGCACACGTACGTGAATACGGTGTCGACATCATGAACCTGCAACGTGTATCTGACATTAAAGGTGCTTCTGAGACTGCAGATGGCTTGGTTGAAGTCACTTTAGAGAATGGTGCCAAACTGGAATCGAAAACAGTCATCCTGTCTACAGGTGCACGCTGGAGAGAAATGAACGTTCCGGGTGAGCAGGAATACAAAACCCGTGGTGTGGCCTACTGCCCACACTGTGATGGTCCATTGTTCAAAGGCAAACGTGTTGCGGTAATCGGTGGGGGTAACTCTGGTGTAGAAGCTGCGATTGACCTTGCAGGGATTGTAGAGCATGTGACTTTGGTTGAGTTTGATAGCAAACTGCGTGCGGATCAGGTATTGCAAGACAAATTAACAAGCTTGCCAAACACCACGGTGATTAAAAATGCTTTGTCGACTGAAGTGGTGGGTGACGGTTCACAAGTGACTGCACTGAAATACAAAGACCGTGTAACAGATGAAGAGCACACTGTTGAATTGGCTGGTATCTTCGTACAGATTGGTTTGTTGCCGAATACCGATTTCTTAAAAGCAACAGCGGTTGAATTGTCAAATCGTGGCGAGATCCTGATTAATGAGCGTAACGAAACCAATGTGAAAGGTGTATTTGCTGCCGGTGACTGTACCACCGTGCCGTACAAGCAGATCATCATTGCGACCGGTGAAGGTGCGAAAGCATCACTGTCTGCATTTGATTATATCATCCGTTCAGGTCAGTAATCCTTAACAAAACCCTAATAAAGCCCGCTTGAAGCGGGCTTTATTTTTCAATAACTACCGGTTTAGATTCAGTATATTTTATAAGCACTGCGTCCATTCATCTTCTTGCTAATCTTGCCATAAGCATGTCATTAATTTTGATTCTGTATAGATGGTCTGTAACTGTCGATAATCTCGTATTGCAAGCCTGTGAAAGCTCTCCTATGATAGGGTGATAAATCATCTTTCATGATCGAAGAATAAAAAAGGATAACATCCTGGGAGAAGAACAATGCACTACCAATATCAATGTGCCTGCTGCGAAAAAGTAGTGGAATCTACAGAAAAATCATGTCCAGATTGCGGTTCGCATCATATTCGCAGTCCTTTTGGCTTCTGGATTTTGTGTCTGGTGGCCTGTCTTGCTACAGCGATCGTATTTAAAGTGGTGCACGTCTATGTGCAATCACAACAACAAGAAGTTCCCGTACAACACTCTATACTCGATGTTTTACAAGAAGAAAATAAAGGCCTTCGTTAATTTTATTTAGCTCTGATTGAGAGACCTGTTCCGAAAAACAGGTCTTTTTTTATGGTGCTTTAATACCAATATCGCTATGCAGAAAAACAGCTTCATAGCTGCCAGATTTGATTTACAATAGCAATTCTTGGAATGGGAGATATGCAATGGTTCAGTTAATTAAAAAAGGTGGATTACGCGAGCGTGCCAACCGTAGCCTTAGCTATCAGGGTTCTGAAAATACCGAAACCAGCTTAAGACCCAACCGCTATCAAACAGCGATTAAAACACAAGAAAATTTAGTGTCTTCTTCACTTAAACCCACCGAATCCACTTTGGATGATCATCCAGTTAATTCATCAAAATAAGCGCGTCATACCATAACCATAACGCAAAGAGTAAAAATAGCCCGCCTGAAACGATATCAATATAACTCCCTGAACGCTGATACAGAGCTTTAATTTTCGGCTGTGAAATCAGCAACATGAGTAAAGCGAAAGTTATAAAAGTCTGCAAGGGAATAATCACCGCGAGTTGTGCTTTCAGATATTCCGAGGCTGATGAACTCAGTGCCAGTGAAAATACGCTGCTAAAATAGATCAGCGTTTTAGGATTAGAGAGGTTGGTCCATAGACCCAACATAAAGTAATTTTCGGGTTGTGCCAGTTCATTGGAATCATCTTCGGGCTGATGTTTATTCCTAAAACTGCGCACACCACCCTTGAGCATTGTCCAGCCCATTTTTGCCAGAAATATTCCACCGAGCAGCATCAAGACCTGCTGGACCCATGGAAACTGCTCGATTAAAACGGTAAATCCGGCCAGTGTCAGTACCACCCACACGATAATACCGGCCGAAATACCTGCAATAATTTTCAGGGCATTTTGGCGTGTGGTAGATGCAGCACTTTTGGCGATCAGTAGAATATCAGGGCCAGGACTTAGTTGAGCAACAAAATGTAGAAGGCAGATGGTAAAAAGCAGAGACATTAAAATAGCGTTAAATTATAAAAAATGATTATAACGTTTGTTCAAACTAATGAGAATATTCTAATAAAAAACCGAATCATCAGATTCGGCTTAAATATAACCTTTTGAACTTTGCAGATGAATATCTTATTTTGGATTGATATCTTTCATTTCAATTTTTTTCGCTTCAGGCTTCACTTCACGCGCTTCACCATCAATGATGGTTGAATCACCACGACCTGCTTGCTGGTTTTGCATATCCTGCATTTGACGCATCATCTCGGCAAAGGGGTTCTGGCCTTGCGCCCCCCCCATATCGCCCATCATGCCACCCATCATTTTTTCCATCATGGCCTGCTGACGTTTCATCATCGCCTTCATCATGGCAGCTTTAAATACCTGCTGCACGGCTGGAATCAGCATTAATACCGCCAGTACATCGCTAATTAAGCCAGGAAGAAGCAGGAAGAAGCCTGCTAAAATTTTAGGTAAATTTCCTGTTAATGCAGGATCTGCATTCATCTGCCCCATTTGCATTTGCTGCATCTGTGGCATCACACCGGCCGAATATTTACGGATCAGGTTCATACCAATAAAAAATGCAGCCACAAACCAGAAAAATACGTACCACATGCTCCCGACGAGGTCACCCACGCCAATCCAGACAAATACTTCTAGGATTAAGCCTGCAAGGATAATAAGAAATAATTTCATGAAAATTAATCTAATCTCAGTAAAATAAATAATAGGATGATGTAATCAACTGCTTCATCAGGATCAAGCTTTTTTGATACGCTTATGTAACAATATGGGCATTATTCTATTTTTAAAGTGCAGGCATGTCATTAATTATTGGGATTGACCCCGGTTCTCGTTTAACCGGTTACGGAATTATCGAAAAAGACGGCTCCAAACTGACTTTTGTCGATGCCGGTACGATCCGCACCGAAACCACGGAAATGCCTGAACGTTTAAAACGAATTTTTGCCGGTGTAGAGCGGATTGTAAAATTTTATGGCCCAACAGAAGCCGCAGTAGAACAGGTCTTTATGGCACAAAATCCGGATTCTGCCTTGAAACTGGGTCAGGCCCGTGGTGCTGCTGTTGCCGCGCTGGTCAATCTGGATTTAAAAGTTGCTGAATATACGGCGCGCCAGATCAAGCAGTCTGTAGTGGGTTATGGCGCTGCTGATAAAGAGCAGGTACAGATGATGGTGATGAATATTTTAAAACTCAGCATCAAACCGCAACAGGATGCCGCCGATGCACTGGCGGCTGCCATTTGTCATGCACATGCCTCAGGTAGTATGAGTAAAATGGCGGTACTCAATGCTTTGGGCGGCATGGCACGTGGCCGCAGTCGGGTCAGCAGCCGTCGTCGTTAATGTTTAGCGCCGTATTTTAAAGCCTTGAATACCTAAGTCGGGTTGCAGATGCTCTGGAATAATTGCTTGTCCGATTGCACAAGCAGGCTCTTTGTCAACTTCGTGCAATCATTTCCTGAAGCGGTGAATCTGCGCCAACAATAACAAGCCTCCACTTCACCACTACTTAAATTTTTCACCTAGCCTTTTAAATCGAGTGCCACAGCCTGCTCAGCAAACCAGTAGCGCTACCCCACACCTCGCACTTGGCCTGAAATTTTCAGCTTGATTGCAGACAGATTAGCCGCCTTGACGATTAACCACCTGATAAATTGCATGTTTCATGTCCTGCGCCTGCAAACCACGTTCGCCGTTTTTGGCCAGTTCATCCCCTGCCAGTGCATGCAGCGTCACAATTTCATGCAAATGAATGGATTGAGCAAATTGTGCCTTTAGACTGGCAATCATCCCGGCCAGCACATCGCCCATACCACCTGTTCCCATGCCCGCATTCCCAGCAGTGCAAATATACAGCTGTTGTTCCAGAATCAGGCTACCTGAGCCTTTCAGCACCCATTGCCCACCATACTTCTGCCTTAAGGCATGAATCGCTTGAATCCGATCTGTTTCAATGTCCAAGGTTTTACAATCAAGTAAAGTTGCCGCTTCACCCGGATGCGGTGTACTGTAAGTTTTAGAATTTAATTGTTGCGGCTGTTTGGCTAAAAACCACAATGCATCTGCATCTAAAACAATGTCTAAGTCTGAATTTCGAATTAAATCAAACCATGCCTGATATTGCTCTTTTGCCCATTGATCACGTCCCATGCCCATACCAAAACAGACTGCATCGACCTGCTGAATTAAGGCTGTGCGCTGCTCTATGTTGAGAGCATTAATATCACGCAGCATAATATTCGGCGCACGAGACAAAATGGCGGTATGGTGTTTCGCATCACAGACAATGGTGACCTTACCTGCTCCGGCAGCAAATGCCGCTTCTGCTGCCATAATCACTGCTCCGCCCATTTCAGCATGCCCCCCCACCACCAGCACATGACCATAACTGCCTTTATGACCAAAGGCTTCACGTTTCGGTAATTTAATCTGCTGTGAGGAAAGTTTGGCAACTGGTTGCAGTTCGGCATCAACTGGAATGGCAGAAATCAGTTCAACCTTAGCGGCATATTCCTTAGCTTGTCCGGTAAACAGTCCTGCCTTTAAGCCCAAAACCGTATACGTAAAATCCGCTTTAACCGCAATAGGCAAAGGCTGACCGGTATTGGCATGCAGTCCACTCGGTATATCAACCGCGATTTTGAGACCTTTCTGGTCATTGATCAATTGGATGATGGATTGCCAGTTCGCATCCAGCTCACGATTTAAACCAATGCCAAATAAGGCATCGATATAAGCGTCATATTCATGCTTAAACTGAAAATGCGGCCCTACTTTCAATCCAGCATCCAGCGCTTCTTGCCAAGCTTTGGCCAAGTCCACTGATTGACCTTTTTCAGCCGCATAAATATCTACATCGAAACCGGCCTGTTTTAAATATTTTGCAATCAGATAACCATCGCCAGCATTATTGCCCTGACCACAACACACCGCTATTTTCTGTATATTTTTTTCTTTAAATAGCACACTCAGACGCTGTGTGACTGACCAAGCCACCTGCTGCATCAAACCATAGGAACTATTTTGCTGCTGAAACCAACGCTGCTCCCATGCTTGAATACTTTGGCTATGATAAACAGGGCTATGGTAAACTTGTTGCTGCATTTTTTATTCCCTGTCTTTGGTTTATGACAACTCCCGATTCTTACGCACAAATTCAAGTCTATCAACAAGATCCAGCCGAGCTAAAAGCCTGGATTAAAGCGCAGGCGCTAGAATTGGGGTTTTCTGATTGTGTCATTGCCAAACCAGATGCTCAAGCAGAATTAGCGCGCTTACAGGAATATCTGGATCGTGGCTATCATGGCGACATGAAATTTCTGGAAGATAATCTGGAAAAACGTGCCAATCCTGCCTTACTTGTCCCCGGCACGCGCAGCATTATCTGCGTGCGTATGGATTATCTGGTCGAGACTCCAAAGCCACGTTACGTTCCGTATGCACCCAATTCCGCGATTATTGCGCGTTATGCCCGTGGCCGGGATTATCACAAGATCATGCGCGGTCGGCTAAAAACCTTGGCGACAAAAATCCGAGAAAAAGTTGGCGATTTTGAATCACGCCCTTTTGCCGATTCTGCACCCATTTTTGAAAAATCACTGGCTGAAAGTGCTGGCATGGGCTGGACAGGTAAACATACCCTGCTGATTCATAAAAAGTCTGGTTCTTTCTTTGTGCTTGGAGAGCTATTTACTTCTCTGGACCTCCCTTTTGATGCGCCTGCCAGTAAACATTGTGGTTCCTGTACGGCCTGTATCGACATCTGTCCAACTCAGGCCATTGTCGAGCCCTATATGCTGGATGCACGGCGATGTATTGCTTACTTAACCATCGAGTATAAAGGCATTATTCCAGAAGATTTGCGCCGCGGAATTGGTAACCGGGTTTTTGGTTGTGACGATTGCCAGCTAATTTGTCCTTGGAACAGTTTTGCCCAAATCACCCCGGTAGAAGATTTTCATCCACGACATGGTCTGGATCAGGTCAGCTTGCTAGATTTATGGCAATGGGATGAAACCACCTTCTTAAGTGCGACCGAAGGCAGTCCAATGCGCCGTACAGGTTATCAAAGCTTCATGCGCAATATCGCCATTGGTCTGGGCAATGCACCTTTTGATGAAAAGATTGTTCACGCTTTACAACATCAACGGGCGTTACATGACGAGATTGTGCAGGTGCATATTGATTGGGCGATTCAGGAACAGTTGACCAAAACAGCATAAATTTTCAATTTATTACTTCGGCTCACTCGATCTCTTATAAGGCTTACACAATATTTGATCACTTTATGTCATAAAGAAAGAGATGAAAAAATGACGAGAGGGATTGAAGATGCAAGAGCAAGATAAAAAACAGCAACAGCACGAACAGCTAGATCAGCTTAAACATCAGAAGCAACAACAGCAGCAGCCCCAACATGGGCCAATCGATTCTCCTAAGAACAATCAGCATGAGCAGGATGAACGAGTGTTGAACAAGCAGCATCGTGACGATCTGCAAAATCAAAATATTCATGGGGGTCATCGTGAATAAAAAATTTCAGGATTGAATATAATGACAAAGTCCACCCCGTGTGGGCTTTGTTTGTTATAGAAGGTCATATTTTGCTAGTGAGGCAGACACACATTTTTATTAAGATGAGGTGAATGATAAATAAGCACAAACAAGGACAGATATATGAACACGAGTAATGCAGTACGCAATGATTGGTCACGTGAAGAAATACAGGCACTGTATCAGCAGCCTTTAATGGATTTATTGTTTCAGGCGCAACAGGTTCATCGTGAGCACTTCACTGCCAATACAGTTCAGGTCAGCACCCTCCTCTCGATCAAAACAGGCAAATGCCCTGAAGACTGCAAATACTGTTCACAATCTGCGCATTATGATTCCAAGCTAGAAGCTGAAAAACGTATCGCGGTCGATAAAGTCATTCAGGAGGCTAAACAGGCACTGGCTTCTGGAAGCTCTCGTTTCTGTATGGGCGCTGCATGGCGTAACCCGCATGAGCGCGATATGCCTTATGTTCTGGAAATGGTGCAGGAAGTTAAAGCACTCGGTCTGGAAACCTGTATGACACTGGGCATGTTGAATGCATCCCAAGCAGAACGTTTGAAAGATGCCGGTCTGGATTACTACAACCACAATCTGGATACTTCTCGTGAATATTATTCACATATTATCAGTACCCGAAGCTTTGATGACCGTCTCGATACTTTGGATTATGTGCGTCAAGCCGGTTTAAAAGTATGTAGTGGCGGTATTGTCGGACTGGGCGAAAGCCGTAATGACCGGATTGGTTTATTATATGAACTTGCCACGCTGGTCATTCACCCTGAATCTGTCCCGATCAATATGCTGGTTCCAATTGAAGGCACACCAATGGCAGATGTAGAAAAACTGGATGTTATTGAATGGATTCGTACCATTGCAGTGGCGCGCCTCTTGATGCCAAAAAGCTACATCCGCCTCTCTGCGGGCCGTGAATCGTTAACCGATTCAGATCAGGCTCTGGCATTTATGGCCGGTGCCAATTCCATTTTCTCGGGTGAAAAACTTTTGACCACCCCAAATACTGCCCAAGGTCGTGACCAAAAGCTATTTGAGAAATTAGGTCTGGTTGCAGAGCAGCCTAAACCAAGTGTACGTGCATTGGCGACCGATGCGATGGCAGGCTAAGCAATATAGGAGTGAATTAAGTCGCTGAAAAGTTATGTGCAGTAATCAGTATGCCATAGCGGGCATTCAGATAATCTCCAACTCTGATTTGATCCATTCCATTGGCATGATGCACCACCAACTCCTGAGTGATTGCATCATAGCTAAAAGACTCATAACTGTCTTGATGCAGACTAAGCCAATGCAGCGTATCTGCCAGATTGCTGTCTACGATATAGGTATCTGCATGAAAATTTTTGCTCATATGCCCGATCATCAGCTTGGAATTTCACTCTAATTTTAACGGAAATTAGCCAAGTATAAGCATAAAAAAAGTGAGCCCTCGCTCACTTTTTTTTGTAAAACATCAGTCCTTATTGATCCCACACTTACGACACTCCCTGTGTTCCCCGATTTCCTGCATTTGCTCGTACTCATAGATATGCAAGCAAAATAATTTTCTTAATAGCTGAAGCATCTTGAAACTCCTGTTTAATCATTTTTTTAATACGCTTCTTAAGATATTCCTTCCTGAAACATCATGATTTCTGACTAAAAAATCATCTCTTATTTATTAGCATAATTTTCTCAGTTGTAAAATGCATTTCATCTACTTTTCATCTTATTTCCTGATATTTTTTGAAGTGCATCACAGTCCATTCATAAATATAAACTTTTTTCCTGAGGTAAAATTCTTCTAGATAAAAAATCCTCAAGAATGGCTCATAAAACTCATCTATTGAAGCCAGACCTCTTTTTTATAAGTTGATGCAAATATTGCCTAATTTTTATTTAAGTGTAATAGTTAAATTATCGTCAATGGTAAAATCATAAGCATTACGACAATACGAAATTAGTTTTTCAAATCGATTGAATATCTGCTCATTTAATTGTTTTTATTGGAAAAATCCTTTCCACTCCGAAGCAGGTATGTCTTTGAATAGACGATAACAAAATACTGGCAATATATGCTTTTCTATCGACTGATACTCTTTCTTATAAGTTTTATCAGTTCATACAGCTTGCTTTGTCTTCATCCATTTAATCAGTAAATTACCAAACAATAGGTTCTCTTTTTGTTGAGCTTCCAATAACTTCTCATTTTTAGTTTTTAAAATGAGTTCACCATTTTAATACTTAATGGCCATTGAACATGCTTCTCTGACTGAGATTACTGGATAAGTCCCAAGCTATGTCCATTTACCAAGTGTATTCTTAAACCGCAACTGCCATGATTTTTACCTGTTACAACGACTTTTAAATACAAACCCATAATATCCGAAACCCTATACTCTAATTCTTTAGGTTTTAACACTGCAAATTGGGTATCTGTGAGCAATTTAGATTTAGCAATAAAATTATGATTTTCCTAGATTAAACTAGGCTCCTGTATCCTGAGTTATATTTTAAATTTATGATACAAACAAGGATACGAATAGGGTGTTTTTCTACGAGTCTACCTGAGTATTCTTAAGACATACAAAAACCCTTAACTCTTTTAGAGTTAAGGGTTTAGATCTTATATAAAGCTATATAAATATAAAATTTGGTGGGCCCAGACAGACTTGAACTGTCGACCAACGGATTATGAGTCCGCTGCTCTAACCAACTGAGCTATAGGCCCTACATGCTGAAAACTTTATTTATCAATAAGTTCAAGCGTCATGAATACTAGCTAAGATTTTTTTGAAAGACAAGTACTTTTATAACCACTTGAACACTTAGGCAGCAATCATCATGACTTGATTCGAAAGAAATTCTAGTTCTTTAATACTTCAGTCTAAAGACATGCAGAAAAATGGGTATATACAGATCAATTTAAGGCAGCCTAGCCTGAAATATTGACGTCAACCTCATAGAATAAGACATACATTTGATAGATTTGACGTCTCAGTATATTTATAAAGTATCAAAAAATATTTGATAAAACATTAAAAATGATGGAAAAGGATATGAGCTGCACAATAAAGAAAAACTAGAATTGAGACTTCATTTCCTTTTCTTTACGCAAATCCTGCTTAATTTCGATGAAAGACCATACAATTATAAGCACTAAAATCAATAAAGAGACTACAAAGGCTGTAATGTATGTCATAGTTTTCAATCTCAGAGTAGAAAGAACAACAAAATAGAAAGGATTAATACCCCTTCTCTTCTTCGACAAAAGTCTAATAACTAAATCTTGCTCTGGATAGTCATTTTTTCACCATTTTAAGACTTTTTTTATATCTAATAATACTTTTTTAATATCAAAATTTTTTATTTATACATTTTAGCTCTTAATATTTCAGTTTAAAAAGATCAAGAAATTATAGATTTCTACATTATTTACACGTTTTATTTGCCAGCCTATTGACTGAATGGCCGAACAAGAAGAAATTATGCAATTCTCCACATATGGCTTTTACTTAATCTGTGCTTATGCTAAATAAATTCATTGGCGAATCTGCATTTAAACTTGCGGGTTGGCAATATCATGTCGAACCAGATGTACTCGAAGACAAACAGGTCATTATTGGCTTTGAACATACTTCAATGATGGATGCGGTGCTGTCGATTGCCCTCTTCCAGATTTATGATCTTAAAGTTCATACCTTGATCAAAAAAGAACTATTTAAAGGACCTTTCAAACCGCTATTAAAAGCTGTCGGCGGTATTCCTGTTGACCGCAAGGCCAATAAAGATATCGTGACCCAGATGGTGGAGCATTTTCAGAATAATGAAAAGTTTAATCTGGTGATTGCACCAGAAGCGACACGTGCCAAGCAAGGTGAAGCACGTAAACCGATCCGTACCGGCTTCTGGCATATTGCCAAAGCTGCCAATGTGCCGATTGTATTGCTATATGCCAATTCCAGAACCAAACAAGGTGGCATTTTAGGCAAGATTTATCCAACAGATCTGGCTCAAGATCTGGCCTTAATCAAACAGCTCTATAAAGATAAAGTGGATCTGGATATTGTCATTCCGGAATAAGCTCAGTAACAGTGCTCGACATGAACAGATCCTTTGCTGTTCATGTCCTCCTAAAGCATTTGTATAAATTTGAAAAATAAAATCAAAAACTGCACTATAGCATTCCCCTTTTCTATCAATTTAATACAATTTTTTTGTTTTATCCTGAAATCTCAAATCCAGACACTTTTTTTTAAAAAAAAGCTTATGGTAGAATTTCGGCATTCTGATAGGCATACAGCCAATCTACAAGGAGCAAAGTTCGCATGGCGGGTCATTCCAAGTGGGCCAATATTAAGCATCGTAAAGCAAAACAAGATGCGAGTCGTGGTAAGCTTTTTACCAAATATATTCGTGAATTAACCACTGCGGCAAAACTCGGTGGTCCAGATGCAGGTAGCAACCCTCGTCTGCGTGCGGTGGTTGAAAAAGCATTATCTGTAAATATGACACGTGATGTGATCAACCGTGCCATTCAACGTGGTGCGGGTGGCGAAGATAACGACGACCTGAAAGAAGTGACCTATGAAGGTTATGGTGTAGGTGGTGTTGCTGTTCTGGTAGAGACCATGACAGACAACCTGAATCGTACTGTTCCTGATGTTCGCCATTGCTTCTCAAAAACCAATGGTAACTTAGGTACTGCCGGTTCAGTGGCTTATCTGTTTACCAAACGTGGCGAGATCACTTTTGAAGATGTTTCTTTAGAAGATCAAATCATGGAAGTAGCTTTGGAAGCAGGCGCGGAAGATATTGAAATTGCTGAAGATGAAATTCTGGTAATTACCACGCCTGAAAGCTTTGGTGATGTACAGGATGCGCTCACTGCAGCAGGTCTGAAGTCTGACAATGCTGAAGTGGTGATGAGCCCTTCAACCAAAGCTGAAATTACAGATGTTGATCAAGCCAAAATGATTTTGAAAATGATCGATATGTTTGAAGATTTAGATGATGTTCAAAACGTATATACCAACGTAGAGTTTACTGATGAAGTGATGGCGCAATTAGATGCTTAAGCTTGATCAAAACTAAAAACGCACCCTTGGGTGCGTTTTTTATAGTTGTCTACTACTCTCGCCTAGGATCAAACTTTATTGAGTAATCCGCTACAGTTAAAGACATTATATTCTTTAATGACAAAGCTCGAATGCAGTGCAACCACATGCTCAATTTTCCCGATACGCTTGAGTAAAATTTCACTATAATTTTCCATATCTCGCGCCACTACTTCGACAATAAAATCCGCAGACTGGCCGGTGACCAAAAAGGCATTAATCACTTCGGGAATACTTTCCAGTTCTTCCAGAAATTTAGCAAAAGTATCACTATCATGTTTACTTAGCGACACCTGTAACAGTACATGCAGCGTGAAACCTAATTTCTGATAATTAATTTCACGCTTTAAGCCACTGATAATATTGTGATCGATCAAGTGTTTGATCCGGCGATGGACTGAACTCACAGATAAATTTACCCGCTCTGACAGTTCATTCAGATTGACATCCTCATGGGTCAATATTTCTAGAATATGTTTATCGAAACGATCCAGTTCCATTTTTATACTCTTTCTTAATAATCAATAAAAATAGCAAAATATTGCGCTCTCCCTGTTATACAATATTTATTTATTTTTCACAAAGTTTTCATATTCTGAAAATATTTTCCAAATCTTCTGCCATTTTATAAAGTAACTTTCAATCCTGAACCAGATAACCGTTAATCATATAATTCTAAAAAATGACCAATGGTAATTTCTATTAATTATTTACTTTTTAATAATTTAAGTTTAATTAGTCCAGCAAAATACAAGCCAGACCTTCAAGTACCCGCACAGTTCAGCCACTTATCTTTTACAAGTGTATAGAAATAGATTAAAACAAAGCCGCACTAAAAATAAAAATAAAAATAGCATTTTTCAAAAATATTAAATAAGGAATGCTCATGGCTTCTAAAATTTTAAGTTTGATTAAAACCAAGGTGAGTCCTGTCTTAACGGCTGAAACACAAACTAAAAGCCTGTTAGGTGGCTTATTCGCTGGAACAGCCTCAGGTACGCTTAGCAATCTCATTGGCAGTCTAAACAGCTCTAATTCACAACCTTCCGTGAGCTCATTATTAAACAGCCTTCTCTCTGGACATAGTCTGAACAGCGCAAATCTGAGCAATTTATTAACTCAGTTGTCTGGTTCAAATGCTTCGAAGTTAGATATTCAGAGTCTGATCAGCAGCTTAACCCAATCCAATGGGGGCAGTTTTAATATTGGCCAGATCACCAATTTGTTGAATGGCCTAATGGCGAACAATAGCAGCAATCTGGATATTGGTGCTATTTCCAAACTCGTCGGTGGTCTCATCGGCGGTAATGGCGAGATTAATATTACACAAATCGTTCAGCTGGTCAGCGGCCTGATCGGCGGTTCTGGTGGTTTAGGTAATATCGACATTGCTGCAATTGCAGATCTGGTCAGCAAGCTCATCGGTGGTAATGGCGAGATTGATATTGCGCAAATTGCCCAACTGGTCAGCGGCCTGATCGGCGGTTCTGGTGGTTTAGGTAATATCGACATTGCTGCGATTGCAAATCTGGTCAGCAACCTCATCGGCGGTAATGGCGAGATTGATATTGCTCAAATTGTCCAACTGGTGAGTGGTCTCATCGGTGGTTCAAGCAACATCGACATTGCTGCGATTGCAGATCTGGTCATCAACCTGATCAGTGGTAATGGCGAGATTGATATTGCACAAATCGTTCAGCTGGTTGGTGGTCTGATTGGTGGGTCTGGTGCACTGGGTGATATCGACATCGGCGCGATTGCAGATCTGATCGGCGGTTTAATCGGCGGCAATACAGGCAATGATTTTGATATCGGTGCTATCACAGATTTAATTAGCGGTTTTGTCGGTGAGAATGCAGCGGGGGATTTTGATCTCGATGGCTTTACCGATTTACTCAGCGGCCTGATCGCGAATGGCTCAAATGGCATAGATTTAGGAGGATTATTGGGTAATCTCAATCTAGATAGTGATCTCGATCTGGGTACTCTGATCGAAGAAATTTCCTCTGCTTCAAACGGGTTTGATCTAGGTAGCATTGCCGGAGGCATTGGGCAATTGATTGATAATAGCTCTTCGATTGAATTACCTGATCTAGGTGATCTGGTCCAAGATGTGGGTGCCACAGATTCCAATATTGACTTGTCTGCTATTCTGCCTGACACTCAAGATACGATTCAGAATATTGGCAGTGGTGGTGGTTCATCCAGCTTTGATTTTGGTTCACTTCTCAATAATTTTACTAAAAATATTGATATCGACCAGACTAATCCTTGGGGTTAGTCATCATCTCATTAAAAACGCGCTTAATGCGCGTTTTTAATTTTAGGATTTGCCTTGAAGCTTATACACCACGCCAGTCTACCCGTGCATTACGCTCAGTCCGATAAATACGACAAATATATTCACCCAGAGGCAACGCATTTAAATGCTGCTGATAATCACGATATTCTTCGGACAAGGTTTCAAAATTTTCTTTTTCCCACGGCGTCCCCGGAATCGCCAATAATGGAGCAAGCATAGAACAGACAGCAATATCCGCCAGACCTAAACGATTTCCGACAAAATAATATCCACCTTGACTAACCAGCATCTGATTGAGTTGCTGTACAGTGACATCAATATGCTGTTTGGATTCCGCCACGGTTTCCTCATTCAATGCATAACCCTTGGCGACCATCGCTTTTAATAAAGGTTTAGAAAATTTTTCAAACTGGCGCAAATAGCCCTGCTCACCAATTAAAATATCGAGAGATTCATGATCGGAAGTCAGCGCTTGAGAGAGCATCCAGCGGCGGACATGACGACCCAGCTCCAGAGTAATTTCATTAATTTCTAAGGCTTTATTTCGAAAATGTCCTTCAGCATACAATAAACGATGTTCTGGATAAGTATCATCCAGATAAAGCGCAATCTGGGTTGAATCTGCAATCCATTTGTCCTGATCGCGCAAAATAGGCAGACGATTCTGTCCTGTTTTCAGTCGGGCAAAAGCCCGATGTACGCCGGGAATCAGGTTGTGAGCAACATAGTACAGCTCTTTATGGTCCAGCATCCAACGTGCTTTTTCGCAAAAGTGAGATAAAGGAAACTGGTATAAAGTTCGCATGCATGCTCCATGTTTATCGTTATTGGATCAGGGCGTATAGGCCGCTGTTTTATTCAGATACTTTAGTCACTCAATTTTAGAAAAACAATGTGATTTTTATCCAAAAGTACAATACTGGCTGATTATTCCTCTATATTCGGCGGACTCATAATAAATCCGGGAAAGCTCAGCGGAGCTTTTAAGTTATAAGAAGCATTTGATTGCAATAAACCACAAGTGCATGACCTGACTTTAGCCGTGCTTTCATGTAAAATCGGGGGCAATTTTTATATAACGCTTTTGTGAGTTATTTCATGGGTTTTAATTGCGGTATTGTCGGCTTGCCGAACGTTGGCAAATCTACACTTTTCAATGCTTTAACCAAAGCTGCTATTGCTGCAGAAAACTTCCCGTTCTGTACCATTGAACCAAATACCGGCATCGTGCCTGTTCCTGACCCACGTTTAGACAAATTGACAGCAATTGTAAAACCGCAGCGCGTGATTCCAACGTCTATGGAATTTGTGGACATCGCAGGTCTGGTCGCTGGTGCTTCTAAAGGTGAAGGCTTAGGTAACCAGTTCCTGGCCAACATCCGCGAAACTGATGCAATCGCTCACGTGGTACGTTGTTTTGAAGATGAAAACGTCATTCATGTGAATGGTCGTATTGATCCACTGGATGATATCGCCACGATTAATACAGAACTCGCGCTTGCAGATCTCGACGCGGTGGCGAAAGCGATTACCCGTTTGACTAAATCTGCCAAAGGTGGTGACAAAGAAGCAATTGCTACTAAAGCAGTATTAGAAAAAATCCAGCCTTTACTCGATGAAGGCAAACCGGCTCGCGCAGCGGATCTGGATGATGACGAACGTAAACTGGTACGTGGCTTTGGCTTAATGACGCTTAAACCAACCATGTATATTGCCAACGTTGCTGAAGACGGTTTTGAAAATAACCCGCATTTGGATGCAGTGAGAAAATTGGCTGCTGAAGAAAATGCAATTGTCGTACCTCTTTGCAACCAGATTGAAGCGGAAATTTCATTGCTTGAAGATGAAGACCGTGCTGAATTCCTGGAAGCGATGGGCATGGAAGAACCTGGTTTAAACGTGGTGATTCGTGCAGGTTATTCACTACTTGGCTTACAAACTTACTTCACCGCAGGTGTACAAGAGGTTCGTGCCTGGACTGTGAAAATTGGTGCAACTGCACCGCAAGCCGCTGGTGTAATTCATACCGACTTTGAAAAAGGCTTTATCCGTGCAGAATGTATTGCTTATGATGATTTCGTGCAGTACAACGGCGAAGCGGGTGCAAAAGAAGCCGGTAAATGGCGTCTAGAAGGTAAAACCTACATCGTTCAGGATGGCGACGTTTTACATTTCCGTTTTAACGTCTAAGTATTTACTGTATGAAAAAGCTCCATCTGGGGCTTTTTTATGGCCTAGGAAATAAGATGACCGAGCGTAGAAAACTTACAGGCAACGCATAATTCACACATATTAACAATAATGATAATTATTCTCATATAAAAATATTAAATTCAGGCGTATGTTAAATCTAATGAAAAATAACATGACTTCATTCTAGCAAAGGAATCCTGACCATGAGCTATACCCTGCCTGTACTGCCATATCCCTATGATGCCCTAGAGCCTCATATCGATAGCAAGACCATGGAAATTCATCATAGCAAGCATCATCAAACCTATATTAATAATATCAATGCAGGGATTACAGGAACCGAATGGGAAGATTTATCGGTCGAAGCCTTAATTAGCAAATTCAATGAAGTACCGCAGCAATTAAAACAGAACGTGATCAATAATGCCGGTGGACATGCCAATCACTCCCTGTTCTGGACAGTCATGAGTCCAGACGGTGGCGGCCATCCAGAAGCTGAAATTGCAAAGGCCATTGAACATGAATTAGGCGGATTCGAGGCATTTAAAGACACCTTTACCCAGGCAGCACTGAGCCGTTTTGGTAGCGGTTGGGCCTGGCTGAGTGTTGCGCCAGATCAAACACTTATTGTAGAAAGCAGCGTCAATCAGGACTCTCCACTGATGCATGGCAATATTCCCATTTTAGATCTGGATGTCTGGGAACATGCCTATTATTTGCACTATCAAAACCGTCGTCCGGAATATATCTCGGCTTTTTTCAATGTCGTGAACTGGCAAGAAGTAAATCGTCGTTATCTGGAAGCATTGAACACGCTTTAGCTTTAAATATTTAAGGAGATCGACCATGTCTACACCTATTCTGATTAAGCGCATAATTGGCAGCACACTCCTGATCTGTGGTGTATTTGTGATTTTATTAGAACATGTGTGGATACCCTCTTTTTAGAGTCTTGCTGTTGTCTCATCCTAAAAAAGCCAGTCTGAATGACTGGCTTTTATGCTTATAACTAAATGGCTAAAGGTTTATTACATATTGGCAATCGCGGTGCCTTTTTGTTTGGGATCAGTATTTCCCAATTCAGGATTATCAATCGCATTCTGACATTGCAGTTTATCCCGCTCATAATCCGCCTGCTTTTGTTCCAGACTGCTGCCATTGTCGATCACGGTACGCGCCCAGATTTCCAGACTGGTTAAGGCTTTACGACACAGAGCATATTTACCTTCAGTCACCGAATCGGTCATTTTGACATTAATACGCCAGTCTGTGCTCAGCTTACGTGCCGGTTGACGCACCTGGGTTTCCAGCTGATCCACTTCTTTATGATAAACCAGTGGATCGACTTTATTGATCAGTTGCCATGCCGCATTGGCATAGGTGGTCGCATCATTAGTCAGTTTAGGTGCCGGTTTAATTTCTGGCTTATCAGTCGATTGACTGTCATTCCCACACGCTTGTAACAACAATGCAGTGCTCATTAAAGCAGCTGTCAGCATCGTACGTGTCTTGAACATCCACATATCAGGCTCGCCAATTTAAACATTTCGGCACTATGCTATTAAATTCACGTAGAATACACAATCTTCATTTGACCCATCGTTCAACTCTCCTTCAAGGTGTGTCGTGTCTGAACAGAATCAACTCGCTACGCAACCTGCTGGCTTCTGGCAAGGTGCAAAAGATAGCCAAGCGATCATCTTCACTTATTTACCAGTGTCGTTTGCTTTTGGCGTTTCAGCCACTCAGTTTGGCTTTACGGCTTGGGAAGCGCTGTTTCTTTCCTGCTCGATGTATGCAGGTGCCAGCCAGTTCCTTGTGGTCGCACTTTTAGGCAGTGGCACATCTATCTGGATGACGGCATTAACGGTGATTGCCCTAGACATTCGGCATTTGCTCTATGGCCCTGCGCTGCAAAACCTGATTCAAGACCGGCTGAATTTAAAGAAAACCGCGATCTGGTCTTGGGGTCTGACCGATGAGGTTTTTGCTTCCGGCATGATCAAGCTCTCGCAACGGCGTCAGGAATGGTCTGAATCCTGGATGCTGGGTTTAAGCCTGTTTAGCTGGATGTCCTGGGCATTGGGATCTTTTCTCGGTGGTTTATTTGCCGATCAGGTCAGCAATCTGCCGCAATTCTTGCAAGCGGCTCTAGACTTCCTGTTACCTGCGCTGTTCCTGAGTTTCCTATTGGCTGCTTTTGAGAAGAAACATACTTTTGTTGTGGCTGTCACCATTCTGGTTTCTGCTGTGGCCTGTTACTTTATTGATCTGTCTGCCGCGATTTTCATTGGTATCAGTTCCGGTATTTTTGCCGGCCTGTTCAAGCACTATATCTTAAAACAGCCAGATCCTGAACATGCAGGAGATCAAGCATGAATCTAGAGATTATTCTGGTCGGCATTGTCGTCGGGATCGCCAATTTCGTCTCACGCTTCGGGCCTTTTTTTGTGATTCAGAAATTTCAGCAAGGCTCACAAAAACGCGGAGCATTGTGGCTAAAAATTGCCTTGGGTTCAATCGGCATTGCGGCAATCAGCTCCATGCTGGTAGTTGCTACCTTACCGCCATTATTAGCAACACCGAATAAAAGTATTGCGATGCTGGTCGGATTTATCGTACTCACTGCGCTTTACTTTAAATTCAAACGCATCGTGATGGCGACCCTGACCGCAGCACTGACCTATGGTCTGGTTTATACTTATGTGCCGATGACGTTTTAAGCTTGAACTGACTGATCAATCAAGATAAAGACTTATGCTTATGGAATAGTATAGGTCTTTATTATATAAAAATAATTAGCTGATCCCTATTATTTTTCCTGAAAGAAAAAGCTCAAATAAAATCATTTCCGTATTCTTTTATACTTTTTTAATACTCGACCAGTTGTAGATAGAAAAAAGCTATTGCCAAAACAGGATATACCGTCTTCAAATCAGTCTGACAGATCAGTGACATGACAATTACGCCTTACTTACCTCCAGAAAAACTTTATAAATAAAACTGTTGGACAATATCACAATTTTGTATGAATCTTGGCTTAACTGCCGGCTCAGTTCTGCTATGCTAAAAGTCCATAAAATCAAGCATGGATGACACACATGAGCGTGACTATTGGTACTCCCCTGCAAGCTTCTGCCTATAAAGTTCTATTATTGGGTTCTGGTGAACTGGGCAAGGAAGTGGTGATTTCACTACAACGTCTTGGGGTCGAAGTTCATGCTGCTGACCGTTATAAGCATGCACCTGCCATGCAAGTCGCGCATTATTCCTATACCTTGAATATGGCCGATGCTGAAGAATTAAAACAATTGATCCATCAAATCCAGCCACATTTAATCGTTCCTGAAATTGAAGCCATTGCCACACAAGTACTGGTTGACGTTGAAGAACAAAATATTGCGACCGTCATTCCTTCGGCTAAAGCGGTCAATCTGACCATGAACCGCGAAGGCATTCGCCGTCTGGCCGCAGAAGAACTGGGGCTGCCAACTTCAGCGTACCGATTTGCTGACAGTTTAGAGTCCTTCCGTGCTGCCTGTGATGATGTCGGCTATCCAAACTTTGTCAAGCCGGTCATGTCCTCTTCTGGCAAAGGCCAGTCTCGGGTAAAAAGCTTTGCAGAGGTAGACGCGGCTTGGGAATATGCGCAAACTGGTGGACGCGTCAATCAGGGTACGGTGATTGTCGAATCGCAAATTGACTTTGATTTTGAAATTACCTTATTGACTGTTCGTGCAAAAAATCCGGCAACCGGCGAGATCGAAGCCTCTTATTGCGATCCGATCGGACATCGTCAGGACTCGGGCGATTATGTCGAAAGCTGGCAACCTCAGCCGATGACTCCGGCAGCGCTAGAGGAATCTAAACGCATTGCCCACAAAGTCACCACAGCACTGGGGGGTTGCGGAATCTTTGGTGTAGAACTCTTTATCAAAGGCGACCAAGTATGGTTTAGTGAGGTTTCTCCTCGTCCACACGATACCGGACTGGTAACACTTGCCTCTCAATTCCAAAGCGAATTTGAATTGCATGCACGTGCGATTTTAGGCCTGCCGGTCAATACCACACGGCATAGTGTGGCTGCCAGCGCGGTGATTTATGCCGGGGTAGATGATCGTAATCTTTCATTTTCTGGCCTGAATCTTGCTTTAGCAGACGGCAATACTGATTTGCGCCTGTTTGGCAAACCTGAAGGCTTCGAACGGCGTCGCATGGGCGTTGCGACTGCACGTGCTGAAAGCATTGAACAGGCACGCGAACTGGCACTTCAGGTCGCAAATCAAGTTAGCATTAATCAAAACTAAGCTGAAATACCAACGGACCACTGTTCATGATCAATACCTTACCTCTGCTGAATTACATTAAAAGTAACCATGACATTAAAGCCATCAATCAATGGCGTAGTGATGTCGAAAATCAGCTACAGGAGAGTTTTGAAAATGGACAGTCGATTCGGGATATTATTCTGGCACGTTCCAATCTGATTGATGAAGCACTGCAATTTCTCTGGAAATATGCCGAACTGGATCAAACCGATTTAGCCCTGTTTGCTGTCGGAGGTTATGGTCGCCGTGAAATGCTGCCTTATTCTGATGTCGACCTCATGATCCTGTCAGAAGACGAGATTAGTCCAGAGCAGGAACAGCTGATTTCTACCTTCATTTCATTACTCTGGGATGTCGGTAATTTCAAACCGGGGATCAGCGTGCGTACCATCAATGATTGTGTCAGTCAGGCCAGTAGTGATCTCACCGTTGCCACTACGCTAATCGAAGCACGCCTGATTATTGGCAATGAGAACCTGTGCAAATGGCCACGGCGCATCGTGTCACGCACCTGGACCGATAAAACCTTCTTTGATGCCAAAATGGATGAGCAGCATAAACGCTATGCTCAGCACAACAATACCGAAAGCAATCTGGAACCGGATATTAAAAATGCACCGGGCGGTATCCGCGACATCAACCAGATCGGCTGGATTGCCAAACGACATTTCCGCGTCAACCGGATTTATGATCTGGTACATCTGGGTTTTATTTCAGAATTTGAACTGGGTGTGCTCGAAGAAGCTGAAAGTTTTCTCTGGGAGATTCGCCATCACCTGCACCGCCTGACCAAGCGTGACGAAAACCGCTTATTGTTCGATTATCAGCGTGATATTGCGGCTAAATTCGGCTATGTGCGTGATGAGGCGCATCATCCGAACTATCCGATCGAACAGTTCATGAAGCGCTATTATCGCAGCGCACAGCAAGTCTCTACACTCAATGAAATGCTGTTGGCCTACTTCAATGAATCTGTGATTACCCCACGTTTACCGCAATATGAACGCCAGATTGAGGAAATTAATGAAAATTTCAAACTGGTCGATGGCAAGTTAGCAGTTCAGCATCACAAGATTTTCTCGGAAAATCCAAGCGCGATTCTGGAAATTTTCTACCTGTTGGCCAATCGTCCTGAAATTCAGGGCATTCGTGCGCGTACCTTACGCCTGCTGACCTTGGCAGGAAAACGCATTGATCAGGATTTTCGTGATAATCCGGTGCATCAGGCGCTGTTTATGGCGATTATCCGCTCACCGCATCGACTCTACGACACCCTGGTGACGATGAAGCGTTATGGCGTACTGGGTAATTACATCCCGGCCTTTGGGCAAATTCTGGGCCTAATGCAATATGACCTGTTCCATATCTATACGGTCGATGCACATACCTTATTGTTGCTACGCAATTTAAATCGCTTTAAAGCACCTGAATTTGCCAAGGAATTTCCTGTGGTCAGTTCAGTGTTCCAGCGCCTGACCCGTCGTGACATTGTATATCTGGCAGCTCTTTTTCATGATATTGCCAAAGGTCGTGGCGGTGATCATAGTGAACTTGGTGCCAGCGATGCGATTAAATTCTGCCGTAGTCACGGTTTTACCGAACGTGAAAGCAACCTGGTGGCCTGGCTGATCCAGAATCATCTGGTAATGTCTGTCACCGCCCAGAAAAAAGATATTTCCGATCCGGATGTGGTCAAAGAATTCGCAGAAAAAATGGGCGACATGGAGCATCTGGATTATTTATACACCCTGACGGTAGCCGATATTAACGCCACCAATCCGAAGCTGTGGAATACCTGGCGCGCTTCCCTGATGCGCCAGCTCTATACTCAGGCGCGCGATGTAATCCGTTCCGGTCTGGGTCGTCCGGTTGATTATCAAATGCTGATTGAAGATACCAAATTTGCGGCCAGCGAACTTCTGGTTCAGGACTTTTCACTGGATGAAGTAGAAAAAGTCTGGCAGGAACTGGGTGATGACTATTTCCTAAAAGAAACAGCAGATGAAATTGCCTGGCATACCCGTGCCATCTTACAGCACGGCGACAATCCTGCTCCACTGGTGCTGATGCGGGCGCACCGTAAATATGCGCAGGATGCGGTACAGATCTTTATTTATACGCAGGATCAACCCAACCTTTTTGCCACTACGGTGGCTATTCTGGATCGCATGAATCTGGATGTACAAGACGCAAGAATTATTACTGCCACTAAAGCTTTCAGTCTGGATACCTACGTGGTATTGGACCGTTTTGGTACTTTATTGACTGATCCTGAACGCGAAGCCACAGTGATTGAAGCCCTTAAAGATGCCTTGAGTCATTCTGATGAATATCCGGGCTTGATGCAGCGCCGGATTCCACGTCAACTACGTCATTTCGATATTGAAAATACAGTCGAGATTAGTGTCAATCCTGCCTTGAATCAGAATATGGTCGAAATTGCGACCCTTGATCACCCTGGTTTACTTGCCAAAATCGGTGGTTTATTTATGATGCAAGGCCTGGACATCCACTCTGCCAAAATTGCCACACTTGGCGAACGTGCTGAAGATATTTTCTTTGTCACCAAAAAAAATGGCATCCCGATGAGCCCGAC
The DNA here is from genome assembly GCF_013419095.1 of Acinetobacter sp. YH12105. Taxonomy (NCBI): domain Bacteria; kingdom Pseudomonadati; phylum Pseudomonadota; class Gammaproteobacteria; order Moraxellales; family Moraxellaceae; genus Acinetobacter; species Acinetobacter sp. YH12105. Next base: position 222,444 of record NZ_VPAU01000001.1, read on the forward strand.
TGAGTCTCAAGAATTTGCAGCTGCACTTAAAGCTGCCCTGGATGAGGCTTCGCATCAGGTCAGCGGTCAACACTAACACTCTGCTCGGTAACATATTTCATGAACTCTAGCTTGTCTTTATTGCACCCTTATCCCTTTGAAAAGTTAAATCGGCTTTTTGCGGATATCCAGCCTGCAAATATGCCATTAATTCCCCTGTCGATTGGCGAACCAAAGCATCCTGCACCGGAGTTTGTGAAACAGGCGATTATTGATAACTTCAAACATTTATCGACTTATCCCAACAGTAAAGGTCTGCCCGAACTACGTGAAAGTATTGCCAACTGGTTAAGCCGCCGTTTTAAGCTGAATAGCATCAGTGCAGACAGCAATATCCTGCCCGTTTCCGGTACACGTGAAGCAATTTTCTCTTTTGTACAAGCCTTGGTGAACCGAGAAGAGGCACCTTATGTGGTGATGCCGAACCCGTTCTACCAGATTTATGAAGGTGCGACGCTGCTCGCAGGTGCCAAACCTTATTTCATCAACTGTACTGAGGAAAATAATTACCTCGGTGACTTTGATGCCGTTCCGGCAGAAGTCTGGGAAAAAACCGCATTATTATTTGTCTGCACGCCGGGCAATCCAACGGGTGCGGTGCTGTCTAAAGAACAGTTTAAAAAGCTGATTGCGCTGTCAGATCAATACAACTTTGTCATTGCTTCAGATGAATGCTATTCGGAATTGTGGTTTGATCAGGCACCCGCGGGTTTACTGGAAGTCTGTGCTGAAATCGGTCGTGATGACTATAAAAACTGTGTGGTATTCCACTCGCTGTCTAAACGTTCCAACCTGCCGGGCATGCGTTCAGGTTTTGTCGCCGGTGACGCAACTTTACTAAAACCGTATTTGCAGTATCGTACTTATCACGGTGCAGCGATGCCGGTACAGCACCAACTGGCTTCTATTGCTGCCTGGAACGATGAAGCCCATGTGGAAGACAACCGGGTGCAATACCGCGCCAAATTTGATTTGTTCCAGCAAGAACTCGGTCACCTGCTGCCACTGAAAAAACCGGATGCCGGTTTCTACTACTGGCTCAAAGTCGACAATGATGAAGCCTTTGCTAAACGCCTGATGGAAGAAGCACATATTAAAGTACTTCCGGGTCGTTATTTATCCCGCGATACTGAACAGGGTAATCCGGGTGAAAATCATGTACGTCTAGCACTTGTGGCCGATCTGGCGCAATGTGAAGAAGTCATTCAACGCCTGAAAGCCATCCTCTAAGTTTTAATCAAAACTAAAAAACCCACTGGTTTAAAGTGGGTTTTTTACTTGAAATCAGATGAGTTCTATTTTTATCTCATACTGAGAAAATAACACAGAGTCTTACAACACTTTTGCAATTTCATCTTCAAGCTCTTCAGGCTTGGTGGTCGGAGCAAAACGGTTCAATACCTTGCCATCACGGCCGATCAGGAATTTGGTAAAATTCCATTTAATTCCATTGCCTAAAATACCTTTGGAATTATTGGTTAAATAGCGAAAAATGGCGTGCGCTTCAGGGCCTTTGACATCCACCTTGGAAAACATCGGGAAAGATACCCCGTAATTCTTCTGGCAAAATTCACCAATCTGTTCATTGGAACCCGGATCTTGACCACCAAACTGATTGCATGGAAATCCCAAAATTTCCAGACCTTGATCTTTATATTTTTCGTAAAGTTTTTCTAATCCTGAAAACTGTGGGGTAAAACCACACTTACTCGCTGTATTGACGATCAAAAGTACCTTGCCTTCGTAATCTGCAAGTGGCTTGCTTTTGCCATCTAACAATTCAGCTTCAAACTGATAAATGCTGGTCATGGATAGGTTTCCTCATCATTTTTTTCTTGTGTTTCTAAGTCCAAAGAAGCCGAGTTGACACAATAACGTAAGCCCGTCGGCTCTGGACCATCCGGGAAAACATGCCCTAAATGTGCGTCACAATGATGACAAACAATCTCAGTTCTGACCATTCCGTGTGAAGTATCAGGTAATTCTTCTACCACCGAACTGCTGACGGGACGGTAGAAACTTGGCCAGCCACAGCCGCTGTCATACTTGGTCTCAGACGAGAACAGTGGCGTGCCGCAGCAACGGCATACATAGGTGCCATCTTGCTTGGTATTCCAGTATTTTCCAGTAAATGCCGGCTCGGTTCCCTTCTCGCGCGTAATGCGAAACTCCTCAGGTGATAACTCTCTTTGCCATTCCCGGTCTGATTTATTGAGTTTTCCCATGATCACATACCTTTTTATCTTGCTATTTAAAATAGGATAATCCTATATTTACGTGATTCATTTTAAAAATTCTAGTCTTTATTCAACATTTTACAAAAGACATATAATGCCTAAAAAAGCAAAAAGAAAGCAAATATAAAAATAAAAGTAAGCAATTCTTACATTAAATGTTTTTTAGTGAGCAAATTTAATGGTATTCTTAGCTCTAAATTTGCTCAGGATTAAAAAATGTCGCAAAAAAAGAGCGTAATTTTTAAAAATCTGCTGCCTGTGATCAAACAATATCAGCAGCTTGGATTTACGCATGAAAAAATTGTTGCACTACTTCGAGATGAACATGATCTCGATCTAGTCACAACTGAGACATTTAAAAGTTATTTATATCGTTATGCAAAAGTGACCTCCACTCCTTCCGAGAACATCAAAATGCCGAACACTTTCCAAACCCCTCGCGAGATCAAGAAATCATCTAAGCTCGAGCATGTGTGCTACGACATTCGCGGACCTGTGTTACGAGCGGCCATCGAGATGGAAGAAGCCGGTCACAAAATTATCAAATTAAATATTGGCAACCCTGCCCCATTTGGGTTTGAAGCACCACAAGAAATTATCAACGATGTGGCTTTAAACCTGCCGAATGCGATTGGCTACACGGATTCCAAAGGGATTTTCCCGGCGCGTAAGGCGATCTGTCAGTATTATCAGCAAAAAGGCATTCTGGATATGCACGTCAATGACGTTTATATCGGTAATGGTGTGTCTGAACTGATTGTCATGGCCATGCAGGGCCTATTGGATGATGGCGATGAAATGCTGATTCCAATGCCGGATTATCCGCTTTGGACTGCGGCAGTCAATCTGTCTGGCGGTACGGCGATTCATTATAAATGTGATGAAGAAAATCACTGGTATCCCGACATTGTCGATATGGAAAGTAAAATCACGCCAAATACCCGTGGTATTGTGATTATTAATCCAAACAACCCGACCGGTTCGGTTTATCCGCGTCATGTCTTGCAACAGATCGTGGACTTGGCCAAGAAGTATGACCTGATTTTATTTGCTGACGAAATCTATGACAAAATCATCTATGACGGTATCGAGCATGTCGCTGTAGCTGCCTTGGCAGGTGATCAGATTTGTGTATCATTTAACGGTTTATCAAAGGCTTATCGTATTGCTGGCTTCCGTTCTGGCTGGATGGCCATTACCGGCAATAAAACACGTGCAGCAGACTATATCGAAGGTCTGGACATGCTGGCATCTATGCGCCTGTGTGCCAACCATCAGGCGCAATATGCAATTCAGACTGCGCTGGGCGGCTATCAGTCCATTAATGACCTGATTCGTCCGGGTGGCCGTTTGTATGAACAGCGTAATATCGCTTGGGAAATGCTAAACGAGATTCCTGGGGTGTCCTGTGTCAAGCCTGAGGGTGCGATGTATTGCTTCCCGAAACTGGATCCGAACGTTTATCCAATTCAGGACGATGAAAAGCTGATGCTGGACTTGTTACGTGCCGAGAAAGTACTTCTGGTTCAAGGTACAGGCTTTAACTGGCCGACACCGGATCATTTTCGTGTGGTGTTCCTGCCGGCTGAAAATGAACTGCGTGAAGCCCTTACCCGTGTTGGCCGTTTCCTGGCCAAGATGCGTTAATTCCTGAAATAGACAACATAAAAAACCGCATTTCTGAATGCGGTTTTTTATTTCTCTCCATATTCAAAGTTTCGACTTATAACATTTTAAAAAGTACAAAGACTTCCTGAAGCACAAATTCCTGCACTCAACGGTTTCTTATCAAGTGATTTCTCCTTAATCACGAAGATTCATGTTATTTTTTAACCAAATATAAAACTTTATGAGTACACGGATGTCCTCACACACAATTAAACTCAGCCTGTTTCTCTGCCTTAGTATGTGCTTGGGGATTGGCATTCTTCGTTTCTCTTATACTGCGCTGTTACCGGGTACACGAGAAGCCTTTGGCTGGAGTACAGATTTTGCCGGGCTTTTGGGCAGTGCCAATTTACTGGGCTATTTAATCGGTGCCTATACCGCCATGCGTCTGCCTCAAGACCGCAGTATGAGCAGGTATATTCAAATTTCAGCTTTTGCCGGTATGTTCAGTCTGATGTGCTGTGCATTTTCTGGTTTCTCTGAAGTTTGGTATATCGTCTGGCGCGTGATTTCAGGAATCAGCGGCGGGCTGATGATGATCTTATCGCCGAGTGTAGTCGCGCAGTGCTGTGAGCTTCAGGATCGTCTTAAAATCAACTTTATCGGTTTTAGCGGAATCGGATTAGGTGTATTAATTGCAACCCTGTTTCTGCCTTATCTGGATCAGATTTCCATACAGACTGCCTGGCTGATCTTATGTGGCTTTGCCCTGCTCATTTGTCTATGTTTAAGTGGACTTATCCAAAAATTTAAGCCTTATTTGTCCGTACAAGCACCTTCGACTACCTCCAAGATATCTTTGAGTAGCGTCTTTTATAGCTTACTGGCTGTCTACGCGTGTAGCGCCTTTGCCTATATACCGCATTCGCTCTTCTGGATTGATTATTTAAGCCAGCAGTTGGAATTGAGCTTGTTCTGGATTAACTTCAACTGGATTCTTTATGGATTTGGTAGTGCTTTAGGTGCCTTCAGTGCTTATGCACTGGCCAGAAAATTCGGTAATTTTGCTGCCCTAAAAATTCTTTATAGTCTTTATATTGTGGCTATTTTTATTGCGACTCTAGAGGGCCAAGCATTGCTCACGTTGAGCTCTTCCTTTTTGACCGGCATGCTAAACCCTGCTGTGGTCTTCCTGACCTCTTATACCATTTTGCAACTGTATGGGCTGGCGTATAAAAAACTCTGGAGCATTGCCACCTTGTGTTTCGCCTCTGTTCAGCTGATTGGCGGACTCAGTTTTAGTGCGCTGCAATATTTTGGTTTGAGCTATCATCAACAGTTCATATTAGCTGCATTTGTTCTTTTATTAGGAACATTGCAATTATTCTGGTGTACCCGTCCTGCCAGATTCACTCCTGAAACACAACCCCATCCAGTTTCTGCTCAAGGAGAAGGCACGAAATAAGGATATGGATTGGTCGCCCCTTGCCCGCTCAGATAAATCCCGTAATGTAGATGTGGCGGAGTATTTTTGGCATTTCCAGTATTGCCGACATAGGCAATCACTTCGCCCGCTTCCACCCAGTCGCCTTCCTGAATATGCTCAGCATAATCATTCAGATGCGCATAGTAATGCTGACTCATATCAGGCCCTGTCACCCAGATAACTTTCCCACCCAGATTATTGGTGCCAATTTTACGTACAATCCCTTGGGTGGCACTTAAGACAGGTGTGCCACGTCGAGCAAAAATATCTGTCCCTTCATGTTTACGGCCTGCACTGCGCGCGGCTCCCCACGTATCATTAATTTGACGGACTGTAATACCTTCGACCGGAATCTGTAACGGTGCTTCTAATTGAGTCTTTTTCAGTTGCCAATAAAGATAAGGACTTTTCCATCCTGCTGCTTCACCTGAAGGTGGTGGCTGACAGGCGGTCAAGACAAAGCATACAGATAAAATTAAGCTTAAAATCCGAAAAAATTTCACCAATATTATTCGCATTTATTTTAGAAAGATGGTTTTTATCTTAAGCAGAACAGCACAATTTAAAGTCGTAATCTTGTAATTTTTTGAATGATATTTTTATAAAATCAATGATATAACAACGCCCTTATTTAAGGGCGTTGTTATGGAAGGTAGCTAGGAATTACTTACGTTTTTTTGCACGGGAGGGTTTGGCTGGTTGTTGCTGTTGCTGTTGTTGCTCTTCATTCTGAGCGCTGTCCTGCTTGTCCTTTTGTTGGACCTGCTTATGTTTCGCTTTAGATTTAGCCATATTATGTACTCCTTCGGAGAAACGTCTCTATCACTGGAAGTTCCATTGATCACTCTAACGTTTTTGGAAAATATGCCAATCATCGAGCTGTATCCAAATGCGTCAATGTAATAATAGGTTGGCTAAGTGATTCAACTCAGAACAAATCCTGTTCTGGCTCACTACAATCTTTACGCAAAGTTGCAGCTTGATACTCATTTTAACTTTTGGGCGTTTATCAATCAGAATTTAAGAAAATTTAATCCCCCTGAGAAACCTGCGATTAATATAGGTTTTAATTAGGAGAATCAGGCTTTAATGAGTTAAGTATATCTGCAATAGTAGGATGATCAAATTCAAAAAAAGCTCGCAGTCTTGCGCTTGACCTCCAGCGCAAGACTGCGTGAATGTTCGCTCTTTGGCTATTTTTATAGCTAAAATCTTCTTTATGATCAGGTCAGGACTTCTTTCTAGTAGTTCATGTTTAACGCACAATTTAGTTCAAGGTGATTCTAGTCATGTCCATTTTTTCTCTTTGATTAACTTAATAACCTTTTTTACTTCTGACAGATTCGATATCTATCTGATCCAAGCATTTGAGGGCTTACTACTCTATACTTTTAAACTGTAACATCTACCACAGCCTGTATTGTTGGTGTAATATCAGCACCAATTTCATTCCCTTTGATACATGGGACAATTGGATTATTTGCTAGGTTGAGTGACAGGTCTGCATTAACGGTAATTTGGCACCATCCGCAGGTACTACGATCTTTTGATATTCTATTCTTCATATTTTTCCGAATGCTACTGACAAACCTAAAAATAATTGCCAATTAGGCAATACTTTCAACTGTTCTTAACGCATAATATTCTAATCCAGATTCGTTGTTTTTGAGATTTATACGGGAAATAACCAAATTTCCCTTTAAAATAAGCCTCTACATTTTTTAAGTTTATGTAATTATAGAAGTTATTTCCTATGAAAATCGTCATTTTAAACAATTCTGAATAGCAAAGTCCGTATTAATCTATATTAGTCTGCTAGAACCGCACCAATCCTACATATAACAATAACTTTAATCTGTTTTAATCTTTTTCAATCTATTCTAATCTTGAATAAAAACGGGTATCTTCACGGGTAACGCTATTTTTTACTGATGTTACCCGTCATGCTCACCGATGCCAAAGTAAGAACACTAAAGCCGAAAGAAAAATCATACCGCATCTTAGATGCTGAACGCCTTTATATTGAAGTGCGTCCAACAAGTAAAAAGATTTGGCGATTCAAGTTCACGCTCCACGGAAAAGAAGGCACCGTAAGTTTCGGTGAATACCCTGCTGTTTCATTGGTCCAGGCTCGAAAACTAAAAGATGACGCTAGAGCCAAACTTGCCAGTGGATTAAACCCATCTGAGGAAAAGAAAAAAGATAAGTTTGAAAAACAGCTTGCGGTCAAAAATACATTTAAAGAAATTGCTCAAGAATTTGTATTGGAGAAAATGAAATATAAATCTCCTGAATATGTGGAGAAATTTAATACCTGCATGCAGAAGGATGTTTATAAGGAGATCGGGCATCTACCAATCAGTCAAGTGACCTCGGCACACATTCTCAATATCATGAAACATACAATACAGCGAATTAAGAGTCAGCCGAACTATGGCACCGGTGAAGCTGCTGCAAACTTGAATCGAAGGTTCATTGGTTTGGTGATGCGATATGCGATTGTGACTTTACGCGCTGATAATGACCCAACCTATGCGCTAAGGGGCGCGATTGAGAATCCAGACGTGGAGCATGCTCGGCCATTAGAAAAGCGCGAGAAAGCCATCTTGAGGGAAAAAATAGACAGTTATGGCGGCACCACAACAGTGAGAAATGCAATCCTTACTATGCTTTATTCTATGCTAAGGACTGTAGAGATTAGGCGTATGGAATGGGGTTTTGTTGATCTTGAGGATCGAATTATTAAGTTCCCCAAGGCCACCAGAAGAAACAAGCAAGAACGCACCATGAAGAAAAATAGAACTCATCTGGTGCCAATCTCAAACCAACTTTATGATTTACTGGTGCAGCAAAAAGCAATTACCGGCGATCAGCGATATGTATTTGCTTCACCCTACAAGCGTGATTGTATGATATCCAGAACAACATTAAATAAAATGCTTGGTTATATTGGATTGAGTGAAGTTACTGCACATGATTTCAGGGCCACAGCATCTACTGAGCTTAATGGATTGGGTTACAAGTCGGACTGGATCGAAACCCAACTGGCCCATGCTGATGAGAATAAAACCCGTGCGTCGTATAACCATGCCAAGTATCTAGCGGACCGCAAAAAAATGATGCAGGATTGGGCTGATATTGTGGATGGATGGAAGGAGTAAAAATGATCTCTATTTTGAATAAAGTGCATAATTTAAAGAAGAGTAATTGTTAAAAATGAGCAATATCATAAAATTTAAAAGGCGCCGAGTATCTCAAGGGATTATCCTTTCAGGGACAACAGCTAATAATGAAAACGGTATAGTTGCTAAAGACTTAAGTAGGCAGGATTTAATGTTTTATGGGTTATATTGGGATAATATAATCTTGACTCAAATCCCTTATATAGATTGCTCTGATGAAGTTGTTAATGAGTTTAAAAGCAATGGTGTTATTGATTTTTATAGGAATGCTCCTCCGGAATCAATGCATAGTTCCCAGTTTCAGCGCTTAGCCTTGGAATCTCTTATTGCTTGTCAAAGTGTAAAAAAACAGACCAAAGACTCTGACTGGATTATTTATAATAATGTTGCTGCTGGATTTAATAGCATTGAATCGGATGATCTACTGGAACAAGATTCAATTAGGATTGAGATAGCAAAATGTCTGCCGTATCCAAGTACTTATGTTCCTATAGATGTATTAAGGAGATTTAGGGAAGATCATATTGAGCAGCTAGACAATCTTCATTATACAAAATACAAACTTTTTAGGACTATCTCTGCCTTTGATGATAAAGACCAGCGTGCTTTATCTCGCCAAAATGAAATTATTCAATTCGATAAAGCTGTGACTGAGTATCAGGAAGTTTTTGCCTCAAGATTTCCATCATATTCACTTAAACCCATAATTAGTGATATCAAAAGCAATAAGCCTAAATTATGGGAAGCTAGTACCGCAATCGGGGATATGATGTTAAGTGGTGGCACTTTGTCTGGCGCGTACTTGGTAGGAAAAACACTTTTCAATATGCTGGGATCAAAACAGAAGATTCATGAAGCTAAACAGAATTCACCGCAATTCCATTTTATTTCCTCTGCAATTGACAAAGGGATAATTCTTCAAAAAATAAGGGACAATTAAAGAGCCTTAATATATACCCCCCATATTCACATTCACATTCGTCGTAATCGAATGAGCTGTGCAGCCCTCACTTGAGGGCCTTCACAATTGCACCATGACGTGCCTTACAATCGTTATATTTAGCCACTACATCAATAGACCAGACCAAAGCAACCTTGCCTTGACCTGATTCTAATTTCTGCAAATCAGGACAAGGCTCAAGGAGGTTGGCCGGCACCACTGACGATAAGTGAGTTGAGTTGCTGCAGGCCGTCATCATCAAAACAATGGTTGAGATACACAGGACGATCAATGATCTTTTGCACTTCACGTGTAACTGTTTCGACTTGTACGCGCTGCTCTGATTTCGTTGCTTCATAATCCGCACTCATCCGGTTAATTTGATTTTGTTTTTCAGTTAGAGCCTTGAGATGCTTTTGCTCTATCTGCTGAATTTTCGCTGTGCATTGCTCACTGGCTTTGCGTAGCTTCCCGCTTAAGTGGTTGGTATAGACAATTTGCCCGACCCATAAAAAGAAAAAGACCGCAATTGCGATCCAGTATTTGTATTTCCAGAGTAGTATTGGCATCAAATCACCACTCGATTAGTAATCCAGCCGAAGAAGAACTGTTCCTGGCTTGGATTGCGCTCAGTGATTTCAATGTAGCGCTGGCCTTGCAGAATATTTAACACCTTAAGTAGAGTCTTTTCGCCTTCTTTGCCACGTTTAGATAAATATATTTTTAAGGCGTTAAGGGTTGCTGGCCCATAAATGCCATCAACTGCCAAATCTGACCAACCACCTTTACCCTGATTGTTCAGCAGGTTTAAAGCACGTTGTAAGGTGGGCTTGGCAAAACCAACACCACAGTTCACGCCCGTATCAAGCAATTCTTCTGCAATCAGCGGGCTAATTGCATTCACCTGGTTAAAACGCGGTACTATCCAATATTGTTTGCGGTAAATATCTCGTGCAAGTGATTCAGGCAGGTCCTTCATGTGGCCTTTATAACCGTTTTGACGTGCTACAGCCTCGGTAATGCCGTACTTTGTTGCACCGCCTCGATCCGCAGGGATATTTACATAGCCGCCTTCGCGTCGGATCAGCTCATTTAAAAATTGCTCAATGTTCATCATTTTTATCCGTGTTAAAAAATTTAGGACGTGCACCACCCTTACCCCAGATATAAAGCTGTCGGGTAAAGAGGGCGAATAAAATACTTACCGTGGTATAAAAAAGTGTTCCGGCCGGACTGGGCGAATACTCATCTTTAACAAAAAGTGCTGCCCCAAAAAGGATCGACAACACCAATAGAAAATCGATGTGTTTTGGGAGTTGAATTTTTGGATGAAATGCCATGATTGCAAACGAAACTATAAATAATACCAATGCTGTTTTACTTATGATTAGCAGCATCTTCATTCTCCTTTTTGACTAAACCAAGAACTCTCGATCGAGCCAAACTCAGCAATGCCTCAGCTGTACTCTTACCAGCAGCGCCCAGAATGAAACCAAATAGCTCTGGATAGTTACCACTAGCAAGAAATAAACTTGCCGGTTTAGCAAAGACCACACATAAAATGAAGCCCGCAAAGAATCCTATCCAGCGATCCCGAGTCGGCTCCTTACTTAATAGAAAGCCAAAAGTTGCCCCCAGCACACCTGTAAAAAGGATGTGCGAATGGTTCTTTATGCTTTCCAATACTTGACTAAGAAAGTCCATATACATCCCCTTTAGTCATACACCCCCCTATAAAATTGGCATTAAAAAAGAGCCTTTCGGCTCTGGTGGATCATTTGACATTGCGCCCCCTAATTTTTGGCAATAAAAAAGCACCTAAAAAGGTGCTGTTGTTTGGTTAAGTTTAGACTTCTATTTCTGAGTGTGACCCGCTTGGCGCAGGTCGCAAAATAACTTGATTGGATACAAACACTCTGGCACCCAGGTTATAAGCTGTGCCAGATGTGCATAATACTGGACCGGATCCACCATCAATCTGTACCCGATACTCTGGATGCTTAACCGAGGTGATGGTACCGATGTATTCCGCATGAGTGGGGTTAAGCAGCTTGCGCAGTTCAAATAAAGGATTAGTCACGGCTGATACGCTCCACTGTAATGGTTTCATTGACCTTTTCATGGGAAAAACTTCCACTCACCCCATCAATCACGCCCCACCACTGACCATTAAAAGCAATCGTTTTACCCGGTAGCATCTCGCCAATTTCTTGGCTGACCGGAATATCTGAGAAAGTGTGCAATTCCTGAATATTGGCTTTTACCAGTGCATTTTTTCCGTAACTGGCACCCGATACCACATTAAATAATGGCCCCGTGACTGTTTCTAGCGGCACATCACCCGAGGTACCACGTTGCTGTACCTTCAGGCTTTCACCGCTACGGCTATTCACCACAGTAATGGCGTTAAAGTCAGCAATGTATTCATCGTTCTGCTTGATGTTTTGCTGCATCACTAGGCTTTCAGGCAACAAAATATCGTAGTCTTCCACCGTCATCGCATCCCAATAACCTTTTTGGTACCGGGGTAAAATGGTCAGTGTATTGCCTGCTTTCTGGCTATAGATAAAGCCACCGCCTGCATCAACTACCTGCTTTATTGCATCAATGGGTGCCAGTTCTGCATAACTCAGGCTTTCGACTGGTACGATCCAGCCCAGCTCATCAATGAGCTTCCAATCCAGAACTGTATCGGCATTAGCGCGATCCAGTTCCGCTTGTACTAGTTGCACAGAGGTACGTTCATTGTCCTGAATAAAAGAGCGCGTTGGCCCGTATTTACTCGAATTCAAAGCAGTAACGCTTCGACCCGGATAAGTGTAAAGAACACTGGCAAAGCGTCTGGTTTCTTCTGGATCCTCAAGCAGGATATGATGCTCAAAACTATTGATCGTAACCTTCAAGATCACCGGCTGACCATCTATTGGCTGAAGCTTTTCTTTTTCCGTATGAGCCACGGTAATGGAGTAGGTCCAGCACCATTGAGACCGGCTGGTACTGTAGGTGCCATCCATGACTTTAATCTTCTCGCCAGTATCCAATCGCTCGGCTGTTAATGTGTTCACGATATACCACCAGTTCCTTTTTGGCAGTGCCGGAATACAGTCATCTGCACCAAAATTTAAAACAACATTGTGTGAATCAACGTCATGACATAGACAGATGAAATTTAAATCACCAGTGCCCTCATATTTAGGTAATTCGGGCTTTGGCCAAGGTTGAACCGGATGCTTGCGGTAATGGATCGCTTTGGCTTTATCCCATGGCAAATCTGACTTGGTAACAATCTCAAGGCCTTTATCCCAATCAAATGAAAAGTGATGCTCAAAGACCTGAGCCACTTCATGTGAATAAGTAAAAGTCTTACGCCTGCGAATCATTTCTTGCCAGACCGTTTCCCGGTTGTGACGCAGCTTGATTGTTTCTTCATGCGCATAGAATTGATGAATAAAGCGTTTATCGCCATCTTCCCAAATTACATACGCATCAGAACTTAATCCGGTTGCTTGCTCATGTATGGATCTAATCGCCCGGGTTAATGATCCGGCTTGCTCATGCCAAATATCAACTTGATTAGAAATTACCAAGCCCTGGTCATAAAAAAGAGCCTCAGTTGAGACTCTTAAGATGGGCTTGGCCCATGGTATTTCTGTAGTGCTTAAAGCTGCGATGGCTTTTTGGTAGGGCATATCGAAACCATAAGACACACCAACCAGGTGATTGATATCGAATAGCGCTCTAACTTCAAATTGAAACTCAGTATCTAAAACCGTATCAATTGTGCATAGATTTTCACTAAATACTGCTTCGACTTCAAAACTAAAACTGGTGTCTAAAACCGTATCGATCTGACCAATAACATCAGTATTTTCACTAAATACAGCAACTACATCAAAGCTGAATTCGATGTCGAGCACCGTGTCTATAACTGCAGTATTGGCACCACTGTCGGTATAAACTGCGGTGACTTCAAATGAGAATTCAGCATCGAGTACTGTATTGATTACAGCTGTAACATCATCCCCAAAGTTGAGATTAGTCGAGCCATCGGCTAGGTGCTCAAAATTGAGAATGATGTTGTGGCTGTCGGTATTTTCAGGCTTAAAGTTTAAATTTAGGTTATGCGCATCAACGGTGCCGAGCTTATTTTTAAAATCCACATGAGCACCCTTTTAAATTAAGGTCTGAGTTTTATTGATTGGATAGACAAGGTACCCCCCACAACCAGATTGGTATTCGCCAGGGTGATGTCAGATCCCACAGTTAAATCCGCAGCTACTTCACCTGCGCCGTTGTAAATCCGCGCCCAAGTTGCGGTATCAGTTTTAATCACCGTTGCTGTATCGGTTGGATGAAGCTCTACATAATTTGCCATAGCTTCCTTAATACAAGGCTCCGGAAATGTGAGTGTCACCAAAGCACTGTTTGAATCTGCCGCAACAGCAGTGCTGGCAGGCTGCGTACCCTCATAAAAAATAACGGTAGCACTTTGGCTACCGCTATCCATAAAATTGGCGAAGGCTTGAATCATGGCAAGCCGAGCCTTGACTGAGGTTTTACTCATTCTGGCACCACGTTATCTTGAATGACTGCGTTGAATTGTTGCTTTTGATCAAAAGCGACAATGAAGGTTTTTACATCTGTATTAAGCCCAAAAAAATGATAGGCACCATTTTCATCAGGCCTATGCAGGGCAATCGGCTGAAAACTTTCTTTGTTATATAATATAAGTAAGGCATTTTGATAATCTTGTCCAAGTTTTTTAATTGAGCCTTGAATCTTTGCTACCACAGGCCCCGTAACAATTTTCTGCAACTTACTTGATGCTGGCAATGCTTTTCTAGAATTTGGTTTCATGACACATCCCCAATATAAAAATTAACGCAGGTATATCTCGCATTAGGGTTGTAACAAGTATCAATAATGTAAATTGTTTGATCACTAAGGAGCGGTGTAATATCACTTACGTCTTGAGAGTTTGAATATGCTGCGTAATTAATATACTTTAATGTCCCCCTAATCTTATTAAAATCATCATAAAACGGTATAGAAAGACAAGCTTCAAATGTCGGACTTAGATTAAGGTTTGAGTTGCCCGTGAAATAGTCGGGAATGATAGGATGTGCCTTAATATGTCCGGATAATCTATAAATGACATCATGTTTGGTTGTAAAAAAGCATGCTACATCTTTATTGTATGTGAGTGGACTAGCTCCAGCTTCTGTGTACAAGGGCGAATTGCTATTCGCATTTAAATAGGTTGGTATATGTGTCATCAAAAACCAATTTGGCACTATATTGCTTTCAAGTGCTGAATCAAACAACCCACAGCCATTAATCTTTTTATCACGTGAAGTAAGATCGTAAGAATTTAAAAAATAAAAAGCATCACGATCACCAATTAAGGTAAAAAATCTATCTCCATTGATTGGTGTTCTTGTATCATCACCACCTGTTCCAATTCCTCGGTTTGCATAATACCATCGACTCCATCCTCTCTCTACACCACCATTACTTCCTGTGATTCTCCAATTTTTTTCAGGGTCATTGGGGTCGAATGGTAATTGCAAGACATCTGGATTCTTATAATCATCAATATGATTCATGTGCTCAAGCAAGCCAACCATGGCAAATTTGGCATAAGTTGATGGATATATACCTGATGTACCATCTGGACTGGCTAAACTTTCATCAACACGGATAAACGGATGCTGTGCACTTGGATTTTTTGCGCGATAAACACGCTTCACATCTTCTGGGTCGCGGAAAATAATCTCGTAGCCAAGAGATACCAGCTTTCCAGTACCAATTGCAGTAATTGAACGCTCGGCAATATCTAACGCAGGCTTTAAAATGAGTTGTGTGGTATTTGGAACACCTTTAATGCGGTATTTCTGATTGAATGAAGTTGGTACAAAGCCTGTTAGCTCAACAACCTGAAACAGCATGGCATTGTGGTTTGAATATAAGGTTATATGTACATCACCTTGCTCATCAATCGATGCTGCTGTGATTTGGGTGAAATCAATGCCTAACACCAAAGCTTTGTCGAGCATACGAATCAAGTCACCCCAATTATTACCAAGGGTTAAGCCATTTAAATGGCTAAAATATTGCACATCTACATCTGTTGCCATTTTATTTGATCCATAAAAAAGACCGCATAAAGCGGCCATATTTGATTTAAATTTTAAACAACTCGATCAACATCACCACGCAGCATGATCTGGAACTGGTCTGATATCACGGATGGTTCTGATTGCTTCACAGTACGAATTACCCAGACCGGAAAATTTGCAGCCACAGTATTGAAGCGCAGGACGTTACCATTAGCCCAGCCTGCTCCCCAACCTTCTTTCTTAATTATGAAATATGGAACACCGGTCACCGGGTTAGTCGGTGCATAGTCTGTATTTGTGGTGCCCGTGCCAATCTGGCCAGAGTATTCACCGATACAGCGAAATGATTGTGCATCGGTAAAGATTAATGCCCAGCGTTCCTGAATCGCACCTTTATTGGTGACCTGAAGCGGATACAGCGAGTCGTTGTAATTTGCTAAAATACCGCTACCCGTTGGCTCATCAACCCATACATTACTCCACGAACCTTGCACAAACTTGCGGGTATAACGGGCCTGCATATCACCAATCACTAAGGCTGATCCAACAATGGTGTCGACTGCATCATAGTTATGTGTTAATGGCTTGGTGAATGTTAGCTGGCCATTGATCT
The DNA here is from genome assembly GCF_013419095.1 of Acinetobacter sp. YH12105. Lineage (NCBI taxonomy): Bacteria > Pseudomonadati > Pseudomonadota > Gammaproteobacteria > Moraxellales > Moraxellaceae > Acinetobacter > Acinetobacter sp. YH12105. The sequence continues at coordinate 238,668 of NZ_VPAU01000001.1, forward strand.
GCACATCACGAATCAGGCCCATATCCTGATAGCGATATTTGACTGTGAGAGGTGCAACAAGATTACCCAGTACGAAGTCACCGCCCAATGTCACGCGCCCATAATCATAATCAACCGCGTACAAATCAAAAGCTACTTTCGTTCCGTTAGCATCTTCAAGTTCAGCCCATGAAATCCGCTGATCATTCAGGTCGTATGTGGTACCTGCAATTGCACTTGGTAACTCTTGCGCTTTGCTTGAGCTGACAATTCCAATGCCGCCAATCCGGAAGATCGGCACCCGGCCATCAATCGGCAAACGAGTTGCTGATAGGCCTAAAATTTCAGAATCCAGTGGAATATAGGTATAAGCCACAGCGTTATAACGTACTGATGAAGCATCGACCCAGACTGGAGCATTGATATAAGTGTCTGCCCCCTCCTGATATTCCAGCAGTGGATCGTACCAGTCATTCGCTTCGATCTCTGTCCGGTTGGCTTCAGTGATTTTGGTTTTGGTATAAAAGTAAATCGTGACAAAGCCATTATCCCAATTGACCTGCCCATGCGCCCGACTGGTTTCAATCACCCCGTTTTCATCCGCAGTCAGTGTGAGCTGCCCAAATTCAATTGATGCTAAAACCACAGTTAATGATTGTGGCCGGATCGGCATGATTGGTGTTCTAAAACTGATTTTATTGACCGGCAATAAGTCGGTCGTTGTGGTTAAGGACTCCAAAGCAATCGTGTTATCTGCATTCGGTGTCCAGGAGTCAATTTCAACGATCCCAGTACCATATTGAATGACACCCGACTGAATCCCACTATTATTGGCTGGATTTACATTGCGATACAGCAAGCCGGTACGATCCAGAAAGGTATCAGCACCGACCTTAAAGCGCGCTGAACCTGTCAAAATCTGCTCATCAAAACCAGAAGATAAATCCAGCTTGAGCTTGTTTGCCGTCACCGTATGTGTTGCTGAGTTTGAGCCAGAGGTATCGCGGTATCTTACTTTTACATCAACAGTATTAAAGGCCTTCAGCTCAACCTGCTCGCCCTTAATACCAGATGGTTGTGGAGAATAAAAAGACATATTTCCTCACTATGCTGCTGCATACGTTACCGACATCATTGGGAAGTACTCTTTTTTGAATACTTTTTGAAATACAACTGGTATGACTTCAACTGCGCCAGTAGCATACGTAATACTGCCTTGTACTTGACCGCGCTCATTGACCAGGTTGCCAATCGTTACACTCACTGGCACATCAGATAAATTTACTTTACCGGTTGTTTTCCCATCCACACTCTGTACAGGAACTTCTAGATATACACTGTTAGGCTGGATCGCTGATCCTGTGCCAATATTAAAGACCAGTTTTTGGTTGGTATCCGGTGTAACGTCCATTTTGGTCTGTTCAAGTGATGATCCATAGCTATAGATCACCGAAAAGACCGTACCTTTCTGCGGCAACTTATTTGGAATGATTTTTCCAGTACCAGCGGAATAATTAATTTCACCGGTGGCATCACCAGTGAATTTACCCTGAACATTTGAGGTAGCAGTTTTGGCTTCACCTTCAAGCGTCCAGTTAATCGTGACACCAGATAAGATACTTAATCGCCCTAAATCAAAATCAAATGCAGCTTTTTCCACACTTAAATTCGATCGTACAAAGGTGACAATCGGTGTACCCCAGTTCAGCAGGATCGGCGTATCCACATCCGGCAAGGCACCTGTGGTGAGTAACCATGACCCAGTTTCATAGTTGATCATGCCTGAACCAAAAGATGGACTGGCAGCCTTTAACTGCCCCGAGCCATCATCTTTGAGTTCATAGAACTTGCCTTGTGACATATACGAGATTGACAAAGCGCCTGGTGCTGGAATCGGAATTAAAACTCCAGTCCAGTTGGTGCTCTGGTTATTCTGAGTCACTGGAATGGCATGACTTTGGTAATACTGGTTTGGTGCCGCAGCTGGTTTGAATGTGATATTTAGGCTAGTCGTTCCAGCAGGTGCTGCCGCAGTCCACTGAATTAGTCCGCGCTGGTAATCAATCGTACCGACTTGCGTGCCTTGCGTATTCTTAAGCAACCCACCCTGATCGGTAATCTGCTGGCCTTGTAATGTGAAAGCCACACTGGATGGAATCACTGCTGAACCGATATACAGGTTTTGGCTCACTCCAATAGTCATGCCGGGATAATTAGCAGTAATGGTGCCTTCATTACCGGCGACCAGCACCACGCTTTCACCTGCAGCGTTCACATCAATGATCGGCGTTTCGGTCTGAGCCGATGGAATCAGCTGGGCAAAGATGCTTTTGGCATTTACTGTAAATTCACCTACATTCGCATCAGTAGCCAGTGCAGTGGATGAGTAATACAGGCCAGTATCCGCCACAATGGTATCCCGGATGATGGTCTTGGATTTCTCACCGTTGTACCACTGACGAGCAGACAGTCCTACAAAATCGACTTCAAGCGCATCATTAAGTGAATAAGTGGCAATCTTGTATTCAACATTCTTGTTGTCAACAACCATAATCGCAGTGCGAGTTTCAACTTTGGTAATGCGCACATACTGCTCACGCTCTAAAGCCTTACCTTCATCACTGATCAGGACAATCGTATCGCCCACTGAGCTTTCAGTTTCTTGTGGAAACATGGCAACCTGAAGTGATGACATACCCTGCCAATGGGTATCGAGTGGTGTGCCAGCAATCTGACCGCCTTTGGCTAGATAGTTTTCTACCCGGTTCTGGGCAGCCTGACGTTCATCGGTCCAGTTTTTGGTACTAAAAAGCAATGCGGATACGTTTGGATCTTCTGGCAGTTCAGAGACAAAAACTGTTGCACCCATCAGTAGATCAGTATCTTCAGTAGTGACTGCCGGAAAAATTTTACGCATGGAGACATCGCCCATGGTTCGATCCATTTCCGATACATCATTGAACAGGTTATTGCTGATCCCATCTTGAACCACGACACCAGAATATTTACCGCCGCCATCCGAGTTATCAGTCAAGCGTTCAGACTTGTAGATCACTAAATCCTTGGTTTCAATCGCCATCGTCTAACTCCGTAAAGCGCAAGGTCACATTAAAATAATCATCCAGTGATACCGCTGGAATCCCTCTTACTGGTGTGGCCTCTAAGGCCCCATCCTGGTGATTAAATTTGACTGTGAATTGTCGGTTGTCGTGTGGTTGTTCAAACTGCAGTTTGAAATTTTCTTCCTGCAGTTTCGACCATTCCAAAACAGTCCGTAGTTCACGCAGCTTGATCCAGCCCATTTGTGAATCTGCCGGTTGTAAGGTGATTGGCCGGCCCGACTTCTTTTTGCCTTCCTGAATATGCAAAGTGCCATCCATGGCATAGGCTTGATTCTGCTCAATGGCCTTCCATGAGAATTCATCAGGCCATAAAAAACCGTCCTCTAATGGGACGGTTTCTGATGTGGTTAAGCGAATGAGTTTCATGTTGATTTCGCCTGTACTTTTAACTGATTAACGATTGATTCAAGAGCACTAACAGAAGATTGGTCGCCATAGACAGTAGCTGTCTGCCCGCCAAGAACTAGCTCGATCCTAGTTGTATTCTTAGGCCCTGAGTCAATATTACTGACCGCATTAGATACGGAAGGAATAGACGGCGCGTAGTCGTTCAGGCTACTAAATCCGATTGATCTACCATTCTTACCAACATATTGCTCCAGCCGCTCGATCTGCTCCATAACATACATCGCATTACCAAGGGCCTTTTGGTTATCGTAAGCCGTAGTTCCATACTTTCTCTTCACCCATTCATTGGAAGCAGATTTGTAATAACCACCCGCCACTGGTTCGGCATCTTGAAAGAGCTCTTTGGCTTTTTGCTTGGTATCACCTTCATAACCAATATCCTTAAGTCTCTGTTCAATTTCTTCAACAGAAAGCCCGTGTTTAGCGGTTGTTCCGGTTTTGGATGCCTTCATCTTGCCCTGAGAAGCCATAGCTGCTTCCGTTGCTTTGCGAGCCTCTTCCCACGCTTCAGCAGTATCGTTACCCGCTCTAACCCCTCTACGACCTAGATCATCAAAGCCATCACCCGCACTACCTGTGGCATTACGAACACGGTGTAAGCCTTCTTCCATGTCGTTACTGGCTTTTACAGTGGCCTTACCGGTTTCATCAATCTGCACTTCAAGATTACGCCCGGCATTCATTGCATTTATTGCAGCAATTCTTCCTGCGTCACCGGATACAGCTGCAGACTGAGCAGCTTTTTCATAGGCCTTTTGAACGCCCTCAGCAGTTGCCTTGCCGCTATCACGGACATTAATAAAATCCATTAATGCTTGTTGAGCAGCTAGCTTGAGATTTTCCTTGGTCTCAATGCCTAGTCTCTTGAAAGACTCTGTAACAGGATCGATATCATCAGGCAGTTTTTGAGCTTGCATCTTGATAGCAATGAGGCCTTGCTCTACCTGACCAGTCGAAACTTTACCTTGATCTCCAAACTCCTGAAGTTTGGCTTTGGCCATATCAATTTCAGCTTGGCTTTTTGCTGTTTCCAGCCATTTAAGCCAGGCTTGATAAGTCACATCACCAGCTTGTTTACCGGAAATACCAGCCTCTTCCAGCCTGGTCTTTAAGTCATTTAAATCATTGCCAGAACTATTGAATGATTTGGAAACTTTGTTTAGGGATGCATCCAGATCAACACCAAATAGCTTGGCAGCAGCAGATGCTCTTGAGTATGCAGTTTCAGCCACTTGGCCGGATCCAGTATTAGCTTTATTGAGTTCAGCTATCCGTAAATTACGATTATTGGCCAGCTCAGCTTCTTTGGCGTCGATCGCAGTAATGGATGCCTGGGCAGAGGCCAAGGCATTTAAATCACCAGATTTTTTGGCTTGCTCAATCTGTTGTTCCAGGAGTGCACGTTCAGCTGCTGCCTGTTTCTGATAAGCCAGATATTCCTCATCGGCCTTTTTAACATTCTCCTTGGCCAGCTTGAGAGCCTCTTCCTTTTTAGCGGCACTTTCGGCAGCCTGTTCTGCACTCTGGCCAGCCTGAACACTAACTTTGCCAGCCTCATCGATGGTTACGATGTAGCCTTTGGTTAATAGATCGGCCTGCATCACGCCATCCATGACACCGCCATTGGCCTTGATAGCAGTCTCGGCATAGTCCTGAGCAGAAGCCAGCATATCCTTATCTAATGCGGCCTTATTGGCTGCATGTTCCTTCTCACGGCCTTCTAGCTCATTAGATTTTCGGATGATTGCATCAATGGTCGACTGATTGCCATCTTTTCGCGTTTGGTTTAGTTGGGCATCAATGGCTGCACGTTCGCCTGCTAATTCCTTAGATTTTTGAGTGAACTCTTGATTTTGTTTAACTAGATCAGCAAATGTTGCGGTTTCTCCAGCTACCGCCTCAGCATTTTTTTGCTTCTGGGTTTTTCTAACTTCTTCCCAAGCTTTTTTGCCCTTAGATTCAAAGCTTAGCGCACTATCTTCTGCTTTTTGATAGTATTCTTCGGCCTTTTTCTGCATTGCAGTCATATTAGCCAAGGCCTGCTCTTTAATATCCCCCCATGTAAAGCGAGATTTTAGACCTTCCCAAGCCGACCCAGCAGAGTAAAGCGCACCAACAAACAGGTTAATCCCAATACCAATCGCACTAAAGCCATCGCTTAGATAGCCCAAAGCAATATTGATGACCTGTAAAATTTTGGTAAAGCCGTTAGTTTTATCGCTGGCGGCATCAACCCCACTGGAGAAATCAAACACCTGTGATAGTGCAGTATTTAATATATCAGCCGTTGCTTCAAATGTGATGGCTAGCATTGAGCCTACGGATTTTAAGGTCTCATAAGCAGTACTTAGTGCCTCTTTAAGTGCTTCAATTGTGGCTGGATCGATTTTCTTAAGTTGATCCCCTACCCAGATAAAACCTTCGCCAATATCTTCGAGTATGGTCTCCACCACATCCATATTGTCAGCAAGAGTCACCAGCCATTGAGCTACTGTTGCCGAAGCCCCGTTCGCCTGATCCATCTCACCAATCAGGATTTGCCATTGTGTTGCTATTCTGGCTAAGGCATTGCCGATAGTGGTTGGGAACCTAGCATAATCAGCTTCAATTGCTGCTGATTGGTTTTGTAGGGCTTTAATAACTTTCTCGGCTGACAGTTCGCCGTTTTCAGCCATCTTGCGGAGTTCACCGGTAGTTACGCCAAGTGACTGGGCTAGTGCTTTAGAGATGCCAGGAGCCTGCTCCATGATGGAGTTAAATTCATCACCACGTAAAACGCCTGATTGCAGCGCCTGTGTCAGCTGAACAATTGCTGCTTCGCTTGCTTGAGCAGATCCGCCGCCGGTCTGAATAGCCATATTAATGGTTTTAACCAGATCCAGACTTTGCTGCTGGGTCATCCCCATCTGTTTGCCCACATCATTCACTTTCGTGAATAGGCCCGCAGTAGCATCAAGGCTTGAATTAGTCATCAATGCGACTTGGTGCACGCCAGCCATTGCTTGCTGGAAGTTACCACCATCACTGGTTGCGATATTAATTCGAGCTGAAAGGTTGGTGTAAGAGTCTGCTGCCTGAGCAAGCTCTCGAAGCCCTAAACCAACACCAATTGTAGCTAATGCCCCCACCAATGCAGTTACAGCAAACTTAGCCCCATCCATGCCTTTAGAGAGGGTAGAAACTCCGGAATTTGCCTTTTGAGCAGCTGGCTCAACACCATTCAGTTCACTTTTAAGCTTTTCGATTTGCTGTTCTGTGATCTTGGTTACACGTTCTACTTCTTCAGCCGGCAATTTACTGTTAGCTTTAAAGTTTTCGAGCTTCCTGGTCAGATCGGCAATAGCATCATTAATCACGGACGGCGGTTTAATGCCTAATGCTTCATAAATTGCATGGCCAGCTTGCTTAGCACTACCGGATGCCTTATCTGTGCTTGTGGAAACGCCCTGCATTGCAGTGGTGGCTTTTACATTAAATTCGGAGAAGGCTGATTTAGTCAGATCTACTGCTTGCTCAAGACCTTTTACCTTGTCACCAGCTGCCTTAATCTCATTAAGTGTTACAGCTTCGCTACTTTTTTCTAATGCTGAAAATGCATTTCTTGCTGTCAGTAATTCACGCTCTAAGGCATTAATACTATTGGTGCCAATACTGCCAATACGCTCAATTTCTTTGGTGCTAAGACTTGCGCCGTCACCCATACTTTCAATTGCACGGGTAGCAGTCTGTGCTTCACCTACTACCCCGGTTAGATCTACGGCGCTAAAACGTTGCACCTGATTAATAGCTGATTGAGTAGCGCCATCCACGCCCTTCATGGCATTGATAGCAACACCTTGATAATAATTGAAGGCACTGGAGGCTTCATTGATGGCGTCTTGAATACTCAGAACACGCTGTTTGGCAATTTCAATATCTTGTAGAGTGCCATCAGTGCTTTGTAGACGAACCAATTCAGCCTGAGCTGCCTTAAGTGCTAAATTCAGCTCATTAAGGCCCTGCTCACCTGCACTAGACATTGCGCGAAGTTCACCGGCACTAATGGTCGACTTATCGCCCAGAGATTCAATTTCTTTTGCGGCAGAGAAGAACTTATTGCCTAGCATTTCTGCTAACTGAACAGCGTCACCAGGAATGGCACCACCGATTTCAAAGCCGGCCTTATTAGCCTTGTTAGCTGTGTCTTGAAGCTCATTGCCTAAGCCATCAATCTTGCCCGATGCTTGGGATGCTTGTGTCTCTAATGCATTGGCGGCCTGAGCTACTTCACCTAACTTGCCTTTAGCCTGATCAGCCTTCTTCTGAAGATCATCAGGTACAATTTTGCTAACTTCTTTTCCTGTTTCTACAGAGGCAGCTTTAAGTCCATCCGCCTCTTTCTTTAAAAGAGAAATGAATGACTCCCAATTATCTTTAGATGCTTTGGTGCCAGCATCAAAGCCCTTGGTGTCAGCATCCATGACTAATTTGAATGTTAAATTTTTACCAGACATACTGACCTCTAATCTATTTTTTTTGCAATAAAAAACCCGCTCAGCGGCGGGTATAAATTGGGTATTAAAAAAACCTCCCGAAGGAGGTTCTTGCTTTATTTAAAATTTCGCTCTTTTAGAAAATGCCTTCCTACGCGCAAAGTATCAGTACCATAAAGCAGATCTAGTACACTATCAAAACGCTTGGTAAATTCAGCAATATCCATTGTTGGGTAGAATCCTGGCGGCAGTGGCATTGCGGTTAATACACCATTGCGAGCACTTACATGCCAAGAATCATACTTAGAGTTATTGAACTCTTGGCTGATCTGCTGGGCTACCTGCACCACCTCTTGAGGGTAAGGTAGGGCTTTAATTTCTTGCTTTTCAACTTTCGCCTTTAAATCCATTGTTTCCAGATAATGAACCGCTTCTGGAAAGTGAATCTCTAAAAGCTCTGCATAGCGCGGGATTTTAAAGTGTCGATTATGACGCGCCCACATTTCAGCAAAAATTTTCCGCTCACCACCAGAGCGACGAGCCACAATTTCATGAAGCAAGGCTTGTTGTTCAGGTGAAATGGATTGGCGACCTTCGAGTTGTTTGGTAACAACTTCACGATCCAGTACATCCAAAACCCATTTACGAAACTGCTTGGCAATTGCTGTTTTAGAAAACATTGCGATTAGATGGCAGCCTCGAAGGGAAAAAACACGAATTTCCCTTGCTTGACCCTTCTCGGTCAATTTGACCGAACAGCTCATCGCTTGAGTAAACTCATCTTCATTGCGTGAATAAATACGAGTTACACCACTCTGATCTGAATAACCAAGAGCTTCTGCTAGTTCACTTGTTTTCAACCAAACTTGACCATTTTGCTGTACAGGTGAAAAATTTACATCGTTAAAACTTAATGCTAAAGTAGTCATGTTGACTTTCCTTACAGTTGTTGACATCAATTAAGCCCGCTCGCCAAAGTCTGGGCTTTTTTGCTGTCTGTTGGTTTCATGCTTTCGCACTCTTGTGTTTTTCTACCAGTAATTTGACTGCTTCATTTAAAAGGTAAACTATCGACCTTTTATCTTCTTTTGCAATCGCCTTAAGTTCTTTATGTAGATCGCTATCTAAACGACCTTTTACATAGACAATTTCTTCTTTCATGTTTCCTCCAATATCCCCACTTTGGGGTGTTAAATCATAGTACCCATTTTGGGGTTATTGGTCAATCCCCATAATGGGGTTATTATTATTTTTATTTCGGTTGATGTTTTATGAGTGAAGATCAAAGCGGTGTTGTCACACTCAAAGTCCGTGTAACACCTGAGTTTCGTGAAAAAATTATAGAAACCGCAAAAGCAAATAATCGCTCAATGAATGCAGAGATTGTTCATCGCTTAGAGCGGAGCTTTGACAACCCACCCCTAACCATTGGTGATCTTATTGAAGCTTCTCACGCTAAACCCCGGTCATCACGCGAGAAAAATCCTGTAGCTAGCGATCCAAGAGAGCGTAGACGTTTAGCCAAATTGGCTGCTGAAAGTGCTTTACAAAATATGTCAGCTGCTGATCTTGTTGACACTTTATTTAATAAGCTTAATTCCGAGGGTAGTCGCTTAACTGTAGAGGAAATTAAGCGCAGTGAAGAACCCCGAGAGCAATCCGAAATAGATCCAACAAAAAAAGCACCCTAAGGTGCTTTTGCTTTATGCGCCACTCATATTCTGAGTAGGCTTGCATCTAACGTACTCTTTTTTGGCCTGCTCAACTTGTTTCTCATAATCAATAAATTTTATTTGAGCTGCCGCCTCTCCCTCTTTCCCTCTCATGAAATCTAAATAGGCCTCAATCTGAGAGTTCATAGCAGCGACGTATAAAATCCTAGTTGTTTCCATACATCCAGCATATGATTCGGCTGCAAGCCTTCTTTTGATTTCTTGTAGTTTGGCAACTGGTTGGGCTAGTGCTATCCGACCAGTTGAGGCTGCTACTTTTTCTGCATCCTCCCATTCAGAAAAAATCTCGTTAAAAACCTTTATATGTTGGGGATTGGTAATGGTTACATTATCAACTTTAACTTCAGCGACTTTTTGTGCATCGTTTGGATCTATACCAGCACTTAGCAACTCAGCTTTAGCTTCACTGATTTTTTTATCCCTCTCTGCTTGAGCAGCAACTAGTTTTTCAGCTTCATTCTGTTGGTATTTCCCCCAAGCAAAATATCCAGCACCGAAAACAATAAGTGCTATGACGATCAAAATTACTGGGCTGTTTTTGTATTCCTTGCCGCATGTTTTGCAATGAGTGTCAGTAGGCCTCATTGGCTTTTTACACGATTTACAAAATTTTATAGCCACTACAATCCCCCTAAATTATTATTTCCACATCATAACTTTAGGGTGAATCCTGATCAATCAGAGACCATTTCTTTCTTAAATGACTCAAAGCCTTTTTTATCTGATTGAGCCACACGTGCTGCAACGGCGTTATTAAATATTCCCTGTTTATACATCTTGTTTGCTGCCTTAACATAGCCCTGGAATGCGCCGTAGGTCATTTCCATAATTTCGCTATGCTGATGGCCCATCGATACCAGAAACTGGAATGAATCGAACCAGGTGGAGTCATCTTTCTTTTTAATGCCGCGTTTTGGCTTTTCGTATTTGAAATAAGCTTGATTGACCAGAAGTACTGCCTTAAGCAGATCTTTGAATCCCTGCTCATCAGCAGCAAGCTCTACCAGTGATTCATTGCCCAGATCGGTGATGCATACCATGGTCGAAATGACCTGCACCCCATGAGCTTTAAATAGCCCTGTCAAAATCTCATCTGAATGATTTTGGTCTTTAATGAAGTTTTTCAAAACTTCAGCATGCATTGCCCAGGTGTCAAAGTCTTTCATCTGGATCTGACGCACTTCAATGTCATTGATTTTGATGCTTCGATTTGTTGCTAGGAAAAAATCATTCATGATGGGTCTCTGAGATAAATTTTAGACATTAAAAAAGCACCCGAAGGTGCTTTTCTTTTAACTTTGATAAAGGCTGAATTCTATAAAGTCCAACTACCACCTTGTCCCATCTCATAAACGATGAAAATTAAGGCTACTACCATTAGAATGACAACAATGATTTCTGTTTTTGTTAGCATTTTCGGTGCTCCACTTTTCATTATTCATATGATAAGCAAAGCAAACAATTTATAACATAAAGATTACAAAAAAATTATTGGATGTTACAAAGATTTAGAAGTTAGGGAAGTTTCTTTAGAGTGTAGCTACCTACTGAAGCATTCAAACATTTCGTTAAGCAACTCAACAAAAAGTTTCAACCGAAAAGCATTCTTACGCAAACCTAGAAACCTATAACTTTAGACCTGAATATCTTACATATCCCGACATAGCTGCTACATCCACGATTTAAATCATTCTCTACACTGAAATTAAGTCTTAGAAACGTAGAGGAAATTCAAATGAAAAAGTATTCGAAAATTCTAATCTTGGTTTTATTCGGATTCACTGGCACCGCAGCTATCGCATCAGAACCACCAATTGAGGCTACTGCTGCAGCTGAAGCACAACAGGTTGCTTTAGAGTATGGAAATGAAAAAGATCAAAAATCTGAATCATCTGATGAATAAAGTAAAGCCCTCAAATGAGGGCCTTATAATTATTTATTCCAACTTGGTGTGCAGGAGTTTTTCCATGAAAGCTCAAATTGCTTTGGATCCATCTGATTTTCTACAAGCACTATATTCTTTTCAAGCACAATGAAACGCTGGAAATCAATATCTGTGCCCCCTACTTCCTTATAGCTAACTTCCCCACAATCCCCGACTTGATTCCGGAACTTAGCTGAATCAGGATTGGGAATGAATTCTTTAGTGGCTTCTTTTGCAAATTCAAGCTGTTCTTTCTTGATTGTTTCTAGATCAGGTTGCTGACCGTTAGATTCTCTGTGTCCGCAACCCGCTAAAATCATAATAAAAAATAATAGGCCTAAATTTTTCATAATATCCCCTTGCGTTAAGGGCGTCACTTTACATCACTTTTCAAATTTATCTAACGCCTAGGAAGGTAACTTTGTAAAGTTGTGTTTAGCTATTTTGACTCTCATTCAATATTAATTTTAGATAACAAGTTTAAAAATCCCATCTATCAAAAACCTCCCGAAGGAGGTTCTTAGCTTACTAACTTACTGACATACAAGATAAATAATAGTAGAAATAATTATTACGGCTAGGATGGAGACAAATATTTCTATTTTAGTCATAGCAGTTTTATTCTTAACGTGAACAGAATATCTTTTATATCCCCATCAGATGAAAATTAGAATAACAAAAGATTACATAATCTTTATTTTTTACTATTTATTAAGTTTCATCTTAAATGTTTTAAGACTTATTACGATAAGGCAGGCACAAAAAAAGACGCATAGCGCCGTGGAGTTCTTTGTGCCTGTGTTTGTTAGACAGCTGCCGGAATCGTCACAACATGGCCATATAGGCCTAATGCTGGATCTGATTCTTTAGTCACATCCGATAAAGCCTGACCTGAAATTTCATACTGACCCAGTTCTTCATGGATCAATGGGAAAGTGGTTTCTGGTGACTTCTTGGTACGCCATAGCGTTACAGCCACATGCTCACCGTTTGCAGTATTAATCCCCTTAAAGAAGAGCTCATACTCTTTTTCAAAGTCGGATGCCAATGTGGTATTAGTCACTGCACCAGTTGTATAGCTCGCCAGAATCGGCATGGTCAGATCAGCAACATCATTAAAAATCACAGTACCGAATTTAGCATCTAGTGTGTACTGATCATCGGTAAGAGTTTTAGCTATACCGCTGGTTGAATCTTTGAAGGAAACAGTTTTTAGGTTATAGCCATTAAGCTTGATTTCCTGTCCAGCAACCACAGTACCCAAGGACACATCGGTTTCTGTCTTTGTGGGTACAGCATGTGTCATACCAGAGAGAATGTATTGAAGATTCTCTGGATTAACTTCTTCAATCTGCCCTGAGAAGTTCACAGAAGTAGCATTAATCATGGTGAAATCGGTAGTGCGTTTACCCGTCGTTGATTCTTTATGCTCAATAACATCAGCACCAATTTCCAATTCAAACTCAGGTACGTTACCAAGGTGGCGCATTGCACCAGCGACACCATTCACAAGCTCAGATAAGTAAAACTTACCTTGCAGTGAGATATAGTTCTTTTTAGCCATTACTTTTCATCCCCTGTGGTTTTCTTGGCTGGAGCAGCAGCTTTGGTTTCAGGTACTTCCTGAATCACACCATCTGCCAGTAATTTTTTGATCTGAGCATCACCCAATCCGCCAATGACATCGCCTTTTTTAAAGCGACCGACAGGCTGAGTTGCCTTGTATTGTTTTGCCATGACTGGCTCCTAAATAAATTTCTGTGATTCAAAAATAATAGTGATGTATGCAAAGCCTGGACTATACCCATCTCGAACTGATATGAAATCTAGTGCAGTACGCGATGCTTGAGGCTGCCAGCCTGACAGAAGTTGAATAACTTTTTCAGTCAAAAGCCCGGCTTCATCACTTACAGCACGTCCATCAGTCATCTGAGATTGAGCATTGCGGCATGCAACCGTAACCGCCCATTGCTGACCGATCTGATTGATACTTCCACGACCCGCACTGGCTTTCTTGTCGATACGAACAAAATTGACATGTGCAGATGGCGTGACTTGTGACATCTCTGTTACGCTGACTGAATTCAACGGCGTATAGATCTTTAGAAATTCAGGAATTTCTTTCAGCTTTTCTGCAATCTCATCACGTACCGCGAAGAAGGTGCTCATCTATAAAACTCCCAACAATATCCAAAACCATGACTTCATCTTCCGCATCAAGACCGAGTTGAGTCCGAGGTGGAATAATGGATTGCTTAACTTTCCGATATTGGCCACCCACTGCAAAGGTGATGTATTGGCCATTCTTGGGTAGGATTGTTGCGCCATAATGCAGATGGGGTGCATACGCAACATCTGTACCCACTTCCACACCACTTGAAAGCACGTTGTGTGTGTAGGAATTCATTAAGCGGCCAGTATCGCGTAACGTCTCGCCACCTTGCAGCTTAGCTCTCCATGAAATCTTCCACGGGTTACCATCCACACCAGTGCCGGTTAAAAACCGATGCTGAATACTATTCACAAGCCCAGCACCAATCTCATCAAACAACTGGCTCTTGAGTGAATCAAAGTCACCTAATTGCTCAAGCACTGCTTCAATAGGTGAACTGTCAGCCTGAATGGTTATTGCAAAAGCCATAAACACCTCACTTCATGCTGGGCATCATGTCTAAAGTGGCATCACCAAATACACCACCGGTATATGAAGTGCCGACTGGCGCCGTTGAAGGTCGTCCTTTGGGTTGGTCATCCACGATCTGGTTTGTTTCAGGCAACTGGATCTGCAAATGTGCTTTGTTGTCAGCCACACGCTTTAAGAATGCAATTGCATCCTCATAACGCTGTCGCACCTCTTCGGTGGGCTGCTCAAAATGAAGGCGGTAACGTGCAATATCACACGCCATACGCTTTAAATTACTCGGCACATTAGGCAGCGGCAAAGGATAACGGCCGCCGATATGACCGTTAATCTCCTCCATTGCATCCTGGATTGCATCATTAATTGCTTGAGAACCTTTTGCTGCATCTTCATACATCAATTTCAGGTTCTCAATTGAAGCCCCAAATCGTGCGACCAAATCTTCTTCAGTCGCATACATAGATCACCTATTTGGTTTCGTCAGCAGGCTTTGGATCTGCTTTAGGTTTTGTAGCAGACTTTGCCTTTTCAAGTTCAGCCACTTTCGCCTTTAGCTCAGCAACTTCTTGATCAGCCTTAGCCTTGTCAGCAGCTGCTGTCTGATTGGCTTTGGTTAAGGCTTCATTGGCTGCTGTTAGCTCAGCATTGGACTTTTCAAGTTCAGCCAAGCGTTCGGCCGTACCATCTGCCTTAGGTTCTTCCGGCTCTTGATATTCTTCAATAGCCCCAGATACTAAAAGGGCCTGAAGTTGTTTAGCTTCAAGCCCTTTGATTTCATCACCTGGCATAAAATGCCCGATGGATTGTTTTGCTGTGTACTTCGGCATGTCTTGCTCCTTATAGGGTGATAAAGCCAGTACCACCAACTACACCGTTCTTATTAGATGGCACAACCAGTGGAGCAGATTCAGTCATCAGCATGATGCCGCTTGGATCTTCGCAGTACCATTGACGATCAAAGTATTGCTGAGCTGCACCATTGGCTAGCATGTTTTTGATCTTGCAATGGGCTACCGAACCATTGGTATCAGAAATCAATGAGAAGTAATCCTTAGGAATAAAGCGTTTTACTTGACCTTTGTTGCGGTAGGTCGCGTCATACACCCAGAATTCGATCCCATCAAAAGTACCTTTGAATGTCGCAGATTCTTTAACACCAAAGCTCGGATTCACTGGAACAGAAATACCCGCATACGGCGTGATGAATTCTTTTTTGAATTCTTCATTATTCCAGAGAGCCGCCCAAACCAAGCCCGACATAATAGACAGCTTGGTCTCACCACCATCAGCAGCCAATTGACGTTCAAGCATGGTGCGGATATCCGTTACTGGCTTGGCACCCACTTCATTCCACTTAGTCAACGGTGTATATGTCAAAGATGCATCACGACGGTAATCCACCAGGTTGTATTCATAATCATCTGAGTGAAGCGCGTATTTACCATTTTTTAGTAAATCAATCGCCATCATCAGGACTGAGTTATCAATCGCATCATGGTTGCGCTTCATCACTGCGATCTGAGCAACGATCATTTGCTCTTGCTCAGACAGTCGCTGATTACCCGTAGAAATAATCTTTGCCGCACGCAAGCGCTCAAGCAAAGCAATTTCAAAAGTTTCTGCAGGTGTGACCTGATTTTTTGGTTTGTAGTAAGCCGGTTTGACGTGGCGTACTTCACCAGATTGAGTTGTATCAAATGGCTTACCAGGTTGTTGTGGTGATACCAGTGGTGCCAAATCATGCTCAGCAGATACTTCCGCCAAAGGTACGTCATCACGCGTGAATAACGGGCGATTAGGGAAAAGCTTGTCTAAAAGCCAGGTGTCCATCGGACGGTAGTTTGAGTGGATCAGTGCAAGCTCACCCACATCAAGAAGTTCAAGTGGAGCACCTTCAATATTAAAAGACTGTGGCATGTTAATTACACCTTAGAAAGTTCGATTTTGTTTTTAGTTGCCTGTGCACGCGCTGCATCATATTGAGCAGTTGTAAGCAAAGTTCCATTTACTGATACAGCTTCGACATTAAATACGCCGCCGTAGTACACCGGAATTTCGATTCCATCAGCAGCCTTAATCGTAGCTTCAGCCGCAGTTACATCCTGACCGCAGATCACATCCCACGTTTTTTCATCAGTGGCGTGGGCCAGCACATTGGTATCTGACAGCGTTAATAGATCACCATATTTAAATGCAGTGGCGGTTGGAACCTTTGCATTGGCACGACGTAACTTTTCATTGTCCAAGACCAGTCGTTTTGAGGTGACTGAAATGGGCGGTACATAGTGAATAGCCATGGATTATTTCCCCTTTTGTTCTGCAAATGCTTGTGCACCTGAAGTGAATTTGTGAGTGTCATTGTTATTTGACTGGCCACCTTGCCCCGGATTAGCTTGATGGCTAAACAAATGTGCAAATGCCGGATTCACACTTGGTGTTTGTTGTTGCTGTTGTCCAGCTGGTGGTTGTGTATTACCTGCCGAGAATTGACGAAGCTGTTTAGCCGAGAATGCAAATGCAGAATCATCAAGCTTTTTCATTTCTTCAACATCTTCAGCGCTAAACTCTTTGCCCAGATCTTTACCCAGTGCATTGATTTCAGCTTCACGTTTTGCAGCTGCAAATTGCTTGTTTTGTTCGGTCAAAGCATCAACCTGATCTTGCAATGCTTTGGCTTTGGCTTGCGCCTGTTCTAATTCGGTCACGTTGGTGTCCTCTTTGGTTGGGTTTGGGTTGGCTTTGCCCGAAAAGGCTTTAATTGATGTATTGCGATCAGCACCTGTTGAACAGATCGTAAATTCACGAATACGGTTTTGACGAAAAATTGTGATCGGGCCTTCAAAGGACTGACCATTCACAGTGACTGTCTTGCCTTGTGATACTTCTTCAATGGATCCTGGATCAATCATCATCGACATTTGGAATGGGAAACCGTCATCAGAGTCTTGAACAATCTCTTGTGCTTTCGCATTCGTAAGAAAATCACCAGATACATCAATCTTTCCGTTTGTATCTACAGCTTGAACTACACCAATTCGACTTGAACCAAAGTGTTCTTCAAGTAAGGCTGTCGGCTTATCAATCTCAATTCCATCAAGATCGAACACCACACCAGAGCGTCCCCAATACCAGTGACCATCTACACGTCCACCGGCATAGGCAGTGCCTTTGAATTTTCGTTTTTGCCCGTCTTCGGCTTTTGGAACCTCAATGGCCGAGGCATTAAATAAATACTTCAGCCGCTCTTCATTTGGATCTGGCATTTTTCATGCTCCATAAAAAAACCGCCCAGAAGGCGGTCATATTCATTTTTAAATTAGTTTAATAAAGGCTTTAGTGTATAAACCATCTGCCCTTCAACCACCTCAATCGAAACCACCTCAAAAGATAGCCCCATCGGCATGAGAACGCCGTTACCAGCATTGAGCATATCCAGATCAATACCGAGACCCTTGGCATTTTCAATTTTAATCATGATGTCACCAGCACTTTCAGCCATCAGCAACGGCGCATTAAACTGGATTGTCTGCCCTACCTGATAGGTTGCTACCTGTTGAAGCGTCGCAGCACCCACCACGGTTGAAGCCGTATTGCTTGCAACAGCCTGAATTACTGCCATATCGGTACTAAGCCAGCGCTTAAGTACATCATCAGCCAGAGAACCTGTAGCAGAGTTTAAATAGCTGGTCAGTGCAGCATCATTGCCCTGCACATAATCCAGAAAAGTACGAATCGCACTTGGACGAATGTTTGGATCAAGTGGAATAACCGTATTGGCCACCGTGTCGAACAGGTCTCGAGTCTTATCATCCATGGGGGCAAATAGACTGGTGAGCTTTTTACTCGCCGTCCATTCAGCCTTAATGACTTCCTTTTGCTCGAGTAGATATTCTTTATCTAAACTCGAAGCACTGATCTTTTTATCCACCAGCGATTCAAGTTCACCAAACTGCAATGGGTGAGAACTCCAGTCCAAAGCCTCGGCGACCTCAGGCAACTGATCATCAGGTGTAATGCCGTATTTCAGTGCCTGCTTCTCGGTTAAGGCAATCACGGTGCACCGGCAACGAAAGCCTAAAGGTGGGTAATGTGTTAGCCAGAATGGATGATCAATCGGCAACACGATACGATTCAAAGCTAAATGAGCAGGACGTACGCGACTATCATCGATAGCCGAGTACATCAGGTATTGTCGTTTAGCTTTATTCCGTTGCTGCTGTTGCCACCGACCATGACCGTAAGCACTTTGAATATTGGTACGAAATACATTGTCCAGATAGTGCTTTGGCAGAATGATTTCAGATTCTTCAATGAGCTTCTGGAAGTCCTTGAAAGTACCGCCGTCTGCAATCGATTTATTCACGGCCTTAATGACTGTTTCAACCTGCTCAAGGCTCGATAGAAAGCTAACCGTAGTTGCCATCTGCCGGGTCTTTAGATCCATTGAGTAGAATTCATTAGGCAGCACAATCTTTTTATTGTGAGCAAATCGAAGCGCCTCAAGGAATGTGACTGGTTGCATAGCTTACTTCCCATTTTGCGCCGTCACATATCCCAACACATCCGCAGCATACAAAGCTTGGTCCAGATTGGCCGTGAACTGTGTCTGAGTTGCACCAGGTATTAATTGCATCAAGTTATAAGCCAGGGCTTCAGGACTATCAGATTTGAATATCAATTCCTTGACCTGATCCGGTTTTAATAGCTGCAATTCATCCTGTGCATCAGTCAGTTCTTCAACTTCCTGCTGTTCTGGCGAGAGCTTATTGGCTGATGCTTTAAAGTTGAATGCTTGGCGAGGTAAAGCGGTGAATTGGGTATTAGCTGGAATCTGCTCTGAACGCATTTTAAAGTGCTCAGGCTTGATGCCATAAGTCTCCATTACATACTGATCAGTAAAATCAACACCCAACTCTTTCAGCTTTAAGTCACGCTCAACTACTTTTACATTCAGGTCTTGCTCACCACCCAGAATGATCGTGTGCTTTTCAAATCCATTTAGATAACAGATTGCATCGACAATATCCTGAAAGGTCGGGGTGATCATGCGCAAGTCTGAGTTACGCTTATCCATGCGTACATTTTCATGCACTTCACCCAGCGCACGACTCCCCGTGCCATCAGTTCCCGATGTAAGGGTCTGGCCTAATACAACCTTCTGAATACGGCGCGTTAAAACAGTATCAAATGCCTCAAATGCTGAGCTACCTGCACCCGAGAAGTTTGTACCCACTGTATTTACATCATCTTCAGATCCAATCGAAATAACCGACTGCGAGTGAGCATCCAGTAATGCCGAGGTCATGGCATCAATATCATCTTGGGTTCGACTGTTGCCACCCACCTTGCCCACAAGTAACGGAGATCCGAATCGCTCCAAGAACTTAACCCAAAACTTAGTGGAATTTGTTCTAAAGAACCATAACCAGTACAGCTTAGACAATAATGGATCGCCATAAGGCTGCTTGAATGAGGGCTTGCGTCGAGTTAAAAAGAACTTTAATGGCCACTTCTGAAATACATTGATTTCTGTATTGGTCTGTGGCTCACGATAAATTAGTTCGCCGTTGTTCTTTGGCTCAAACCACTCAAGTGGCTTCACCTGGATGCCATTGAGTGTGAATTTACCATCATCAAGAATCTTGTAATTGGCCTCCATTACTGAATAGCCAAATGGACACGCTTCCCACGCACCAGTAATAATTTCATTGTGCCAGTAAGCAACCTGCTCTTTTAAGAACTCAGTTTGCTCCCCGTGATCTTCTTTGAATCGCCATGGTGCATTAATGACTGAGTCAAGGCGGGTTTCCATAGCCTGTGATATTTCATCATCAGCCATAAGTACAGATAAACGCTGCCGGGTAACACCAGCCTTGCGCAAGACTTCATCAACATCAGCCGCACGCCCCATACTGAACGCAAGTTTTTCAACAGCAACTTCGGTCAACAAGCCGGCTGATTTTGGCTTGGTCTCTTTCTGCTTGTTTTTGGATTTTGCCATATTAAAAACCTTGATTAAAAACTACGTGAGCCACCTCCGCCTGGCCTTAAGCGTTCAGGCGGCTTGATATCACTAAAGCAAATCATGACGCCGTCTGCTCGGTTTGGAGACAAGGCCCCGTCCGGTTGCTTATTGACTAGGATTTTGCCTGCACCATTTTTTGTATAAGTGGGTTGCGATAACTCTCGCTTGAGCTGTTCAAGCTCCTGCTTGTTTATGTGTTTGGTAGAGAGCGAAATAAGATTGTCTGGGTCATATTGCATACCCTGTAAGGCTCGATAAGTATTCTGGAATCTTATGCGTAATGACCACCACATCTGAGCTTTAAGATTGGCAAAGAAGTCTACGTTTTTACGCGCCTCAACCATTTCCTGCTCAGGATTGTGTACCGCACCTGAGCCACGGAATGGATTTGCCTCGATCTCTGGTATCCCTTTAGATCGATTCTGCTCATTAATGACTCGGGCATCACCACGTACACCAGCACCAAGACCATCGGCATCGTAATAAAACGAGTTCAAACGTAGATCAAGACAAGCATCAATAGCTTTCTGAGTTGTGCCAAAGATGTCATCACCAACGCCTGACCAAGTGTCCAAATACTGCAGTACGATGCCATGACGTGCGGCAAAAGAGTTTTTATCTTTACCCTCATCTGCCACATCAAGCGCACCCATACGTTCGCCTGACGGCTGAATATCTAATTCAAGATGAGCATCGACGGCAGCTTGCACCCATGCTGATGGAATCAACACACCTTCTACCGATGCGGCATAATCAATATCAACTTCCTGGGCTAAAACGATGTCATCTAATGTGGCTAATTGTTTTTCATACCAGGGATAAATTACTTTGCCATTAAATTCGACCTGCCAATTCTTATCTGGGTTATCACGCCATGCCATCGTAAAAACGGCGTAACGACCACTAAAACGATCTTGGTGAAACTTGTCCCCAATACCGTTTGGTGTAGATCCCTTGATATGTACGTTTGTGTTTTGAGAAATGGCAGCATCAACAGCTTCTTGCCGCTCTACGAATGCCCATTCATCCAGAAAGTACATTGTGGTACGACCACCACGGCCAATATTGTCACCAGCCTCACCCGTAACCGTTGCGCCGTTGTCCGGGTTGATGATTCGCATGTAGTTGTCATGCACTTTCTCGACAAAGCCTTTAGGTTTCATCCAGTCTGGCAGCTTGGAAAACATATCCCTAAATTTGTGCAGTAACGTTTTCGGATCGCCTTTTTTATCAACCAGATCTTCTTTACGACTACCGACGCCACCAGCAAAGCCTTCAACGAATAACCACCGATGCAAATAAAAGCCCAAGACTACATAGCTCATCCCTTCATCACGACTTTTTTCAATTAAGCCGTGTGTCTGGGTGCTTTCACGCTCTAATAGCCAATCAACAAGCTCAACCTGACCAGGACGCAAAACAAAAGGAATATTCGCCGGCAGTCCAAAAGGCATGCCCCGTGGATCATAAGTCCATACCCAGTGATTAAACCAATGAGCCGGATCATTCTTACATTTGTAGATTTCAGCCTCTCGACTTAGTTCATTCTGCTCTATCAGCATCCGGTAGTAATAGCGCCGTTTCATTTCTTCAATGATTTCAGGCAGACGTGTATTGATCGTCCACTCTTTAATTAGTGGCGCTATATCTTCGATTGCATAAGTCATAACTTGCCATTAATTGCTAAACGCGAAAGCTCTTGCGCGGATAGTCCGTTAAGCTCATCTGGTGTGAATTGATGCGTTGATTTGGTTTCTTGTTGAATTGGCCCGCCGTCTTTACCAGTAATCTCTATTTTCTTTTCATAGTGACCTTTGACAATCTTCTGCATCTGATCAATCAGTTTGATTGCCATCACCACGTTACCTTTTTTTGAAACCAGCAAATCACTCAGTATCTGAAGCTGCACAATATCGTTAGCACCTTCAATGTTATAGATCGGCTGGGCAATATATTGCTTACGCGCTTCATTAAATAGATCTACAAATTCCTGTGATAAGTCAGCACCTGCAACTTTGGTAGGATCATATGTCTCCACTTGCTGTGGAGAAACATCAACACCTAATTTTACCTTGATGTCCTCTACTACTTGAGTGGGGGTCATAAACTGCGCAAGTGCTCGAACTATAAATACTTTTTCATGTTTTTTGAGTCTTGCCATAAATCACCATCCATCAAGGTACATCAAGGAAAGTGGGCAAAAAAATTTAACCTATGACACAGTTCCCACAACACGCAGCCATACTTTCCTCTGATACAAACGGCGCATTCTTGGCGATTTCCAAAAGTCTTTTAACAGACTCGTCCGCACCCCATCGTTTTGTTTCACCAAAGAACACTTCAACATCATGGCCAGCCAGGTAATGCTTAGGCAGTCCGGTCATATCGCTATAAATGATTTCGCCATCTTCATCACGTTCTACACCGATGTGATACAACTCATGTTCAATCAACCGGCAGAACTCACGATCTGAGGCTTGTTCACAGAATGCAGCATCGACAGTAATCAAATATTGAGGCACAAAACCAAACCAGTCTCGCATCTGTTGTTCCTGGCGTGCTTTCTTCCAGCCGCCCACGTTAAACATCACTTTTTCACATTGCCCCAGCACCATACGTTTTTTCGCTACGGCGGCAGATGAAGCCCAAGCGAATGCAAGAAACTCTTCATTGTCATGGAGTAGTTCAGCAATATGATCATGATCCGGGTTGTGTAGTTCACCGCCGAGAGTAAGCCAGTTATTCACGACCCATTCTTTAAGCTCTGGTGCAGGTGCTAAGCGAATAGCTTCTTCTTCCTCGGCCTGATCAATCAGATCCGTCGGCGGGAATGGTCTGAACTGTTCCATAAGATGCCTTTAAATTTCTTAACCACGCCGTAGCTCGACCCATGTTTATATCGCCGGTTTCAAAACGCTGATAGCGATAACCCATTTCTTCAGCATGGTCATAGCGATCTATGCTCCAAGCTTTTGTGGCCAACTTACCTTTACGGCCACCAGACCATGGACCACCCGCGATTTCAATTAATGTGAGATAGCCAACCAGGTGCAAATCGAAACGCCAATGCTTGGTGCTCTTAAAATGAAAGTATTCTTCGTACTTAATTTCCATCCGATCCAAGATTTCTTTTAATCGATCGAATGCTTCTAGGTATTTTTCACCAGCTTTGGGTAGGGGTCTGACACGCGATTTCTTTTTTGGCGGGATTTTTTGGGTGAAAAGTTTATAAGCCTTTTCATCCATACAAAGTAAACCGTAAATTATTAATACGCTCTTTCAGCTTAATCATGATGCCGTCAATTGCCAGTAACTCATTTCGAGTCAGCCCGGCCCGACTGAGATTCTGATACTTAGATAGCTCAGCACTGCAAAATTCTAAGTCTTGTTTAGCTTGTACTTTGTCTGTCATAAATTCCAACCTTCCGGAATTTCCGGATAGTTCAAATCACAACCTTCTTTACTGATCCCATAACCATCCATATTCACCACCAATAGAAAAGAAAAACCCCTCAACATCTAGAATGCGAGGGGTTCTGTTTGCTGTAATCCGTTCGGCTAATTCGTGTAATTGTCTCGACGCTTTCCACACTTGCGACATTCAATCTGTATAAAAATATCAGACTCGTAATCGTAGTGATGAAAGCAGAATAGGCGTTTTAAGAAAGTAAGCATGATTTTACTCCTGGACAATCAAGCAATCATGTCGCAAGAAATGTCAGTTACTTTTACTTATAAAACATAAATTTATGATATTTATTTCCGAAATAATGTCAGCGATTTTGTCGAACTAAGCAAGATTTCTTCCTGGCTAAGCAAGCAACGATCAAGCAAATACCAGTCCTCTATTTGTAGTTTTAAAGGTCTCGAATTCGAGGGGTTTAGAATCTGGCACGCCATGTAGGATTCGAACCCACAACCATTGGTATAGAAAACCCATGCTCTTTCCAGTTGAGCTAATGGCGCAAATAAAAACCAACTAAGAAGTATTTCTCCCTAGTTGGCTTAGTAGTGTGCTTAATGGCTCATAACTGACTGTGTTAATGGGTCGCCAATCCAAAGTAGTACTCACCTTTTAAAACTAACAGGTGGCGGCATTAATTTAAAAACCACCAGAAATTAATGAAACCGCCATAATGCAAAAAGCCCATCGTTTGATGAGCTCTCTATCAGTAGTGCGACTTACTTACACTTCGCGCCACTATAACATGAATTTAGCAGATGCCTTGATCAAGGTCAAATACTATTCACTTTTTGTATGCAATAAATCCATAGCGGCAGTGTAGCGCTGCAAGTCCGCATTTCACATCAAATTTTGCGTCAACACCTGTGCGATTTTCATTGCACATCTGCGACCACGAATTCCCATAAAAATAACGGCAGATAATCGCATCCATCCAATCATCCATGATTTCGCTCTGGCCCTGCATATCCAGAATTAAGCGCTGGACTGCACGCGCTTCATTATCATCAATCTCACAGGCCACCCCAACTCTGGATAATTTTGGCTTTTCCTCTGACAACATGGAATCAGCAATAATTTGACGAGTCTTTCTCACACCCAACTTAAACTTGCGCTGCTTTACAATCGCCTCATCCATAGCAACAGCAATAGGGTTGATACTTTTACCGCATGTACCAGACACGCTATTCATCCAAGCCCCAAATTGATAAAGCCACTCTTCCAGTGAGTGCTTCGACCAATCTACCGCCTGCATAATATTTTGAACCTTCACCATCGCATTCATCCCTATTCCCTCTTAAATCTCTCTAACGTCTATACCGTGTACTGTTTTCATTAAGTGTTTCTTATTACGGAAACTTGCTAACTTTCTTGTGGCTGCCGACTTCACATCCTCAACAATCTGCACCCCATCCTTCAGGTATGTGAAATCTGCAAAATATCGAAGTGCAGGCTTTGCTTTTTTCTCACCTGCAATCTTTACTTTCGGTGCCAACTCAAATTTGACCTGACACTGTAAATCCTGAATTTCACCTCTTTGCATTTGCGCTGTAAGCTCGATATAGCGCTTGTACTCTTTTTGGCTATCAAAGGTCATTCCGTCCTTTTCGATCTTCACAGCGTTAAATTTGTTGCGTTTGGTGGCAGTCTTACGACCACCGCCATACTGTTTGTGATATTCAGCGAGGGAGATTGATGTCATTGGTACCTCGCAAAGTTTTCTTGATCTCACCAATGCAATATCGAATCGCAAAAACTCGTTCAGATTTTCCAGACTTCTTGTTCTGCTCTAATGCAAATTCAAGCTGCTTGATTAAGCTCGCAGAAGAAGTTCTTAAATTGTCATTTTCCTGCTTAGCCTGGTGAAGCTCCTGAGCCAAACGATCTACCTCTAAAATAGCCTGCTCTCTTGTGAGTTCCTGATCCGCAAAGCACTTTCCATCAGCATGACAATACCCATCAGCACCACAGTACGGACTACCACCTTTGCAACGCATTACGGCATCTGCCCAAACATTGTGATTTTTGCTTAGCAAGTCATGTTCACACGGTATTTTTATTGCTTTCATGCTCAATCACCTTCGTATTCGGGCTGATGTGATTCCGAATATCACTACATGTATCAATGCGGTCGTGGTCAGCTAGAGCGGCGCGTAATTCACCATGTGTAAAACCAACCGAGCTTCTTTGCCACATTCCATTGATTACAGCGATTTTCCAACTCTCAGGCACACCATGCTTTTGAAGCATCCCATCAAGTGCTTTGCGTTTTCCAATCCCAATTTTTCGATTAAGCTTATGCCCATTCCATGCACTCCTTGCAGTCACAACCGCTTCTGAATTTTGTGATAGTTCCGTGTTGAGCCAGTTTTAGAATTTCTTTCTTCACCTCAACTGGTGATGCCTTCCGAGCCGGTTTTTTAGTTCTTACTTTTGGCACCACAACCTCGATTGAACTCTTGCGCCCAAGGAAAGGTATTTTTCTTAATACTGCTGCTTTCAATGGGTGATCCGTGTTGTTATCAAAACTCGCCAAAACCTCTCTGACGGTCAGTGGCTCGTAATGTGGTCGACCTAATGCCTCGGCAATTTCAATCAGTGCTGTTCTGATCTGTTCTTTGGTGTCTAGCATGGCCCACCCCCCCGAATAATTGCTTGGCTTTAGGTGTAAGGAAGTAGCGATATTCATCATTACCACCCCCAACAAATCCAATAAGACCGACTTGCACCAAGGTTTTTAAGTAGCGCTGTACCGATCTAATCGTCATGTATGGCAGCGCTTGATCTTTGATTTCCTTGGTTGTGGCGATTGGTGTGTTTTTAATAACAAGTAAAACGTCAATGCCACGATTTAATGAGGCTGCCTTGTTGTGCTGATACGTTCTTTCGTTCACACCCCACCCCCTACACGCCGATCCATCCAATTGCACTCAACCACAGCCAATCCGTCATGCTGGAACCGGGACCATAGTCGATCACCCAAATCAGTCGCCAAATCATCCTTGGTCATATTTGAAATCAGCATGGTCGGCTTACCTGCGTCATAACGCGCATATAAAACCTTGTGAACCAGTTGCAGGCGGTTTTCATGGCGATCATGCAACCCATATTCATCCAGAATCAGAAGGTCATAATCGGTATAGCGCCAGATTGCGTTGGCTTCGTTGTCATCGGCTTTTTTCCAAGCGTTGGCAATCTCATTAGCCATATCTTCAGAAGTGACGTAGCGGGCGTATTTACGCGCCTCCAGAACGTTGCGAGCGACTGCGCATGCCAAATGGGTTTTTCCAGTACCAGTACGACCCACCATAATCAGATTGCGAGTGATGCCTTCCAGAAAGTCTTTAGTGAATTTCACACACTGAGCTTTGGCATGTTTCTGGCCGTCGTTAGTGGTGATGTATTCCTTAAAACCACTGTTTGCATGACGACCTGGTAACTTCGCGCCTTCAAAATGCTTTTCACGAACCATCTGATTGACAGAGGCTGCATGATCCTGATGGGCCTGATTTAAGATTTCAGATGCACACTGTTTGCAAATCGACTGGTTACCCAGTTGAACTTTTTGCATCTGGTGGCGGTCACAGTATTCAGAGCTGATCTGAATTTTTAATCCAAGTAGAGCTGCTGCATTCATACCAAGCCCTCCAAGTCGATATCATCGGTTGCGGGTGCGTAGTTTTGAACTTGGCCCCAGTTTTGATTTACGTTGCGGTTGTTTTGGGCGGGTGCTGCAGAGTGTGAATTTTGTTTTTGAGTGAACTTGCGTTTGATCCACTTCACGAAGTTTGAATACATTTGGGTGTCTGTGATCAAGCCTGCGTTCAAACGTGGTTCGTAGTGAGCATTCACTTCAAGTAAAATCTGATTCACCAGTTCTTGGGTCATCGGGGTTTCACCTGATCGCTGTAACCAAGAATTCAGAGAATGCAAATCTGGCGTCCAAAGTTTTAGAACCTGATCAACTGAATTTTCTTGCGTGTTTTTCTCTTTAAAGTTTTCTTTAAATGTTTCTTTAAGTGTTTCTTTAATAGGGTCCCGCTCAACGGGACTAGTCCCGTCACCTTTCGCGGTACTAGTCCCGTCCCGTTTGGTGGTACTAGTCCCATCACCTTTAAGGGTACTACCCTCATTTGGTACTAGTCCCTTTTCGCGGTACTGGTCAGGAGTGAATAAATATTCATTCAAACAGCCTGTTGTTCTTTCAACTTTGATTAAGCCAAGCTCTTCCAGATCACGAATACATGACATAACTGTGTCGCGTTTTTTAATACCGCAATATTTCTGAAATTGAGTGATAGCAATTGGGTGAGATGCGCGGTCAAATCCAATGGTTTGACGCATGACAAACATTAAACACTTAAATGCCTTATCGTTCAGTTGAGCCATAATCTGACTATCAATTAACGTGTTAGGCATCTTGGTGTAGCGCTCTTCTTTATTCGACATAGCTTTGCGCTCATTTTTTGGAAAATGAACTACTTGCCCTTGAGGTAGCGGTGGTTCATATGCTAAATTTGATTTCATATTCAATGCCTCTAAAGTTTTGAATTGATAAAGCCTGATCTAGACCATCAGGCTTTTTCTTTGCCTAAATCCCCGTGAATCCCTTCCGATCCCTCTCCAAAGCTGATGTCTGTAGACAGATCCCTTACTAAAGCTCCTAATCCCAAGCGCTCGAATGATTTTGCTTGTAAATTAAGTACATGCCACTCACCGACGATTTCCTTCTCTAGGAGATACGCCAGGTATTGAGCAAGGTCTTTACCCTTAATTTCGGCAAGTAGTTTTGCCCGCTCATGGATTTCAGGAGATAAGCGAACATGTGTAGATTTCTTTTCAAGACTCATAATTTTTACCTACTTAGGGAGTCCGACTTTCAGAAGTATTTCTTTAGAAACCTTCCCTTTTGTCTTCTTCTCGATAATTTCTGAATAATTTGTTTGTCCGGTGTACTCGGTACGTGGTAGTGAGTCTTTCTCGATCCACTTGTACATAGCTCTTGGGGTTTTCCCGATCCAGGCAGCTACTGTGTAGACACCGCCAGCATCATCAATACATGACTTTAGGTTCATCTTAACCTCCAATATGAACTTATGGTTCAACTTTAACAAGAACTGATACTTCTTTCAAGAAGTATTAATATGAACCTATGGTTCTTGGGTAATTAAAAATGACTGATCATCTAGCTGAATTCTCGGATCGACTTAATGAGGCGCTCGAAAAGAAAGGTTTGCCTGTTCGCGGAAGAGCGACTGAGTTGGCTAACTTTTTTAAAATCACACCTAAAGCCGCCGGAAAATGGATAAATGGCGAAGCTTTACCTGATACAAAAAGAATTATTGATTTATCGAAATGGTTGGGCGTGGGTGTTGAGTGGCTCCTCACAGGACAAGATACCCCTGTAAATCTGGACAATAATGTTGATCTATCCCAGAAGATTCCTCTTGAAGGTCGCCCTGTTCCTGTTATCTCGTGGGTCGCAGCCGGATCATTCGATCCAATCGAAACCGTCCTAAAAGACACAAAGGTTGATGAGCATCTCCCTCCGCTCAAGGAATGTGGTAAGAATGGTTATGGCCTTATTGTCGTTGGAAATTCTATGAAGCCTGAGTTCAAGCCAGGTGACCGCATTTACGTGAATCCAGATATACAGACCTTTGATCTAAAAACAGATGATCTGGTGATTATTGCTTGCAGTGGAGATACGGAGGCAACCTTCAAGAAGCTAATTATTGAAGGCGGTGATAAATACTTACAACCTCTTAATCCAAATTGGCCTGAGCAAATCATCAAGTTGACTGAGGATTGTCGCTTGGTTGGCAGGGTTGTTGGTCTACATAGAAGATTTTAAGAAATAAAAAAGCCGCATACCCGAGCGGCTCTTGGATCGGGTGGAGAGAAGAATGAGTAATAGCACTACATTAAGTGGGCCAATTGAAATTAAAGACAAGTCGGTTGAAAGGGTTGCATTGGAATTAATGCAAATAATTTCAGAATCTGAAAGGGTGGCTGATAAGGAGAAATTCCGCAAACCAAATTCAAGAGAATATTATTTAAAACTCTACAACCAATGTCATAGAGTTGTAAGCTGGAATGGTGTGGATGTTAAGGTTGTTTTGGAGGGGAGCAATTCTTAAATAAACCTTCCTCGATTTCTTTTATATTCGCAATGATAATAGAGGTATCAGTAACACCAGCGCCAATTAATTCAACTACAAGTTTTAATTTTTCATTGTGATCTAGCATAACAAACTCCAAACAACCCATCCCTGTGATGGGTTTTCTTTTGTCTATTAAAACATAAAGATGAACAAAAAGTTCAAATAAATGTACTTCTGGTACTTTACATATATGTACTTATGGTTCATTATGATCTCACAAACAAAGAAAAGCCCCAGCGTGCTGCGAACCACCTGAGGCATGACCCACACTCTCTCTGTGAGTAAAGTAATTATGAACACAAAATTAACTCCACACAATAGCTTCAAGGTAACTCTGTTTACCGCTGCCTTAACTGTAAGCGCCTTGGCATTTGCTCATCTTGCTGACTTTGGTACTGACCAGGTAGCACCAGCTCAAAATATTCAATCTGAATATGGAATCGTCTCTTTAAAGATGCTCGACGATATGCGCGGTGAAGCTGTCGTAAATCTGGATGGATTCCGTTTAAATATCTCTTCATTTGAAGTTCAGGCTTATCCAGATAGCTACGGCGTACCTGGTTCAGAGTTCACTGCAGTCGAAGTAACAGAGCTGGGTGAAATCAATGTATTTGATGCCAATGGTAATCCATATAAAGACTTCACTGATCATCAGGATCACCGCGAAATCAATTCAATGATCACTAGCTACATCATGAAGCATCGCCTAGTGGAGGTGCAGTCATGATTTTAAATTCTGCTGATCAAATCTTTGAGGCGCTTTTGAATGGTCAATCAGTCTACTGGTGTGAATGCGGCTCTGATGACTGGTCTCCTCTAAATGATCGAACTCAAATTAATTTTGTGGATCTTTACACCGGTTTCCTGCAATTCAAAGCAGATGAGTTGCCTGTAGTTCAAATGCCGATTGAGTTCAACTCAACTCATCGCTACTTCTCTGAATATATCAAGACCTTTGAAGGACTTGAAATATATCGAGTAGGTAAAACTCGGACCAGCTATTTTGCCCTACGCGTTAAAAGCTCAGGAACTATTGCTGACTATTTCTGCAACACAACTATCTATTCCATTCAGCCGGACGGCTCATTGAGGAAGATGGATAAATCTCTTACTCCGCAATGGGTTTTAGATGGACTGGAAAATGCGCGTGTTGCTATGCGCAAAAACAAGCGTCATCAAGTTTTAGAAAGTACCGGCTTCTTTGCATCGGAAGACTATAAGAACTTTAAGCGTAATAACCGTCCTGCAGGAGTACGTTGAGATGGCGATTAATATTATTCCAGCGAATCAAGCGCTGCTAGTTCAGGCAATTATTGTTTATCTGTATGCGGATCCAGGCTTGGGTAAAACATCTATCGGCTTTACTGGTGATAAGGCTATTTCATTCGACTTTGACAAAGGTTCTCACCGTACTGGTGAACTTCGTCGCGGTGCTGTAGTTCAGGCTCACCAGTGGTCTGATGTAGCAAACCTAACAATGGCTGATCTTGAACCATATAACACCATTGTGATCGATACCGTTGGTGCAATGCTTGAAAGCATCAAAACACATTTAATGCTCAATGCGACTAACAAACAGAAAGATGGATCGTTAAAGCTTAAAGCCCAAGGCTTGGCCAACAACATCTTTAAGCAGTACGTGAATACGCTGATCGCTTCAGGAAAAGATGTGGTGTTTATTGCCCATGCCTCTGAAGATCAAAGCGGTGACCAGGTAATTTATCGCCCTGATCTGGGTGGTAAAAACCGTAATGAGCTATATCGCATTGCTGACATCATGGGCTATTTGACCACAGTCACTACTGGTGAAGGTAAGAATGCTCGAGTAATTAGCTTTAAGCCTTGCCCTACCCATCACGCTAAAAATGCAGGTGGTTTAGGTGGTGACACTGGTGAGGTTTGGGTGCCGGATCTAAAGACCAGCCCTACATTTCTGGCCGATCTTATCAAGCAAGCTAAGGACCATATCAACACCCTGACACCTGATCAATTGACCGCAATCAAGGCTCAAGAAGATCTAGAAAACTGGGTACAAGGCTGTGGTGAGGCCCAGTATGCGAGTGATCTAAATCAGCTCACTCAGTCTCTTGAAGACACTCATCTGTATTACAAGAATATGCGTGCTGAATTAGTTCGCCGCGCCCTAGAAATGAAGTGCACGTTTGATAAGCAACGTAATGCCTGGGTAGATCCACCAGAGTTTAATGGCATTTCTGATGAGCAGCTGGCCGATCTACAGGACTTTATCGATACCTGTGGCCTTGATGCGAAAACAGTATGTGAACATTTAGGGCTTGATGCTCTCAACCAGATAGAAGCTTCCAAATTTGAAGCTGTAAAAAATGACATAGAACAATTGGCGAAGGGAGTAATGACAGCATGAAAATTTTAACTAGCAAAGAAGCTTTTGAAGCAATGATGGCCGGTCGAAATATCATGTGCCGTGCTGTTGGTGAGTTAATGGATTTTGATGATCTGTCTCAATTCCCTGCCACTATTTTCGCTATGCCAGGCTATGAGTTCTGCATCAAGGTCGAAACTATGGAGCTGGCTGGTATTACGTTTACAAAGCCTTTAACGCTTGAAGATGTTGTAGAAGATCAGGAAATCTTTATTGTTCATCCTGATCACGTTTCCCGGGTTAAATACAGTAAACAGAATGGGGAATATTTTGCTTGTGTGCGTAATGGTTTTGCTCAAGCAGATAATAAAAATGCAGTGTTACAACTAGAGGCAATGGGTAAGCTGTTTGGTCGAGTCATTTGTTATTCACCAACAATCGATAATACAGGTAAAGCCAAAAAGAAACGCTCAACTAAAGCCAAGGAAGATACTGAGCAGCTTGTCATTCCAGCTAGTTCAGGTAATTCCATACCAAATATTGAGAAGCAGCCTGAGCCAGAAGTGATTCAACCTGTTGAGGCTATAGCACAAGAAAACACATTTGGAAGTCAGTCTAATATTCAAATTACCGAGCAAGGTCCGATTGCTATATCAGAAGACGGCTTGATCGATGAACTGATTGAAACTAACCCAGTAAAGCTTGTTGAGAAGTTCACAGCACAAATTGACCAGTTTACCAATGCTGAGGACGTTCTTTCATTCCGTCACGTATTTCTGGCCAATGGACGCCTGGATCAAAAAGATCAACAGCACTTGTGCAAGCTTACTGAAGACAAATTACTTGAACTGGATCCTGAGCAATACACACCTAAAGTGGAACCAGTTGTAGATGAAGCTATTGAAGTCATACAACCAAGCTTGATTGATCAAATTGAAAATGCTGCACGTAAACAAGCAGCAGTGGAAAGTGCTGAACATGGTAGCGCCTCTATCGATCTATTCTACAAAAAGAAGAAACAGGTTCTGATCAACCGCATCTATGACATGGATTCAGTGGAAACTCTGGAGCGATTAGCACCAGCAATACCTGCAGCTAAATTACTTCCAGCTGATCATCAGGAGCTACTCAGTATTTATGCTCAGCGCAAAGATGCCTTGATCCAAGCTGCTGAAACTGGGGAGGCTTCATGAGTTATTCCTACTCTTCTATGACCCGAGTGCTGCTTGTGCAGTACAAGGGTCGGGTTAGAACTTACCGCAATATCAACCTATTCGGTATTGATGATTGCCTGCAAAATTTTGCGAACACTTGGGGGTACAGATGATCTTCAGAATTAAAAAGAAGCATGAAGTTGGTTTCAAGCTGTGGCTAGAAAAATTGGGTTATACCAAAAATGAACTTGCGGATGGCAGCTCGACATTTAGCGGCAAAGGCACACGCAAGACACTGAGTTACGTGCTCTTAAAGAAAGATTTAACCGGTAATGCAGCATGCCAGGTGTTATTTCATGAATATGAAGAACATCTGGATAACCCTGATTATTTAGATGTGAAGGTGGCGTGATGGAAGATAACAAACTAGAGCCAATGGAAATTGTTCGTGGTGAAATGGGAACTTGGACCCACCCTGTTTATTCAAAATACATGAATGAACATCTGGAAAACGAAGAATACGTAAGTCGTGAAGAGTGGGAGAAGTTCAGAAACCACTTTGGTGTAGGCGTTGTGATGTTCTGGATGGAAAGCAGCGTTAATTCTGATGATTGGGAAATCATGATGGATGATTGTGACATTACCAAGTGGGACCCGATTGCACCAAACGGCTTTTTCTTAATTGATATCAACTTTAGTGAAGATGATGCCTATGCCATTTTCGCTCGAAACAAGTATGAAAGCGAGGTGGCGTGATGGATATTCGGAATAATCAAACACAAGAGCTATTTGAAAAGTTGTATGTAAAAAATGCTCCAAGTTGGGCACTAGAGCGGGATTCTGATGGGTCTTACAAATACCACGCTACGCAATCTGCTTTCTCTTTATTTGAGCAGCAACAAGCGGAGATTGAGTTGCTTAAATCTGATCTAGCCAAAGCCCAAGCGGTGCCGGAAGGATATGTTCTTATGCCAATCAAGCCAACTGAAACAATGGTTATGGCAGTTGTAAAAGAACATGAGGGTGATGCCTTTCTACCATATAGCTTGTATGACGCTTATGTGAAGCAAGCCATGATCGAAGCACAGGAGCCAGCCAATGACTAACCTCTACAAAATTGAGTCGATTGGCGACTTCTTGAAAATCCCATCTGATCGCATTCATGTTTGCTTGCAGGAAATGGCTGATCACATGGCTGAATTTAAGGCCGGACTGGAATCCTTGGGCATAGAGCCAACGGGTGCTGAAATTAAAACTTTCACCTGGGAGGATGACGGAAAAAATGATCTAAACATCACCCTTAATTGCGTTGATGGTAGATCGGCTACTGTGAAAATTATTCGTGGAGAGCCAGCCAATGACTGAAATTCAATTAACCAACGTGCAGTTCGCCCAGCTTCAGATCGACAACCTTGTGGCCAAAGACAAGCCATATATTGAAACATGGTCTGCCGGTGATGTTGGCTCATTTAATGCGATTTTAAACGCTGTGGATTTTGACAATGAGTTCACGTATCACATGCGAGGATGGTCACGTCAACGAGTTAAGAGTGGTACTGGTGGGATTATCACGGTAGATGAAAGTAATGCGGATAAGCTGTATCACCTATTCACCTGCTATTTGAGCAAGTTGCCGAGTGGCGTGGTGATGAGTTTGGGAGAAGTGTCTTGAAAGCGAATGAGTTTTTTAAAAAAGTCGGGATTGAGGCTGTTAAGTCATACATAGTAGCTTATGAGGATCATTTAACTGATGAGTTAAAACGCCTTGTTGAAAGTCATGAGTTGGTTGCAATTCACGGTTTTGAAAAATCAAAAGAGATTGTTGCTAATGCGCCAAGTGATGATCATTTTTACTCTTGGACTTTGGGTGATTCAGGTGTTCGGGATAAAACAGTAAATATTGGTGAATTGCGCAAAGCCATCGCAGATGTAGAAAGTTGTATGGAGGTGAATGATGGAAATTGATCGCAGAATCCGAGCGAAAGAGTTCATGCAGTTGCTGGCAGTCGGAAAAGATAAATTTTATGCCATGGTGAACTCTGGCGATATTAGACAGCCGGTTCGACTTTCTGAAAAAGATGTGTTCTGGTACTCCTCGTACGTGAAGAATAAAGTTGAAGAACATAAAACAGAATCTGATATGATAGCCCACACATAGTGGGCTTTTATTTATCAATTTTTACCCCCACCTCTCCTAAAGCGGGTAACTAAACGGGTAAGATTGAAACCACAAAAGAATTTTTATATATATTTGAGTAGTTTAAATTGAAAATTGTCATTCTAAACAAACCCTATGACGTCCTCTCCCAATTCCGCCCAGATGAAAAACACCAAACCATGGCTGATTTCATCGACGACAAAGATTTACGTCTTGCTGGTCGTCTGGACATGGACTCAGAAGGTCTGGTTTTTTTAACAGATCACGGTGGTCTGAACCAGTACATCACCAATCCTGCCAATAAAAAGTTTAAAACCTATATGGTGCAGGTTGATGGTGATGTCACCGAAGAAGCACTTGAGCAGCTTCGTAAAGGTGTGGAACTTAAAGATGGCATGACCCTTCCAGCCAAAGCTGAAAAAGTATCTGAACCGGAATGGTTGTGGGAGCGTAATCCTCCTGTACGTTTCCGTGCATCTGTCCCAACGTCTTGGGTTGAGATTTCAATTTGTGAAGGCCGTAACCGTCAGGTTCGTCGTATGACCTCTGCGGTGGGCTTCCCTACACTGCGTTTAATCCGTACTAAAATTGGTGATATTGACCTTGTACGTATGGATATTAAACCGGGTGAAACCAAAGAAATTGAACCTTTACTTTATCCAGATTTCCAGAATGTTCCTGCTGAAGAGCCATACCGTTCACGTTCTTATGTGAAAAAACCGGGTGGTACGGGTGGTAAGCCAATGGTTCGCAAGAACAAAGATGGTTCAGTGAAAAAATCAGGTACCAAACGTATCTGGCAAATGGACGAAAGCGAAAAGCCGAAACGTCGTACCAATGGTACAACTCGTCCAAATACCAAAGCACCTCGTGGTCGCGGACGCGGTCGTGGTTAAAACCCAGTCTGCTCATCAGGTAGGGACAGGCTAAAGATCACGCCAGACGGTGTATTTTCTACAGTTGTCTGCCCCTGATGGAGCTGCATGATCGACTGTACAATGGCAAGGCCCAGACCACCCGTCTGGGCTTTTTCGTGCCGGCTGTCATCGATCTGATAAAAACGCTCAAATAAATGCGGATGGTGCTGCTCTGCAATCCAGACTTCTGGCGTCAACACTGATATTTTAATCCTGTGGTTGAGTCGCTGTGCAGACACAATAATCTCACTCCCAGGCTGACCATAAGTAATGGCATTGCTGATCAGATTGGCGACTGCGCGCTGTAACAATACGGTGCTGGCTGTCAGACTTAAATCTGGCGGAACATCCACTTTTAAATGCATCTGCTTCTCTTCGGCCAGAAAGCTGAAGTACTCAAGCAATTCTTGCAGCATGTCATTTAGATTGAAACGCTGTTTTTCAATCGCATATCCGCCATGTTCTACCCGGGCGATAAACAGCATACTTTCAATCATCTGGCTCAGGCGTTCGTATTCTTCCAAGTTGGAATAGAGCAGATTTTCCAGCTCAGCAGGTTCGCGCGACCGCGATAACAGAATCTGTGTCTGCCCGATTAAATTGTTTAATGGGGTGCGAAGTTCGTGTGAAATATCCTCAGAAAAACGTGCCAGCTGCTGATACGCAGCCTGAATATTAGCGAGCATATCGTTCATGGCCTGACGCAGCTCTTGAACCTCAAGCGTATTACTCTGAACATCGATGTGCTGATTGGGCTGCTGAATATTGACCTGTGCTGTAGCCAGCATCAACTGGCGCATGGACTTGAGAATATAGCGTCCTGCCAGCCAGGCCATCAAGGTCGAGAGCAGTATGCCAAGCAGACTATAGAGCACCAGTTTTGATAAATAGCTTGCCAGTATCCTTTGTCCCTCTGCCAGCTGCTTACCAGCCACCAGTTGATAACTGCGACCATCAAACTGCACCTGTTTAAAAGCCAGTCGTGTCGAAGGCTGTTCAGCCTGATTATTCTGAAACTGTAAGGCAGAGGTATAGTGCAATGCCGGAATATGAATCTGCAAAGGATTGATTTCAATCAAGCGATTATTCTGATGTTGCAGCAGCAGTAGATTATCTTCTTGCCCCAGCATGTTTTCATATAATTTGGGATGCTGAACCAAAAGCTCGAAACTCTGGGCATCTTCAAGAAATATTTCAATTCGGGAAATACGTGCAGCCAGTGCCTGATCCTGCTGAGCCTGAATCATCTGTTGCATATTTTGATAAGACAGTAACGCCACACTCAAAAAAACCACGCAGGACACCAATGCAAACGCAATACTCAAGCGTGTTGCCAGCGGTAATAAGATAGGATTGTTCATGGGTATTCATCAAGTTTATAACCCATACCGCGTACGGTATGAATCAGTTTTGGCGTGTAATGATCATCAATTTTGCTCCGCAGCCTGCGAATGGCCACATCCACCACATTGGTATCGGTATTAAAATTGATATTCCAGACCATGGAGGCAATCTGGCTCCGGGTCATCACCTGCCCCTGATGCTCCATCAACAGTTGCAACAGCGCAAATTCTTTCTGGCTTAATTCGATCTTTTGTTCATTACGATATACTTCATGCTTTAGGCGGTTCAATACCAGACCTGCAACCTGATAGGCCTCCTGCTCCAGTCGCGGCACACGGCGCAACAGACTTTTGATCCGGGCCAGTAACTCAATATAGGAAAAAGGTTTGGTCAGATAATCATCGGCGCCAAGCTCCAGGCCTTTCACCCGATCCAGCACATGATCGCGTGCAGTGAGCATCAATACCGGAATCTGGCTAAAAGTTCGCAAGGTTTTCAGCACCTGCCAGCCGTCCAGATCTGGCAGCATTACATCCAGCAGTACCAGATCAAATGACTGTTGCTGCAAACAGGCCAATGCCAACACGCCATTTTCAGCAATGGCCGTGCTATAACCTGACTCACTCAGTCCTTTTGCCAGATATTCAGCAATCTTGACTTCATCTTCTACAATTAAAATATGCATGTCAGTAGTTTAGCTGTTTTTAGCTATGCCTAGATTACAAATTGGTAATCTGATTGTCATGCTGCACTGGCGTATTTCTTTCTACAATAGCAACAGTATTCAATTGCATGAATGACAAGTATGAAAAATTCAATCGCCAAAACAACCTTAGCCTTGCTCAGCAGCTCATTACTACTCAGCTCACTGGCACATGCAGAATTAAAAACAGCACCAGTCATGTCGCTAGAAGCAGCAAAGCTTATGGCCAGCAATGTCATGTTGGCCTGCCAGAAACAGGCCAAGCCCGCAGCAGTCGTGGTTCTGGATCAGGGTGGTAATCTGCTGGCTAGTCAACGCCATGAATCTGTCGGCATTCACAACCTGATCGCAGCAGAACGCAAGGCCTTTACCGCGTATTCAACGAAAACCAGTACGCTGGATTTTATGCGCAATGCCCAGAACAATCCGGACGCACAGAACCTGAATAGTTTGCCTGAACTGCTGTTACTGGGCGGCGGTGTACCTGTTATGTACCAGAATCATATTTTAGGTGCTGTAGGTGTTGCGGGTGCAGGCGGTTCGGAACAGGATCATCAATGTGCCAATAGCGGCATTCAAAGCACTTTAAAACAGCTTTAATCTATTTAAATAAGTCTTATTGGTTTCTTTTATTCAATATTACTTCATCCATCTACTGAGGAATACAACATGAAAAAAATCCTGCTAGCAACCCTTGCGAGCACCGCAGCCACGCTTTCCTTTGCACAGAATCCACTTAGTGTGCATATTTTGAATCAGGAAACAGGTTTACCTTCTGCAAATATTGCAGTTATTTTGGAAGCACAGCAAGGTGAGAAATGGGTCAAGCTCAATGAAGCTAAAACAGATCAGAATGGCCGTATTAAAGAGCTATATCCAAAAGATACCAATCTGCAAAAGGGTATTTATAAAGTGACCTTTAAAACGGGTGACTGGTTTAAGGCCAATAATCAGCGGACATTCTTCCCTGAAGTACCGGTGGTCTTTATGATTGATGGCGCTTTAGAACATTATCATATTCCACTGTTATTGAGCTCTTATGGTTATTCGACTTATCGCGGTAACTAAGCTCTTTCACTTAAGGCCCATCTTATTGGGCCTTATTCTTTTACTTGTTATTCTTGTGCTGGAATGCTATTCATGACTCATATTAAATGAATTTAAGAAATAAAACGTATCTCAAACAAGGAGCTTTGCAATGGATCAGCAAGTCAACCAGATGTTTAATCAGGATCGATTAATCCAGCATCTTGGTGCACACCTTGTTGCTTATAGTCACAATCACGCAAAAATTTCGCTGAAAGTCACTGAACAACATTTACAGGGTCACCAGACCTGTAACGGCGCAGTGATTTTCGCGCTTGCAGATGCGGCATTTGCCATTGCCTGTAATACAGGTGAACATCCGGCTGTTGGTCAGCATTGTGGAATTCATTACTTAAAACCGGCAGTTCTTGGCGATACATTGACTGCTGTAGCAGAACATAGGGCCAGCAGTGGCCGTAGTGGAATTTACGATATTCAGGTGATAAATCAGCATGATCAAATTGTGGCAGAGTTCCGCGGTACCTCTCGACTGATCATCAGATAATTTTCAAAACTTGATAAAAAAACCGGTGTATAAACACCGGTCGTTTAAGTGAGTCACTCTTAATCAGGCTTTCAACCATTGTTCAGCTTTGGCTTGATCTTCAATTTTCAGTTCAACTTCGGTCAGTTCAGAACCGCCTGCCTGAACGTCAAAACTCATTAGCTCATCGCGACGGAAAGCATGCATGGTATAAACACCTTCCTGTTTTGCATAACTTTCCATTAATTTCGTCGTTGCTTTTAAACCATCAATGGCAATAATCACATCATTGGCAGAAAGGCCAGCTACTACAGCAGTACTATCACGACGCGCCGACTGAACCAGTACACCTTCCGGCTTATCTACCAGTTTTAAACCAAAAGGCAATGACTTGTCATTTTTCAGGTTATAACCGATACCAAACTCAGGTAATAACTGATCCAGTGGCAATTCATCTGTGGTATTAATCAAGTGATTAATCTGCTCTGACCAATCATCACCGGTCAATTCTTTGCATAATTCAAAGATGGTACGTTCATGTACCTGAACACCCTTTTGCGCATTTTCATACAAACGGCGCATCAAGGCATCCAGACTTGAACCGCGTAAACGCAAACCTAAGTCTAGGCACAATGCAACCAAACAACCTTTGTTGTAATAGCTGGTGCCGGCATTATTCGAGTTTTCATCCTGACGGTAGAATTTCACCCAGGCATCAAAACTGGATTCAGACACCGACTGAATCGCACGACCCGGATTCTGCAAGTAACGATCAATCTGCACTTTTAATAAAGCAATATATGATTCCTGGTTAATCACGCCACTGCGTAGCAAAATCAAATCATCATAATAAGAAGTGAAGCCTTCAAAGATCCACAGCAAAGACGTATAGCCTTCACGGTTTAAATCATAATTGACAAAATTTTCCGGACG
Organism: Acinetobacter sp. YH12105; assembly: GCF_013419095.1. Classification (NCBI taxonomy): domain Bacteria; kingdom Pseudomonadati; phylum Pseudomonadota; class Gammaproteobacteria; order Moraxellales; family Moraxellaceae; genus Acinetobacter; species Acinetobacter sp. YH12105. Next base: position 279,719 of record NZ_VPAU01000001.1, read on the forward strand.
AATAAATTTTACCAGCCAGGAATGGAAATATTCATGGCTACATAGGCCGAGGAAACGCTGATAATCTTTGGAAGGTTCTTCAGGCTCATTGGCCTTCGGCAAGTCATCGCGCGGTGAAATCAGGCTGGTCGAGTTTGGATGTTCCAGACCACCATAACTATTCCCTGTTGCCATGGTCATAAAGGTATAGTCGGCAAATGGCGCTGAACCGAACATGGAGATTTCTGTGCTACAGATTTTCTCAATGTCCTGCTGCATACGTGCTGCATTCATCGCATGCTTGCCGGACACCACAAACTCATGCGGAATACCATTCGCTTCAAAACTGAAACGGGTTTGCTCTGCCAGTTCAAACGGTGCATCAATCAATTCAGCATAGTTTTTGGCTTTCAGGGTGAAACGGCCCTTGACCAGACTTTTGGATTGCATGCCGGTTGCCAGTTGGAAATGCTTTAACTCATCTGGCAGGAAGATTTCTAATTCAATCTCTTTATTTTCCTGACCTTCTAGCCCCAAGCATGCACAGGCCGGGTTGACATAGAGACGGTTTTGATCCACATATGCCCCACGAACAGACAGGTCGTAGGCATAGACATCATATTCAACCGTAATCAGCTCATGATCGGTATTGAATAAACGCCATTTGTTCTTTTCAAATTTCTGGATTTGCAGTTGACGTCCATCTTCATCATAAGCTTTGACCGCCTCAATGTGTTTGGAAAACTCTCGAATCAAATAACTTCCCGGAATCCAGGTCGGTAATGATAAGATCTGCGTCGGGTCTGCCAGAAAGCGAACAGTCACGTGAATAAGGTGCTGACGATAATCGTCAAATTCGATTTGATAATGCAACATAATGGGCGATATAAAATGAAAATAAATGAGGTATAGCTTAGCTTAGCATTTTTTAAGCCAAGATGGTTTAGCTGTCTTATTTGTCTACATTTACGACTAGCTATCTGTATAAAAAAGGCATAGCATGCCTGAAAATTTAATCGTTCAACGCCCGACGGGTTATTAAGGAACATCCTTGAAATACATCATCTCACTGATTGCGGTATTCAGCTTATTTATTTCTGCATTTTCACATGCTGCCTTACTCAATATTCTGCCTGAAAGCGTTGAAGCTGAAGCCTGGACTATTCTGGATTCACAGTCTGGTCAAGTCATTGCAGAACACAATGCCGATGTGCAACGTGCGCCGGCTTCGCTGACCAAAATGATGGTGGCTTATATTGCCTTAAAGGAAATTGAGGCCGGAAAATTAGATAAAAATGAAGTTTTAACTGCCACATCTGTGGTTAAAAATGTCATGTGGGATGAGTCACAGATGTATCTGAAAGAAGGTGATCTGATTACAGTCGATCAGCTTCTGGCGGGTTTGATTATCATGTCTGCCAATGATGCAGCGTTGACGCTGGCTGAGAAAATCTCGGGGAGTGTTCCCCAGTTTGTAGAACGGATGAATCAGGAAGCCAAAGCACTGGGCATGCAGCATAGCAATTTCCAGAATCCGGCCGGCATTACCATGCCCGAGCATTATTCGACTGCTGCCGATTTGGCCCGACTCTCTATGGCGGTGGTGAATGAAACCCCGGATTATCTGTATTATTCCAAACAGCCAAGTTTCACTTATAACCAGCATTTCCATCGTGCCACCAACCGTGTACTTCAGGTCGACCCAAGCGTAGATGGTTTAAAAACCGGTTTTACCCGTGCGGCCGGTTATAACCTGGCGCTGACAGCCAATCGTGTTACAGCAGACTTTGAAATGCCGAAGCGCCGTCTGATTGTGGTAGTGCTAGGCACTAAAAGCGCCACAAAGCGCGCTGAGATATCGCATAAACTGATGAATCTGGCTTATACCTATACCCGCAATGAAGTCGCGATCAAAGATCAGCAACTGTTGGCTGAGTTGCCTGTGATTAAATCCACTTTAAAAATGTTTAAAGTGCAAACCAAGCAGCCGCAGATTATTACTACCTCGCTTTATGATCAGAGCTATAGCATTGACCTGAATCAGTTTGATCAGGCGCATCAGCGTGTCATGCTAAATACAGGTGATGGCGCTTTAAAAAGTATCGAGCCACTTCAAGAAACCCAGACCCATATCAATGTTGAAATGAAGGCATCTGAACTCATTGCGCCTTTAGCCAGCATGATGCCTTTGGCCACGATTCAGATTTATCAAAATAATCAGTTAATTCGCACCATTCAAATTGAAGATCATGTCGAAATTGAAGAAGCCAACCCGTTGCAGAAGTTCTTTAGCTGGCTGCAAGGTTTATTCAGTTTCTTTTCAGACTCAACACCCGGCGTAAAACTGTATCCTCTAGATCAATAATCCTCTCAATATCAAGTAATTCTTTAAGCTAGAAGCGTTGATATAACCTTCTAGCTGATTCATGATCTATCCCAAATGAGGCACCCTGCCCGGAACGCAGCAATTATTACCCGCTCTCACAGAATTGCTACGTTTTGTAATGTGTATAACAATTTTAATCAAGACGCGATTTAGCACATGCCATAGTATATTTTCTCTCTATTTCTCTTATTTTTATTAAAAAAATAAACAGGTTAAGAACGCATGACAGTACATAAAATCGTGATTGTGGGTGGTGGCGCTGGTGGTCTGGAACTGGCGACACAACTGGGTGATAGCCTGGGTAAAAACGGCAAAGCCCAGATTATTTTGATTGATCAAAAACTGACACATCTCTGGAAACCGCTGCTACATGAAGTCGCCGCAGGTACCTTAAATCCACATCAGCAAGAAACCAATTATTTTGCCCATTCTGCCGCGCATCATTATGAGTTTGTTTTGGGGACATTCACCGGTCTGGATCGCGAAGCGAAACAGATCATCGTCGAAACAGAATATTTCTCTAAAAAAAGTGAGCCCAAGAAAAATCAGCGTATTGGCTATGACACACTGGTACTGGCTTTAGGTTCAACCTCAAATGACTTTAATACCGAAGGGGTCAAACAGTTCTGTCATTTTCTCGACAGCCGTCAGCAGGCAGATATCTTTCAGCAGGATCTGCTGCACCTGTATTTAAATGCTCAACATGAGACTTCAAGCCGTGAGCTGAATATTGCTATTATTGGTGCCGGTGCGACTGGGGTAGAACTGGCAGCGGAGCTGGTAGAAGCCAAACAGAATTTCTTTCAATATGGCTTAAACAAGGTCGATCCCAACAAAGTCAAAATCACCTTGATTGAAGCCGCGGATCGTATTCTGACTGCACTCTCGCCTAAAGTTGCTGCAAATACCATGAAACAGTTAGAACAGTTCGGTATTGAAGTCTTGACCAGTCATCGAGTGGCCAAGGTCGATGAAGACAAGATTTATTTTGCCGATGGTTCCAGTCTGGATGCTGAAATCAAAGTCTGGGCCGCAGGGATCAAAGCGCCGGAAGTCTTGGCACAACTCGACGACATGGAAAAAGACCATATTCATCGGCTCAAAGTTTATGCCACGCTGCAAACCAAATCTGATCCAAGTATTTTTGCATTTGGTGATTGTGCGCATTGCCAGCCCGCAGCAGATCAACCCGTCTTGGGCCCACGAGCTCAAGTGGCCAGCCAGCAAGCCAGCTTTCTGGCCAATGCTTTAAAAGCCCATGTCAATGGAGATAGCTATTTGCCAATGTTTAAGTTTTCTGACAAAGGCTCCCTGATTTCCTTAAGTCAGAATAAAGCTGTGGGGGAATTGCTGGGTCAGGTCAATGTGCAAGGCTTTGTCGCCAAAACCATGTATGTCTCTTTATACCGGATTCATCAGGCGACCATTCATGGTTATGCCCATGCCGGTATTTTGACTGCAAAAGATTTAGTTACACGAAAAATTTCTCCAAAGCTTAAATTGCATTGAAATTCCAGAATTTGGCCCAATCAATGAAAAAATCGTCAATAAAATTGTCAAATTGCGTTTTTTTGCTAATTTTAGTCTACAAAAATGCAATTTCACTTTATGATGTACCCTTAAAAAATTGAATGGATCAATTCACATGACTGCTATTGCAAATAACCTCGTGGTTTCTTTCCACTACACATTGACTAACGCAGAGGGTGAAACTCTCGACCAATCTCAAGGTGAACCACTTGCCTATTTGCACGGTGCAGGTAACATCATCCCAGGTTTAGAAAACGCGTTAGAAGGCAAAACTGTGGGTGAAAAATTCACTGTTAATGTTCCTGCTGCTGAAGGTTATGGCGAATATAACCCTGACCTTGTACAAGAAGTTCCTGCGCAAATGTTCCAAGGCGTAGACAACATTCAAGCAGGTATGCAGTTCCAAGCTCAAACTGATGACGGCGTGCAAATCGTAACTGTTAAAGCAGTTGAAGGCGATAATGTTGTTGTAGATGCGAACTTCCCGCTTGCTGGTCAAGACCTGACTTTCGAAGTTGAAATTGTATCGATTCGTGAAGCTTCTCAAGAAGAATTAGATCACGGTCATGTACACGGTGCAGGTGGTCACCAGCACTAAGATCTTCTGATCGAGTGTAAAAAAGGCAAAGTGAAAACTTTGCCTTTTTTATTGCCGCCAAAATATTCATTTTAAAATGGAGAATAAAAAAGCAGGACCATGGCCCTGCTGTTTCAATCCAATCAAGAGATCCCTTTAGAGAATAATCGCTGGATTATTTGCGTTGATTATAAATCTGCATGGCTGCTGGTAACTGTTGACGCATTTGTCCAATACGCTGGCTGTTCGATGGATGCGTAGACAGGAAAGTTGCGCCATTGCTGCCACCGAGTTTGTTCATTTTTTCCCACAAGGTAATCGCTGCATTCGGGTTATAACCTGCACGTGCCATTAGCATCAAGCCCCCCTGGTCAGCACGGCTTTCCAGATTACGCGAGTATGGCAAGCCAATCCCGATCTGACTTCCTAATTGCGCTGCTGCTGCGCCACCCTGGCCCACACCAGCTGCATTCAGACCAATGCCTAAAGCCAGGTCGGTGAGCGCCTGAGCACCAATTTTCTGCTTAGAATGCTCTTCTAAGGCATGTACCATTTCATGACCCATAATTGCTGCAATTTCAGCATCGGTCAGATTCAGCTTATTCACAATACCGGTATAAAATACCACTTTACCACCCGGTGCAACAAAGGCATTAACCTGATCGGACTTGAGCACAGCCAATTGCCACTGGAATGCTGTACCAGTCTGGTTCATTTGGTTCGCAATCGGCTTTAAACGGTTAAATACGGTATTAATACGTTTATAGGTCGCTGAACTGGTGTCCAGTTGACCTTTATTTCTGGCATCAGTGACCATGGCATTATAGCTTTGTGTCGCAGATGCATTTAAGGTCGCAGAATCAGCCCCGGCAATATCCGCAATAGTGGTACAACCCGACAATGTCACGGCTGCGGCAGCCGCCATACCCAATAAAAATTTATTCTTCATTATAATCAACTCTACCTTAGCCCAAGCTTAATTTACATTGTAAAAATTATAAGTGAAAGCATACAGGAGCTAAACGCTTAATTACTCCATCTTCTTATAAATTCTGTAATTTTTAAGCCAAGTACTGTATCGCCAACCAATAAATCAGACAGATAATGTTCAAGCCCAGATAAACCTGGCTTAAGGGTTTTATTTTTTGTTCCAGAATTTCATCTTTACGTTTAAAAAATAAATAGGCGTTTTGCAATAAAATAACAGGCACCAGCACACAGGCAATAATGACACTCAGGCCGACCAGTGCATTATAAATAATCTCAGGATTTTGAGTTTGTGCGCGAATAATCATCATAGCGATGGTGGGTGCCCCGCCCATGGCGAACAACAATGAATAAAACATGGTCGCCGATATATTTTTTTGCATCCTTTCGCTCATTTTTCTTTCTTTATATACGGCTATGTTAAAGCACATTTTGTCACAGCACCGATGCAACTTTAGTCTTGAGCCAAATTTATAGTTTTTGGATATAAAAAACCCATCCGGAGATGGGTTTTATCATTCAAGCTTTAACCAAATGAAGATCAAGCATCGAACGGGTGGCGAAGAACGATAGTTTCTTCACGGTCTGGACCGGTTGAAATGATGTCGATTGGACATTCAATCAGTTGCTCAAGACGTTTTACATAGTTCAATGCAGCTTGTGGCAACTGATCCAGCGATTTTGCACCGAAAGTTGACTCAGACCAACCTGGCATTGTTTCGTAAATTGGTTTTAAAGTTTCGAATGCAAGCGCATCAGAAGAACCGACACAACCAGAATCTGCAGCTTCATAACCGACACAGATTTTCACTTCTTCTAAACCATCAAGAACATCAAGTTTAGTCAGGCAAATACCAGACAGTGAGTTTACATCTACTGAACGACGTAGAATTTCAGCATCGAACCAGCCACAACGACGTTGACGGCCAGTAGACGCACCAAATTCATTACCAATGGTACCAAGGTGTTTACCAACCGCATCACCCACATCGTTTGCAGCGTCATAAACCAATTCCGTTGGGAATGGGCCTGCACCGACACGAGTAGTATAGGCTTTGGTGATACCCAGTACATAATCAAGGTGCAAAGGACCCAGACCTGAACCTGAGCTTACGCCACCAGCAGTGGTGTTTGAAGATGTCACATACGGGTATGTACCATGGTCAACGTCAAGAAGTGAACCTTGCGCGCCTTCAAACATGATGTTGTCACCGTTTTTACGGTAGTTATGCAGTTCAGTTGTTACGTCTACAACCAACGGCGCAACAACCTTACGCCATTCGTCGCAAAGTGCCAGTACGTCTTCTAGCTTAACTGCTTCAACACCATAGTATTGAGTAAGCTGGAAGTTATGGTAATCCAGAAGCTCAGTTAACTGGGCAGTAAGATGTTCACCACCACGTACCAGATCAGCAACACGGATTGCACGACGCGCCACTTTGTCTTCGTATGCAGGACCGATACCACGACCTGTTGTACCAATCTTCGCATTACCACGTTTTTTCTCACGTGCTTGGTCCAGTGCGATGTGGTTTGGAAGGATCAGTGGACAGTTTGGAGAAATACGTAAACGCTCTTTAACAGGAACGCCTTCTTTTTCAAGAATGTCCATCTCTTTGATGAGCGCTTCAGGAGAAAGAACAACACCGTTACCAATTAAGCACAATACGTTTTCACGTAAAATACCAGATGGAATGAGGTGTAAGACAGTTTTCTTACCACCCACCACCAGAGTGTGACCTGCGTTATGTCCGCCTTGATAACGAACGACCGCTGCCGCTTGATCTGTGAGCAGGTCGACGATTTTACCTTTACCTTCGTCGCCCCATTGGGTACCAAGTACCACAACATTCTTGCCCATAATAGCCTCATTGCATCATGCTGTTAAAGTTGAAAGCCCCGCTCAGTGACATGAACACTGAGCCAAGCAATTTAAATCGTTTTGACTGTCCACTCACCATCTACGTTCACCAGCTGGTGCGTCGCATATGGAATTGAGTTTAAATCATCATTACCGAGTAACTGAATTACACTTAAGCCTTGTGCTCGAATACTCTGAATCGCATTCAGAAGTTCTGCATCGACACCTTTAGGTGCAACTACCACGTGTACAGCGTCAAACTGACCTGCGCTTAACGCATATAAGTCACAAGAGAAACCTGTGGCAGGACGCGCACGACCGAAATGTTCACCAATGCCATCATAACGACCGCCTTGTGCCAGTGCTGCTGCACGATTCGGTGCATAGACTGCATACATCAGACCAGTATGATAATGGTATGAACGCAATTCAACCACATCAATCCCAATACTCAAGTTTGGCCAACGGGCTTGAACCTGATCTTTGGTAATTTGTAATGCATCAAAAGCTTGCTTGAAGGCTGGATTCGCCAACACTTCAGCACTTAAATTTGCCTGTAATGCGTCCAGATCGCTGGCATAGCGGCCCAGTGCATAAAAGTCCTGACCAAATTTCAGTTCTGCCGTAAATTCTTCCAACTCTGGCAAAGCCTTACGTTGGTATAAATCAGACAGTTTACGTTCAGCAACTTTGTTCAAACCTGCTTGAGCCACCAGACTGCGGAATAAGCCGACATGACCCAAGTCCAGATGGATTCCGTCTGCCAGACCTGTTTCCTGAATCAGACTGATCATTAAATCGACCATTTCCACATCGGCATCGATGCTGTCTGAACCAAACAGTTCGGCGCCTAACTGCAAAGGTGCACGCGAGGTATTAAAACCGCGTGGTTTGGTATGCAGAACGGTACCTGCATAGCAGTAACGCGCCACACCTTCCACTGGATGTACATGTGCATCAATACGCGCCACTTGTGGTGTCATATCGGCACGCACACCAAGCAAACGACCAGAAAGCTGATCGATGACTTTAAAAGTGGCTAAGTCTAAATCTTGATTCGATTCTGAGAGAGAAGAGAGAGATTCGATGTATTCAATGAATGGCGTGTACACCAACTGATAACCTCGAGATGCAAGGAAATCCAGTGATTTACGGCGCAAACTTTCAATGACTTGCGCTTGTTCTGGTAATACATCAGCTACACCATCAGGTAATAACCATGTCTCTGAAATGGGCATGTTGTAAACCTAAATTCTTGTCAGCGCGGAACGAATCCGCATAAAAAAATCGGGAGCACACCCGATTTCTCCTAGTCTAACACGATAGTTTTGGCTGTGCATCGCAAAATTTTATAATTTTTACTCTCTTATGCAATGAGCCACAATTGCGTCAACTATCAGCGTTTTATCGTGTATGACCAACACGCGCTATAAACAAAAAATCATTTTAGACCAATGGCAATGCGGTGGTACTTTTTACCGTTTGCAATGGAATTTCGGTTTTTACACTTTGGATGCAGGGAATTTGAGTCAAATGATGAATCTGAAATTTACGATAGGCATCCAGATCGGCCACCACAATTCTTAAAAAGAAATCACAATCTCCCGCCATTAACTGGCATTCCACCACTTCCGGCATCTCCTTGATGGCTTCAACAAATTGATCGACCACGGCGGCTTCTTGAGATTTAAGCCAAACCCGTGCAAATACACTCATCGCCAGATTGACTTTTTGCGGATTGAGTAAGGCGACATACTGCTCAATGACCCCATCATCTTCCAGTTGCTTGACTCTTCTTAAACAGGGGGACGGCGACAAGCCAATTAATTGAGCCAGTTCATTATTTTGCAATTTTCCGTTCTTTTGCAGTTCATGCAAAATGCGTTTATCAATTTGATCCATCTTGTTACTTTAGTATTTAAAACTCCTTGAAGCCAATTTAGCGCAATTTAATTCCAAATCAAATTTAAATTGCATGCACTACAACAGCAAATAGCCTGATTATCGCTATAAAATACGGCTCAATATTAAAGTCCTCAGGTCACTGACATGCTTTTGCTCAGACAAAGCAGCACGCCCGCGCTCGCACATACAGATTTCAGCGAATTTCAACGTGGCATGAAAGATTCTATTCCTATGCTTTTAGGAATTATTCCCTTTGCTTTGGTGCTAGGTGCGACTGCGATTCAGAAAAATTTCAGTGTGCTGGAAGTGCCTTTGCTGACTGGACTCAATTTTGCCGGCGGTTCTGAATTTGCCATTTTGGAAGTCTGGACCAGTCCACCCAATTTGTTCATGCTGCTGTTTATTACCTTTTTGGTGAATAGCCGGCATTTGCTGATGGGTGCCAGCCTAGTCCCGTATTTAAAACATCTCCCGAATCGCAAAGTATTGCCGGCCCTGTTTTTTATGGTTGATGAAAGCTGGGCCTTAAGTCTGGCGGATGCGCAAAGAAAGCAGGCCCAGCAGGGTTATCGGGCTGCTTTTAGCATGCCCTACTATGCCGGTTTATGTTTCTGTCTTTATCTGATGTGGGTCGGTTTTACCACACTGGGCGCGATGCTTGGACCTGTTTTAGGCGATATCAACCGCTGGGGCTTTGATATGGCCTTTCCTGCTGTATTTCTTGTGTTGATGCGAAGCATGTGGAAAGGCTTGAATGCAGCCCGGCCATGGCTAGTGAGCCTGATCTGTGCTGCTCTGGCTTATTTATATTTGCCTGCTGGCTGGTATGTGCCGATAGGTGCCCTAGCCGGCATTGTGTCTGCTTTTTTCTTGATTGGTGAGGAGGAAGCATGATTGAGATGAGTACATTGCTGGCCATCCTGCTGATTGCGGCAACCACCTATCTGACCCGGATTCTGGGCTATGTCTTATTAAAAAATAAAACGCTGACACAACGTCAGCGTAAAATCATGGACGTTGTGCCCGGCTGTGTCCTGATTTCAGTCATCGCACCGTATTTTGTACGCGACAACCCTGCAGATCTGATCGCTTTGGCTTTAACTCTGTTTGCCGCTACGCGTTTTGGCTTGCTCCCCACAGTTGCCATCAGCATGGTGTCTGCAGCCGTCTTAAGAACTCTTCTCGTCTAGCCCTCAAACAGAATTCTTGATATGATTTCTAAAGGGATTCTGTTTATTTCTGTGGGTCTACGACCTTGGTGAGCAGGCTGACCAGCTCTGCATTTTGCAACTCGACCTGCTGCAGTTTGATTGTGGTCTGATCCAGCACTTCCTGCTGTACATGCATTTTTTTAGCCAAGTCCTGCATAATTTCCAGGGTCTTTTTTAAATTTTCTTCCAGATGCGCGACTTTCTCTTCTACCGGCACGCCCTCCACGACACCTGAACCATCATTCTGATTGAACTGCAGCCAGATTAGAAAAATCACTGCCAATGTGAGCAGTATAATAAATCCCCAAACCAACATCATATGCTTGCTCTTATTTCATTTTATTGGCTTTATCTTAACGAAAAATCATGCAGATGATGCAAATAATTCAAGCACTCACGCTGCTTTTCGATCAATTACGCGCAAATTCTATTAAAACAACGCATATCAAGAATGTTTAAAGCAAAAAAAGCACCGTATATCGGCACTTTTCAGGCTTAGCAAAGTCAAACTTAATGAAAAGATTCACATAAATCCAGCAAGCGGTTGGCATAACCCCATTCATTGTCATACCAGGCAAAGACCTTGGCCTGTTGTCCCACCACTAGGGTTTGGGTCAGGTCAACGATCAAGGAATAAGGGGAATGATTAAAATCACTCGACACCAAAGGTTCATCCGTTACTGACATGATTTCTGCAAAATCCTGTCGCGCCGCCTTAATTAACACTTCATTCAGTTTGTGATCGGTAATCGGTGACTGGGAAACAAAGGTCAGGTCAATTGCTGCGACATTAATGGTCGGCACCCGAATTGAATAACCGTCAATCCGATCTTCCATTTTTGGCATAACCCGCTTTAATGCACCCAGCGCACTGGATGTGGTGGGAATAATATTGTGTCCTGCTGCCCGTGCACGACGCAAATCGCGATGCGCCTGATCCAGCACAGATTGATCTGCGGTCACCGCATGGATTTCGGTCATTAACGCACTGCTGATGCCAAAAGCATCATCGAGAATTTTGACCAGCGGTACCAGGGCCTGAGTGGTACAGGACACACTGGAAATGATCTGGTCGGTGGCTTTAACTTCGTGATGATTGACACCATACACAATCGCAGCATCGACAGTATCAAAGGGTGCTGCGCCAATAATCACCCGTTTCGCCCCTGCCTCAATATGCTGGGTCGCAGCTTCACGGGAACGGAACAGCCCGGTACATTCCAGCACTACATCTACTTCAAGTTTTTGCCAAGGAAGCTGCGCCGGGTTGGCTTCACACAAAACCTGAACTTTTAAGCTGGCATCCTGATAGCTGAGATGCAGATAAATATGTTCGGCATCATAGCTGACGTCTACCTGTCCCGGAAAACGGCCATGGGTTGAGTCATATTTAAACAGATGAATTAAGGTTTCAACATCAGCAATATCGTTAATGGCAACGATTTCAAATTTAAAATCTTTCGGATTTTCAAACCAGGCACGCAATACATTACGTCCAATACGCCCAAATCCATTGATTGCCACTCGTTGCATGAACTCAACCTTTTATATGCCTATTTTAAAACTCCTCTATGTTAAAGGATTTCTTGCGCAGTACATGAAAAACTTCAGTGAAAATATTGATTTTCGATTATTTTATTTCTGATACATCGCCCAGTATTCAGATCTTTTAAAATTCTGATGCTGTGTAAATAGATGGATATAACCAAATTGTTCTGAATAGAAGATTCATTTTATGAATTCAGCACTAAACCCGAGTCAATAATTCCTTAACAATTGGTTTTAAAATGATTGGTGCATACCGCTTTTTCCGTTATAATTTGGCGTTTTAAATTTTTAAGCCCCCGCATTGCAGCAGAGCTCTCATGTGCTTGTCAGACTGTGGTGTTTTAGCCAAATCGGAAATTATGGAGTGACTTGGTTGTGAGTACTCGTTTTATGACATCAGCTGAAATTCGTGAAGCATTTTTGCGTTACTTTGAATCGCAAGGGCATACACGTGTCGCGTCGAGTTCACTAGTACCCGCCAATGATCCAACTTTACTGTTCACCAATGCGGGTATGAACCAGTTTAAAGATTGCTTCTTAGGTCTAGAAAAACGCGATTATGTCCGTGCCGTATCATCACAAAAATGCGTACGCGCAGGTGGTAAACACAACGACTTGGATAATGTCGGTTATACCGCGCGTCACCATACCTTCTTTGAAATGTTAGGAAACTTCTCGTTTGGTGATTACTTCAAACGTGATGCGATCAAATTTGCCTGGGATTTTTTGACGGGCGATGACTGGCTAGCGCTACCTAAAGATAAGCTTTATGCCACTGTTTATCATACCGATGACGAAGCATTCGACATCTGGAACAAAGAAATCGGCCTAGATGCATCTCGCATTATCCGTATTGGTGACAACAAAGGTGGTCAATACGCATCAGATAACTTCTGGGCGATGGGCGACACCGGTCCTTGCGGTCCATGTTCTGAAATTTTCTTTGACCATGGCGATCACATCTGGGGTGGCCTGCCGGGCACACCTGAAGAAGATGGCGACCGTTTCATTGAAATCTGGAACAACGTTTTCATGCAGTTTAACCGCACGAGTGATGGCGTACTTCACCCTCTTCCAGCGCCTTCTGTAGATACTGGTATGGGCTTGGAGCGTATTTCTGCTGTTTTACAGCACGTCAACTCAAACTACGAAATCGATTTATTCCAGCATTTACTTAAAGCTGCGGCTGAGATCATTGGTCTAGACACCACTGCACTTGAAGCTGAAGCGGCTGAAAAAGGCACACCAGTTCAGTACCCTGCTTCATTGAAAGTGGTTGCTGACCATGCCCGTTCATGTTCATTCCTGATTGCTGATGGCGTAAATCCATCAAATGAAGGTCGTGGTTATGTACTGCGTCGTATCATCCGCCGTGCAGTGCGTCACGGTAACAAACTGGGTGCGACCGGTTCATTCTTCCATAAAATGTTGCAGCCACTGATCGAAGTGATGGGCGAAGCATATCCAGAACTTGCAGCACAACAAGCACGTATCGAAGCTCAACTGCTCAAAGAAGAAGAACAATTTGCCAAAACACTTGAGCAAGGTTTGAAATTGCTTGAAGGCGAATTGGCACAGTTAAAAGGTTCTGTGATTCCGGGTGAAGTGGTTTTCAAACTTTACGACACTTACGGTTTCCCGACGGACTTAACTGCGGATATCGCACGTGAACGTGAATTAACGATTGATGAAGCTGGCTTTGAAGTTGAAATGGCAGCACAGCGTCAACGTGCGCGTGATGCAGGCAAATTCGCAATCGACTACAACAGTGTTGTCAAAGTTGAAGGCGAAACTCAATTTGATGGTTATGATGCAACTGCAGGCGAAGGCCAAATCATCGCAATCTATAAAGATGGCGAGCAAGTAGATGAAGTCGTTGAAGGCGACGAAGCTTTAATCGTACTCAACCAGACTCCTTTCTATGCAGAAAGCGGTGGTCAAATCGGTGATACAGGGATTTTCAAAAACGATACCGGGATTTTCGAAGTTCAGGACACGAAAAAATCTGGTGGTGCATTTGTACACCAAGGCATCGTGACCATGGGTAGCTTAAAAGCAACCCAATCTGTTGAAGCGACTGTGAAAGCAGACATCCGTGCAGCAACTGTGCGCAACCACTCTGCGACTCACTTGTTACATGCTGCGCTGCGTCAAATTCTGGGCTCACATGTACAACAAAAGGGTTCATTGGTCGCATCTGATGTGTTACGTTTTGACTTTGCCAATGATCAACCGGTTAGCTTTGAACAGCTGCAAGAAATTGAACGTCTGGTCAATGCTGAAGTAATTGCCAATACTGCGGTGTCTACTGAACTGCTGGATATTGAATCTGCCAAAGCCAAAGGCGCGATGATGCTGTTCGGCGAAAAATACGGTGACGAAGTCCGTGTATTGTCGATGGGTTCAGTGATTGAAGAGAAAAATTTCTCCATCGAGCTTTGCGGTGGTATTCACGTAAAACGTACCGGTGACATCGGTCTGTTCAAGATCATTTCTGAAGGTGGTGTTGCAGCAGGTATACGTCGTATTGAAGCAGTGACAGGCACTAAAGCAGTTGAAGTTGCACAAAAAGCCGATCGTGACATCAATACGATTAACGGTTTGCTCAAAGCGCAAAAAGACCAGACTTTAGAAAAAGTTGAAGCGTTAGTTGATACTGCATCGAGCTTGCAAAAACAGATCGAACAACTGAATCAGAAACTTGCTAGCCTGCAAGCCGGTGAACTTCTAAGCCAAGTTCAAACCATTGCAGGTCGTGCAACCTTGATTACAACCGTTGAAAATATGGATGCGAAAGCACTACGCAACCTGCATGACGGTGTGAAATCAAAATTAGAAAATGCAGTCATTGTGCTTGCAGGTGTAGAGGGTGACAAGGTGAGCTTGATCGCATCTGTAGCAAAAGACTTTACTGCATCTATAAAAGCGGGTGACATCATCAAACATCTGGCAACTGAGCTGGGTGGTAAAGGTGGTGGTAAACCTGACTTGGCACAAGGTGGCGCGCCACTTAACGAGAAGTTTGCTCCGGTGATGGCAGATTTAACTGCCTGGCTGGCAGCAAAATAAAACTTCAATTTTGTGTAACTGACCCTGATAGGACTATCAGGGTCATGGCTTATATGGAACAACTATGGCACTAATCGTTCAAAAATATGGCGGTACCTCTATGGGTACTCCCGAGCGCATTTTAAATGTTGCTCGTCGTGTGAAACGCTGGCATGACCATGGCCACAAGGTGGTTGTGGTTGTATCAGCGATGAGTGGCGAAACCAATCGTCTGCTTGCTCTCGCGAAAGCCATTACCGAAACCCCTGACCCACGTGAACTAGACCAGATGGTCTCTACGGGTGAGCAGGTTACGATTTCTATGTTAGCGATGGCGCTCAACTCTATTGGCGTTGAAGCAAAATCACTGACAGGTCGCCAGGTTGGCATGAAAACCGACAGCTCATTCAATAAGGCACGTATCGAATCAATTGATACTGAAGTCCTGAACTCGAATCTGGATGCTGGCCGTGTACTTGTAGTTGCAGGTTTCCAGGGTTTTGACGAGCATGGCAATACCACCACTTTAGGCCGCGGCGGTTCTGATACTTCAGGTGTCGCGATTGCTGCTGCACTAAAAGCCGATGAATGCCAGATTTATACAGACGTTGATGGCGTATATACCACTGATCCACGTGTTGCACCCAAAGCCAAGAAAGTTGACCGTATTTCCTTTGAAGAAATGCTTGAAATGGCGTCACTGGGTTCAAAAGTCCTGCAAATTCGTGCAGTTGAATTTGCCGGTAAATATCAAGTACCTTTACGCGTATTATCCAGCTTCGACAATGACAATGATGGCGCATTCGACGAAGAATTTAAGCAAAACGTGGGTACACTTATTACGACTGAATTGGAAGACAATATGGAACAGCCAATTATCTCCGGTATCGCATTTAACCGTGACGAAGCAAAATTAACGATTTTAGGTGTACCTGATGAACCGGGCATCGCCTCTAAAATTTTGTGCCCGATTGGTGATGCCAATGTTGAAGTGGATATGATTATCCAGAACGTTGAAGAAGATGGTACGACTGATTTTACTTTTACAGTCAACCGCAGCGAATTGAACAAGGCCAAAGCCATTCTCGAAGCAACCGCTCAGGAAATTGGTGCACGTGAAGTCGCTACCCGTTCAGATATCGTAAAAGTTTCTATCGTCGGTGTAGGCATGCGTTCACATGCAGGTGTTGCAAGCAAAATGTTTACCGCACTGGCAGCTGAAGGTATTAACATCCTGATGATCTCTACTTCTGAAATCAAAATTTCAGTGATTATTGAAGAAAACTATCTGGAACTTGCAGTTCGTTCACTGCATACCGCCTTCGGTCTAGACCGCGAACAAGGTGAATCAAGCGTACGCGCTTAAGAGGAATGACAAAATATTGTCATTGTTTGACAGTATTCTATAAATCTCTACAAAAATTCAGAGCCACTATAGTTTTTTTTATAGTGGCTCTGTTATATTAAGCCTGAGGATTTTTGAAAAACTGAGATAGATTAAAATCTTTCACCCAGATGACAGAATTTCTATCCAGATTTTATTTTTTAATTTTTGGTTGTGTTTTTGTTTTATATTCAATAGATTGCAGGTTTTGCATTTTGCAAGGAGAGAAACATGCTGATTTTGACTCGACGTGTCGGGGAAACTTTAATGATTGGAGACCAAGTCAGCGTGACTGTGCTTGGTGTAAAAGGTAATCAGGTTCGTATTGGGGTCAATGCTCCGAAAGAAGTCTCTGTGCACCGTGAAGAGATTTACCAGCGTATCCAGCATGAACGTGCAATGCATGAACATCTTCAGCATATCGATCAGGATTTCCAACCTTCGTATGAAGATGAAAACCAAACACAAAATAACTTTAACCGTTAATTTTTGTGTAAATCATAAAGCGGCTTTGAAGCCGCTTTTAATTGATCTATACTTTAATGAATACACATTTCAATATTCAGAACCTTTAAATTAAATAAGAATTAAAGTTCTGCGCCCTGCTGTTCCAGCAATGCTGCAACTACCTTTTTTACCGGCCCAAAACTACGACGGTGCTCATCAATCACCCCATGCAAGGCAATCGCTTCAAAATGTGCTTTGGTTGGATAGCCCTTGTGCTTGGCAAAACCAAATTGTGGATGCTTTAGATCCATCTCAATCATTTGATGATCACGGGTAACTTTGGCCAGAATACTGGCAGCAGAAATTTCTGCATGCAAAGCATCGCCACCAATGATCGCGTCACAGCTCATCGTTAGTCCCTGAGGGACTTTATTGCCATCGACCAGCACATGCTCAGGTTGAATCGCTAAAGCTTCTACAGCACGGCGCATTGCCAGTAAGGATGCCTGCAGAATATTATGCTCATCAATTTCTGCTGCTGACGCCTCAGCAATTGCCCAAGCCAGCGCTTTTTCCTGAATTTCGATAAAAAGTTTTTCACGTTTCTTTTCAGTCAGTTTTTTAGAGTCATTTAAACCTTCAATCGGGTTATTTGGATCTAAAATTACCGCGGCCGCCACCACTGAACCGACCAGCGGTCCACGCCCTGCTTCATCTACACCAGCAATTTTCATGTCATTTCCCATAAAAAATAGGCTGAACCTGTCAGCCTATTTTAATTTAATCCTGGCTTAGTTTACAGCTTCAGCCACACAAGCGTTAATGGTTTTTGCAACCACATTGCCCACGATTGTGGTACGTGCCACCGGATCAATCGCAGCAGTCGCCAAATCAACCGCTGTCACATTTTGCGGTGCTTTTTCGCTGACACAGCCACAAATTTCAGACTGGATATTTTGCTTTTGTGTTGTGGTCATTAGACGTGTTGCCGTTTGCCACGCTGGAATATTATTCAGTTCAGTGGTGCATTTTGCATTGATCGCGATTTTAAGCGCAGTGCCGCCCAGTTGTTGAGTGGTACTTGGCGCATCAGAAGTGCCTGTCGCTGTACACGCTGATAAAACCAGAGTCAGTGGCGCAAGTACAGCCAATAATTTTTTCACAGATATATTCCTTATTTTCATTCATAGATGAAGACTGTCGCTATTGTGCCGAAATTCACCTGAATAAGAAATCTAAAAATCACTAAGCATGTTTAATCTACAGCCAACCAATTTAATAGATGTTGCATGAAAGCCACCATAGCGTTGCAGATTTGGAATTGCTGAATTGATTCACCCTTTGCTAAGGTTCGGCCTTATTGAAGAGCAACGGAATATCTAGATGAATAAATCACTGTATTACACACGAACAGCGCAATGGCTGCATTGGATCATGGCGGTTATTTTTATTGCGGCCTGGCTCATCGGTTTTTATAGTGGTAATTTTTTAAGTTATGAGGTTGATGGCAGCTTTAAGGGTGATGTGATTTCACTGCATAAAAATATTGCAACCACCATTATTTTCCTGCTCGTTGTTCGAATTTTCTGGCGCTATACCCATCCGGCGCCGTCACTGCCTGAGAGTATGTCACCGCGGATGAAAACGTTGGCACATGCTGGTCATCTGGCGCTGTATTTCATGCTGATTGCCCTACCCCTTACAGGTTGTTTGTATAGCTGGAGTTTGGGTTATCCAGCACCGGTGCTGTATTTATTTAACCTGCCACCCCTCATTGCCGAAAACTCGGCTGTGACCGCTATTGTTAAGCCCTTGCATATCTGGCTTTCCTGGGCAGTCGGCGTTCTACTGGTTGGCCATATTGCCGCAGCCTTTAAACATCATTTTATCGATAAAGATCATGTATTAAAAAGTATGACCCAACAGGATAAATAATTAGACCATTAATATGGGCTAAATAATGTTCTCAGTCTGTGCTTGCAGGCTGTTTCATTAAATAAATTCCTTGAGACAACTTCTGAGACTGTTTGCAATCGCTTTTTGCGTCAGTTCTTTTTTGGCTGTTTCATCAACTGTGGCTTGTAACAAAGTTTTGGCAGGCACATCTTTTAACGCATGCTCACCCACACATGAACACACATTTTTCTCAAGTTCAACTTTACTGGTGTCCTGCATTAAGTAGGTCGAAACTTTCCAAACTTTGGAATTTTGCAGCTCTTTACTGCATTGATATTCAATCAAAGGTTTTAAAGTACGCTGTGTCAATGTCATATCCGCACTAGAACAGGCAGAAATCAACAATATGCTGAGGATCAGAAGTAAACTTTTCAATTTCATATTGGCCTATAAAAATGATAAAGGCAGAGCGAACTCTGCCTTTTGTAAAAACTTAAACCAAGGCACGGATCTGGTTGATCCATTTCTCTTTTTCAGCCTCTGGAATAAACGACGCTTCAAAGGAGTGCGTTGCCAACTGCTTTAATTCCTCGTTACTCAAGTCTAGCGCTTCAGCAATGGCAATAAAGTTGTCATTCATATAGCCACCAAAATAGGATGGATCATCTGAGTTGACTGTAACATGGACACCCTGCTGCAAGAGACGACGGATATTATGCTGCTGCATATCCTCGACCACACAAAGCTTCAGATTTGACAGCGGGCACACCGTTAAGGGCATTTTTTCGCGAATCAACCGTTGCATTAACTCAGAATCTTCTTCTGAACGCACCCCATGATCAATACGATTAACTTTCAGTAAATCCAGAGCTTCCCAGACATATTCTGCCGGGCCTTCTTCGCCCGCATGTGCTACGACCAAGAACCCTGCTTCACGCGCTTTGGCAAAGACACGTTCAAATTTAGAAGGTGGATGCCCGACTTCACTTGAATCCAGACCAATCGCAATAATCTGGTCTTTATAGGGCAATGCCTGCTCCAGCGCTTCAAAGGCCGCCTCTTCACTTAAATGACGCAGGAAACACATGATCAAATGTGAGCTGATTCCAAGCTTGGCCTTGGCATCATCGCAGGCTTTTTGCAGGCCATTGATGACGGTCGCAAAAGCAATTCCACGGTCGGTATGCGTTTGCGGATCGAAGAACATTTCTGTATGCACCACATTGTCTTCGGCACATTTTTCAAAATAGGCCCAAGCCAGGTCATAAAAGTCCTGTTCATGGATCAGTACATTGGCCCCGGCATAATAAATATCCAGGAAGGACTGAAGATTATGGAAATTATAAGCCTGCTTAACTTCCTCGACAGATTTATACGGGATGGCAATCTGATTACGCTGAGCGATTGCAAACATTAGCTCAGGCTCAAAAGTGCCTTCAATATGAACATGAAGCTCGGCTTTTGGCAAAGCGCGAATCAACTCAAGACGGTTCATCACTTCTCCTCGTGAAACCTTTAAATAATAAAAAAGGGCGCAAACTCAGTTTACACCCTTTCTGAATGTAGAAAAATTAGCCACCAAATAGTGCGAATTTAAGCGTCCATAGAACAGCAATAATCCAGACCATATACGGTACAGTCGCAGCCTTACCAGTCAACAACTTGATCAGTGCATAGCTGATAAAGCCCATCGCAATACCATCCGCAATCGAATAGGTAAATGGCATAAATACGATGGTTAAAAATGCCGGTACTGCCTCAGTAATATCTTCCCAGTCAATATGGACGATACCCTGAATCATCAACACACCAACAAATAACAATGCTGGCGCAGTGGCAAAACTCGGAACTGATTGTGCAAGCGGTGCCAGGAATAAACAGGCAATAAACAGCAATCCAACCACCACGGCGGTTAGACCGGTACGACCACCTGCTGCCACACCCGCAGAAGATTCAATATAAGGCGTAGTTGAAGAAGTACCCAGTGCCGCACCAGCAACAATCGCTGATGAGTCAGCAAATAAGGCTTTCTTCAAACGTGGTAATTTCCCGTCTTTTAACAGACCTGCACGATGCGAAACACCGACCAACGTCCCGGTAGAGTCAAACAGATCGACCAGGAAGAAAACAAAAATCACCCCAATTAAACTGGCAGTAAAGAGGCCTTCAAAATCCATTTGCATGAATGTTGGAGCCAGCGATGGAATATGACCCACTACACCCTGGAATTCGTTATAACCTAGTGCCGTTGCAATGGCAGTCACCACCAGAATACTGATGATAATCGCACCACGGACTTTAAACTGGTGCATTACCACAACCAACAAAAAGCCAAAAAGTGCTAATAATACAGAAGGTTGTTTCAGATCACCCAAGCCCACCAGTGTGGCTGGATTATCCACAATAATTCCGGCATTTTTCAGTGCAACCAATGCCAGGAACAAGCCAATACCACCACCAATCGCGAGCTTGAGCGACATTGGAATTGCATTGACAATGGCTTCACGTATTTTAAACAGGCTAATGGCAATAAAGACCAGACCTGAAATAAAAACTGCACCCAAGGCGGTTTGCCAAGGCACCCCCATTCCCAGACATACAGAATAGGTAAAGAAGGCATTTAAGCCCATGCCTGGTGCCAGCGCAATTGGATAATTCGCAATCAGGCCCATGACTAAACAGCCAATCGCAGCTGCAAGACAGGTTGCTACAAAGACAGCCCCATGATCCATCCCTGTTTCGGACAAGATCATTGGATTGACAATAATGATGTAACACATGGTTAAGAATGTAGTTACACCAGCCAGAACTTCTGTACGGAAACTGGTTTTGTTTTCACTCAGTTTAAACAGACGTTCAAGCATATTTTCTGAAGATGGATTAGGAGTCGTCATGACCTAGCCCCTATTGAGTAAACTTTATGCTTCAAGCACGCCGTCAAATAAATGAAATTTCACAAAAAATTCATTTATTTTGAGGATGTGTTAGCAACGAATATGCCAGTATAGCCATTTGACGGGTTCAAATGTTTGAACAGCTTACAGCCCCAGGGCTATGCTATAAAAACCCCAAAAAATCTAAACAAAAAAGCTGCATAACTTTTATGCAGCTCTATTTAATGATATAAATCAAATGCTTAGAAAGATGAAGTTTGCTTCATCTTTATAGGTGGCAAATTATAACACATTGATTTCTGATTGCTTCTTTGATTTTATACTTTATTTAAAATCAATCTATTTAATTCGAATATTTTTAATATTTTATTATATTTATTATTGAGTTAATTTTATTAATTACGCTAAATTGAAAAAAAAGAAAATTGATGCATGTGTTAATGTCGATGCCGATTAGAGTCTAACAATTTGCTGGAGTCACGCGCTTCATTCAAGACATGACGGATTTTTTCGTATTTTCTGATTTCTGCCTGTTTATGCACGCAGAATCCTAATACACTGACCATTAACACAAAAACAGGAATAGCATGTATTTTCATTTTTATTATTCTGCTTTGTAACACTGTGC
The DNA here is from genome assembly GCF_013419095.1 of Acinetobacter sp. YH12105. Lineage (NCBI taxonomy): Bacteria > Pseudomonadati > Pseudomonadota > Gammaproteobacteria > Moraxellales > Moraxellaceae > Acinetobacter > Acinetobacter sp. YH12105. The sequence continues at coordinate 302,000 of NZ_VPAU01000001.1, forward strand.
AATTATGCTAACAAAAAACCTAATAAACTTGTGACTTACTTTACATTTAACCCGATAGAATGCACTTCTTAAACCGTTTAGCGATATTTTTCTATCGTTTTATTTATTATTACTTAATTAATTTTTCATTCTTTCTCAAAAAATCTCTTGCGCTAAATACTCCCCAAAGTTAATAAATTAAATATTTGAATATTAAATACTTATTTATTTAAATAAAAATTTCTATTGGAAAGAAAAATATAAAAATTAATGAAAATTCCCTGATTTAAAATATATTAACTTGAGCTATTTTATTCAGCTTTTCCCAGAAATATCAGTTTCAATTTTCTGTAAAAAACAATTCAATAGATGAGATTTTACGCATTATTTCAATGAGTTCAGCGATAATTCTAATTTTTTATCTAACTTAAAATTTGGGAAAGACGCTAAAAACCATATTTGTACCGAAGTGCAGCCAATCAACTCCCCTGGCACTCAATATTTAAAAAACGATTAAAGCTGGATAAATAAAATTTCAATACTCATAGCTCCCAATACCGCCTAGAAACCAATTATTCTATGCGGTAGCGGAATAACGTTATTTATGCACTGATTTGTTCATCACGTTTAAATACCAATTCACCTTTAAGTGAACTATCGGCATCAAAATAATAGCCATCGGTATTGAATGCTTTGAGTTCTTCGGCACGTTCAATTCTATTTTCAACAATAAAACGTGCCATCAAACCACGTGCTTTTTTAGCATAGAAACTAATCACTTTATATTTGCCATTTTTCTGATCCAGAAATACTGGCTTAATAATCTCTGCCTGAATTTTGCGCTCGTTCACCGATTTATAATATTCATCAGAAGCAATATTCACCAAGATCTCAGACTGGGCTGCTGCTAAATCTTGATTGATCAGATCAGTGATGTGATGTGCCCAGAAGTCGTATAAGTTATGCCCGCGAGAATTGGCCAATTTGGTTCCCATTTCCAGACGATAGGGCATCATCAGATCCAAGGGACGCAAAAGCCCATATAAACCAGACAACATACGCAAATGCTGTTGTGCAAAGTGCAGATCTTCCTGCTTTAAGCTATAAGCATCCAGACCGGTATAGACATCTCCTTTAAAGGCAAAAATAGCCTGACGTGCATTGGCTAAATTAAAATCTGGTTGCCAGTCCTGGAAACGTGCTGTATTTAAATTGGCAATTTTTTCACTGACACTCATCAAACTGGAAATTTCTGTTGCAGAAAGTGTGCGACAAGCTTTGATCAAATCCTGCGAATGTTCTAATAATCTGGCTTGAGTAAATTGGTCAGTGGGTAATGGGGTATCGTAATCGAGCGTTTTGGCTGGAGAAATTAAAGCGAGCATGGCAACCTGGTCAAAAAATGATTAATCAAACTATATCAGTCTGCTTATTTTAATTCCAATTCATGTTTTTATTCACCATAATCGTTAAAATGCGCGATTCTCCTGTTAATCATCGGTATTTATATGTCCGAGCAAATTTTCCTTCAAGGACCTGCGGGTCAGATTGAAGTTTTTGTGGATTATCCTCAGGGTGAAGTGAAAGGATTCGCGGTAGTTTGTCACCCCCATCCCTTGCAAGGTGGTACGCCCCAGCACAAGGTTCCCGTTCTATTGGCACAAATGTATATGGAACGTGGCTGTGTTGTGTATCGTCCGAGTTTTCGCGGTTCTGGTCAAAGTGAAGGTATACACGACGAGGGCTTCGGTGAGACGGATGATGTATTAGAAATCATTCGGTTTGCTCGCAGTCAGCATATTGGGCTGTCTTTTTATGCGGGCGGTTTTAGTTTTGGTGCGCATGTCATGGCAAAGAGCTATGCAGCCTTACCTGTAGAACTGCAACCCAAACAAACTATTTTATGTGGCCTGCCAACTGCAACCGTTGCCGGTATTCGCCATTATGTTACGCCAGCAATTAAAGGTGATATTCTGTTCATTCATGGTGAGGGTGATGAAGTAACCCTGCTGTCGGATATGATTGAATGGGCAAAACCACAGCGTCATTTAGTGACCGTATTGCCTGGTGCCAATCATTTCTTTACCGGCTATTTAAAGCAATTGCGGATTGCAATGACTCGCTACTTAGCGCTTGGCTAGATAATACAACCCATCAGATGATGGGTTTTTTATTAAAAGACAAAATCGTCTGCAAAAATTTCATACATCACAGCCCGATATTTAGGCTTATCGATGTAACGGATAATTTTTCCGCCCAAGCGGTCTGCAATTTTACGGCTAGCCCAGTTTTCTTCTGCTACCGGATAGCTTAAGACTTGAAGCCCTAATGTATTGAAAGCATAGGCCACAATACAATGCACTGCTTCATGTCCATAATGATGACCATGCGCATTTTCACGGATCCAAATACCGACTTCAGGTATTTCATCATGAAGTCGATGTAAACCACATAGTCCAATAAATTCTTGTGTTTCAATATGACGGATCACAAATACATATTCTTTATAATCGGTCATATTTTCCAGCCAATTTTGCCAGACTGTTGCAAATTCCTGTTCAGATTCTGGTGGGTCCCACGCCATAAAACGTGTCAGACTCGGCGTAATTGAAGCATAAGTTTCTTTGGCATCGGCTGATTTAAAACAATTCAGGATCAGGCGTTTACTTTGCAATGTAGGCAAAGCTGATTGAGTCTGTTGAATTAGCTCTTCCATTCAAACTCGCTAAAGCTTTCCTGCTCTTTTAGAGAGGTTTCCACTGCCTGTGCAAGCTGATTAAGCAAACTTCTTTCGGTGATACGATCCAGCCAGTCCTGTTCTTCTTCAGGATATGAGGCAATTTCACAGACCAGATGCCCTTGTTCATCTCTGGTTTCACAACTCACAGATAAGGGCAATGCATGTTCATCCACGCTCACGGCAACCTGAGCACCACTTTGACTTAAGGTCTGAAAGCCATGTTTACCTAATGTTTCGGCAAGAAAATGCGCTACATATTCCTGGGTTTCCTGACCATCCCGGGGTTGCTGGCTTTGTGTATTGGCCATGAATTTTAATTTTCGCATCGCTACATCCTAATGGCTTTTTTCTTGTATGGGTTTAGCATAAGCAATATAAACAAAACAGCCAAGCAAAAGCTTGGCTGTTTCACATAATTTTAAAAATTATTCTGAAACTTGAATAGGCAAACCTGCAATTGAGGTCAGTTCTGTAAAGGTCGGGAAACTGGTGGCTACCGTTTCCGTACCGATAATCTTGATCTGCTCCGAATTACGTAAACCGGCAATCGAAAAACTCATTGCAATGCGATGATCATGATGTGATTCAATTTCACCACCGGTGAAGATTGGCGACCAGTCACCTGATTTGCCCTTCCCTTCGATAATAATGCCATCTTCAGTTGGGGTACAGTCAATGCCCATGGTTTGCAGGCCATCTGCCATCACCTGAATACGGTCCGATTCTTTTACGCGAAGCTCGGCAGCACCGGTCAAAATCGTCTGACCTTCGGCACAGGCAGCAGCAATAAACAGCGCCGGGAATTCATCAATCGCCAATGGCACCTGATCTTCAGGCATATGAATGCCTTTAAGCGTACGCGTACCACGAATACGGATATCTGCAATCGGTTCACCACCAGCAATACGTTCATTTTCAACGGTAATGTCCGCACCCATCTGTTTCAGGATTTCGATCACGCCAGTACGGGTCGGGTTGATACCAACAGCCTCTAAGGTCACATCCGAATTTTCAGCAATCGCAGCGCCGACCATAAAGAAGGCCGCAGAAGAAATATCAGATGGCACCTGGATATTGGTTCCGATCAGCTTTCCACCACCTTGTAATGAAATACGATTGCCTTCGGTTTTCACCTCATAACCAAATGCACGCAGCATACGCTCAGTATGGTCGCGGGTTGGTTCAGGTTCAGTCACTGCGGTTTCGCCATTTGCCCATAGGCCCGCCAGCAAAATACCTGATTTTACCTGCGCTGATGCCATTGGCAAATCGTACTGAATGCCTTGTAGTTGCTGGTTACCTGTAATCGAGACAGGCGGAGTTCCACGTTCACCCGTGGTCTGGATCAGTGCACCCATTTCACGTAAAGGCTTGGCAATACGTTCCATTGGGCGTTTAGATAGGGATGCATCACCGGTCATCACTGAATCAAATTTCTGCGCTGCCAGCATACCGGACAGCAAACGCATTGAAGTACCTGAATTGCCCATATAAATGGCAGACTGTGGCGCTTTAAGACCATGCATACCGACGCCATGAATGGTAACTTCACCATTTTTAGGGCCTTCGATGCTGACGCCCATGTCACGAAAAGCCTGCAAAGTTGCCAGTGCATCTTCACCTTCAAGGAAACCAGTCACATGTGTTGTACCTTCAGCGATGGCACCAAACATGATCGAGCGATGTGACACAGATTTGTCACCTGGCACGGTAAATTTACCTTGAAATGTCTTGGCACCCGGCTGAATGGTAAATTGTTGTGTCACTTTATTTTTCTCCATGAAAGGTTTCTTGGCGAGCATATGGTTGAAATGCTGGCGAGCTGCCTGCGCATGACCCAATAAGCCCATCAATGCTTGGGAATCTTCATCTTCGATCAATTTGCGAATCATCGCGAGCTGCTGTTCAAAGCCATCTACGGCATTCAGAACTGCTTTTTTGTTGGCAAAAAAGATGTCATGCCACATTTGTGGATCACTGGCGGCAATCCGCGAGAAATCACGGAAGCCGCCGGCAGCATAACGAAATATGTCTAAGTTGTCTTCACGTTTGGCCAGTTGTTCGACCAGATTAAACGCCATTAAATGCGGAAGATGACTGGTATGTGCCAGCACTTCATCGTGCTTGTCCACATCCATGCAAATCACTTCGGCTTTGGCCGCTTGCCACAGTTGAATCAGCTTCTCCACGGCCCAATCGCTACTGCTTGGCAGTGGCGTCAAAATTACCTTGTGATTGGCAAATAGATCGACTTTTCCTGCATGTACACCGGTATGCTCTGCACCTGCAATCGGATGACCCGGCACAAAACCTGCTGGAAGCTGGTCACCAAAGACCGCTTTAGCCGCATCGACCACATTACCTTTGGTACTTCCCACATCAGTAATAATGACATTTTCCGTCAAATACGGCTGAATCAGCTCAAGTACTTTTTGTGTGGCACGTACCGGCAAAGCCAGAACAATCAGATCTGCACCTTTGACTGCATCTACAGGATCGGCATAGCCTTCAGAAATCAGCCCCAGTGCCTTGGCATCTTCCAAAGTCTTGGACGAACGTGTCGATGCCACAATGTCATTGGCCAAGTGCTCGGCTTGAATGACACGCGCCAGACTTGAACCAATCAGTCCAAGCCCGATAAATGCAACTTTTTCAAACAATGGCTGCGACATGAATTAAGCTTTTGCCTCTAAACCCAATACTGTAGCAAGCGCGCTTAAGAATTTCGCGTTTTCTGCTTCAGTACCAATCGATACACGAATGTGGCTGGAAATACCGACCGGACGTACAATCACCCCTTGTTTCAGCAAACCGTTGAAGGTTGCTGCGGGGTCTGCCTGTACATCAACCAGAATAAAGTTAGCACGAGAAGGCACATAGTTCAGACCCAAAGCCTTAAAACCTGCTTCAAGTTGCGCCATACCGGCTTTATTTACTTCGCGAGAACGCGCGATAAAGTCTTCATCTTTCAGTGCAGCCACCGCAGCGACCATGGCCAAATGATTGACATTAAATGGCTGACGAATACGGTTTAAATAATCGGTCACTTCAACCGATGCCAAGGCAAAACCAACACGCAGTGCAGCCAGACCATAGCACTTCGATAAAGTACGGCTGACAATCAGATTTGGATATTGTTGCAGGAATTTCAGGCTATTGAAATTTTCCGGGAAATATTCCACATACGCTTCGTCTAGCACCACAATTACATTTGCAGGGACTTTTTGCATGAAAGCTTCAAATTCAGCTTCTTCGAACCAGGTTCCGGTCGGATTGTTCGGATTGGCAATGAAGACGAGTTTGGTATTGTCCTGAATTGCTGCTGCCATCGCTTCAAGGTCATGTGAAAAACCTTGGGCAGGTACTTCAATCGCTTGTGCATTAATGGCTTGAGTGACCAGTGCATAAACCGCAAATGCGTGCTGGCTATATACCACAGAATCGCTTGAAGAAACGAAGGCACGGGCAAACATTTCTAGCAAGTCGTTTGAACCATTGCCCAGCGTAATCTGATCATGATTAAAACCAAACTGAGTTTTAATCTGATCTTTCAGGATAAAGCCACCTCCATCTGGATAACGGCCAATTTCAGCAATTTCCGCAGCGACTGCTTCTTTGACTTTATCTGAACAACCCAGTGGATTTTCATTGGATGCCAGCTTGACGATATCGGTAAGACCCAACTCACGCTCAAGTTCACTGATCGGTTTACCTGGCTGATATGGCTTTAATTTTGAGATGCCTGAATTGGCTGGAACAAACGACATTTTAGACTTCCAATTTTAGGTATAAAACAGTGGTCAGCACCCTCGCCCTGACCACGGATAGCTGACTTAAAGTACAGCTGCAGGATATGAACCGAGCACGCGAACTTCTTTAACTAAAGGACGAATTTCTGCAATTGCAGCTTTGACATGTTCCTGCTCAATATGACCTTCAAGATCAATGAAGAACACATAAGCCCATTTTTCCGGAAGTGCTGGACGCGTTTCAATACTGGTCAAGCTGATATTGTGCTTGGCAAATGGCGCCAGAATTTCCAGCAATGCACCAGCACGGTCATGTGCAGAAATCAGTAATGAGGTTTTATCATTGCCACTTTGAGGCACTTTTTCACGGCCAATTACCAAGAAACGTGTGGTATTTTCCGGATTGTCCTCAATATTGCCATGCATAATTTCAAGATTATAAATACTCGATGCAATTTCAGAAGCAATCGCAGCAGAATGCCATTCATTTTGAATACGGCGCGCAGCCTCAGCATTAGAACTTAAAGCCACACGTTCTACACCCGGATAATGCGCGTCTAGCCATTTACGACATTGCGCCAAAGTCTGCTGATGTGCATAAATCTGTTTAATACTGTCTTTACGGGTATTTTCAGAAATCAGAAATTGATGATGAATCGGCAATTCAACTTCGCCAATCACATTCAGGTTCGAAGTTTTAAAACAGTCTAGGGTATGATTGACTACACCTTCAGAGGAATTTTCCACCGGCACCAAACCATAATGGGCACTGCCCGCCTCGACTTCACGGAAGACTTCATCAATTGTCGGTAAAGGTCGAACCACCGCATCATGACCAAAGTGCTTGAGTACCGCAGAATGGGTATAGGTTCCGACTGGCCCTAGAAACGCAATACTTTGCGGAGCTTCAAGCGCAAGACAAGCGGACATAATTTCACGGAACAGACGCGCCATGGTGGTATCCGACAATGGCCCTTCATTACGCTCCATGACATTGCGCAACACCTGTGCTTCACGTTCTGGGCGGTAAAACAGCGGACTTTCTTCTGAAGCAAACTTTGCTTTTGCAACTGCTTCAGCCAAACGTGCCCGGCGGTTAATCAATTGCTGGATTTGCTGATCAACAGAATCGATATCCTCACGAATTTTTGCCAAATCAAGAGAAGTCGTGGTGTTTTGATCGTCGTTGATCATTGTTATGTCGCCCTTCATAAACCTTATCTGTTCAGTATAACAATAGTGAGCTTTAAAATGTTACGCAATATGACATTGCTAGATTAAGTCTTAAAAACAGACAGTTGGTTTTAACCACTCATCGCTTTTAGTCATATCTGGTAACATTTAGTTCAGCATTTTGGCTTGATTTACATTATCAAATTGTAAACTTAGCCTCTCCATCTTAACTGATTTTAATGAATATGAAATATCACTATTTCTTAATCTATATAGCGGTTTTAAGCATAAGAAAATTAAAATAATAGCTTTGTACATGTCTTTTTTGACCTATTAAAATCTGAGATATCTTTCACAATAAAATGCACGCTCCTCAAGCTCATTTCTCTTATTTAATATTGATTTTCCTAGATTTTTTACATGAAATTACTACTCTGTTACAAAGCAGAGACGTTTTTTCAACCTTTAACAGCTAGTCTAATTTAAATCATGAGTTGGGGGGATCAATCATGCCAAAAAGAATAGCAGTACTTATAACAAATAATTTTGAAGACCAAGAATATCTAGAGCCAGTGGCTGCCTTGCTGGCTGCCCATCATAGCGTCTGCAATATCGAACTTAACGCCGGCAAAGTGGTCTATGGGCTGCATGGCTGTTCTGCCGTGACCATCGACCGTGGCATCGAACAAATCAGTATTGATGACTTTGATGCCTTGCTGATTCCAGGGGGCGAATCTGCGGTTTCTCTCTCTACCGATGTTCGGGTGCTACAGTTCATCCATGCCTTCAATCAGGCCAAAAAAGCTATTTTCAGTTTATGTGATGCATCCTTATTACTGTGTGAAGCAGATGTGCTGAAAAATCGGATTATTACCAGTATCCGGGCGCATGCGAGTCGCGTACAGCATGCGGGTGGAACCTATTATGATGTAGAACTGGTGAATGATAATAACCAGTTGATCTCATCGCGCCTGCCCAATGATCTGCCCATTTTTATTCATGAATGTTTGAATGTCTTGAAATCATAAAATTTAAAACAGAGTCACGGCTCTTTGCTATAGCTTGCCTGTAAAAAAAGAGTCCTTAAAAAGGACTCTTTTTTTCATTCATAAATTAACGTCCTAACAGACCACGCGCTACAATTTCTTTCATGATTTCATTGGTACCGCCATAAATCCGTTGAATACGGGCATCGACAAAGAAGCGTGAAATTGGATATTCAGTCATGTAGCCATAACCACCAAAGAGCTGAAGCAGATTGTCAGCAATCTTCATCTGCATATCGGTAGAAAAACTTTTCAATGCCGCTGCAGTTTCGACATCCAGTTTCCCTTGCATATAAAGCTCAAGATTCTGGTTATAAAAAGCTGCGGTCGCCAATTCATCAATTTTCGCTTGTGCCAAAACAAAACGAGTATTCTGGAATTGACCGATGGCCTGACCAAAAGCCTGACGCTCTTTCACATATTGCGTGGTCACATCAATAGAACCACGAATTGCACCCAAGGCTGTTGCTGCGATGGCGGTACGCTCACGCGGTAATTCCTGCATCAAATAAGCAAAACCCTGCCCCGGTTGACCGAGTAACTGGTCTTTCGGCACCTTGACATTGTCAAAGAACAGTTCCGAAGTATCTTGCGCATGCAGGCCAATCTTGTCCAGATTAGTGCCTTTTTTAAAGCCTTCCAGATGCGTGTCGGCCAGTAACAAAGAAACGCCTTTGGCACGCGCTTGCGGATCAGTTTTGACTGCCAGTACCACCAGGTCGGCATGCTGACCATTGGAAATAAAGGTTTTTGAGCCATTTAATACATAGTAATCATCCTGCAAGATGGCACTGGTACGCATGGCTTGTAAGTCTGAGCCGGCACCTGGCTCGGTCATACCAATCGCACCGACCACTTCACCGCTCACCATTTTCGGCAACCACTGTTTCTTCTGCTCTTCAGTTCCAATATGCAAGATATAGGGTGCAGCAATATCCGAATGACAGGACAACCCTGTAGAAATGGCACTGTATCCGGCACGTGCAGACTCTTCGATCAGCATCAATGAATAATCGGTTGGTACTCCGTAGCCGCCATATTCCTCCGGAACATCGACACACAGAAAACCATTTTCACCAAGTGCATTCCAGACTGAACGTGGCATCAGGCCTTCGCGTTCCCATTGTTGATAATACGGTGCGACATGTTCATTCATAAAGCGTTTAAAATTGTCGCGGAATAATTCTAGATCGGCATCGTAGGCAAGCATTCGGTTGTCCTTATACTGTTTATCGTTTTATTTCCTGTTTTACAGACTATCTACTTTCAGCTTTACTGTCATGTACTAGCATCTATCTTTTACTAACTTTGCAGTCAATAAAAAAGGAAGCCGAAGCTTCCTTTTTCTTTCAAACATTAGAATTAATGGGCGTTATTGCCTTCTTGCGCCATTTTTTCATCAATTTCTGATGGATTTGCCAATGCATAGTTCAGCTTGTCCATATCGAGCTGGCCTACCCATTTTGCAACAACCAAAGTCGCCAAAGAGTTACCCACCAGATTGGTCAAGGCACGCGCTTCTGACATGAAACGGTCAATACCGAGAATCAAGGCCAGACCTGCAACAGGAATATTGCCCACAGCAGCCAAGGTTGCCGCCATCACAATAAAGCCAGAACCCGTGACACCTGCCGCACCTTTAGATGAAATCAACAGTACCAGAAGAAGGGTAATCTGATGAGACAAATCAAGTTGTGTATTGGTCGCCTGCGCAATAAAGATCGCAGCCATGGTCAAATAGATTGAAGTTCCATCCAGGTTAAATGAATAACCGGTTGGAATCACCAGACCTACCACTGATTTTTCAGCACCAGCAAGTTCCAGTTTTTTCAACATACGTGGCAATACTGATTCTGAAGAAGAAGTACCCAGTACAATCAGCAGTTCTTCACGAATCAGGCGAATCATCTTCATGATGCTGAAACCCACAAAACGCGCAATTGAACCCAGTACGATGAAAATAAACAGTACGCAGGTGATATAGAAACAAATGATCAACTGTGCCAGCTGAGCAAGCGAACCAATACCATATTTACCAATGGTAAAGGCCATTGCACCAAATGCACCGATTGGCGCAAGTTTCATTATCATGTTCACAATATTGAAGAATACATGTGAAATCTGGTCGATGAGTTTCAGGACTGGCTTGCCTTGATCACCCAGCTTATGCAGCGCGAAACCAAAAATGATCGCGAACAACAGAACCTGTAGAATTTCGCCTTCCGCAAATGCACCTACCACCGTATTTGGAATGATATTCATCAGGAAGTCGATCGTCGACTGTGACTCACCTGTAGCGACATATTTGCTGATGCCCGTGGTATCCAGTGATGCAGGATCAACGTTCATGCCTACACCTGGCTTGACGATGTTAATCACCACCAGACCGATGACCAACGCAATCGTGGAGACGATTTCGAAGTAAAGTAAAGCAACACCACCAGTTTTACCCACTGATTTCATGCTTTCCATACCCGCAATACCGCTGACCACAGTACAGAAAATCACCGGTGCGATGATCATTTTGATCAGGCGGATAAATGCATCACCCAGCGGTTTAAGCTGTTCACCCAAGCCAGGAACATACTGTTCTACACCATTGATAATTTGCGTACCACTCGGCGAGAAATGCCCGACCAGAATACCTGCAATAATGGCCACAATCACCTGAAAATACAGTGACTTATAAATCGGTTTTTTCGCCATAATAAATCTACTTGAACGATATCTGAAAATAAAAAGACCATTTTGAGAAATGCACTGATCCGTTCATCTGCTCTGAAGATGAACTGGATCAAATCTCAATAGGCTTAAGAGAATGTTCAAAATGAAAATCAGCCACGCATTCAATCTGACGCGCAGCATCAGACCAAAGTATTAAATGGGAGAAAGAGATTAAGAAAACTTAAACAAACTCTAAAAATTGTCTGAATTTTACTGAAAAATCCCATTAAATGTGCATAAAGTCTTATGCAATTGCCTGCTTTTTGCTCGCATTGAATTAGACATTAGTCGATAATCAGATTTAAATGCCTGTTTTCCGTATACTGAAAGCTTTGTTAATTTTAGACTCTCCTCATTGACCCCAATATTTGCTGCAAGCTGTATAAGTTATGAATACCAAAAGAAATATTTATAAAGATTTCGAACATCCCTTTGCCCAATATGTACGCATCGTAGGGAAAGGAAAAAATGGCGCCCGCTCCCTCAGCTATGATGAAGCCTATCAAGCCTTTAGCATGATTCTGAAAGATGAAGTGCTCGATGTGCAGCTAGGGGCGTTCTTGATGTTATTGCGGGTCAAAGAAGAGTCTGTAGATGAGTTAGCCGGTTTTGTTCAGGCCACACGCGACCAGCTTGACTTTAAGCAGCTGGATGTCGATCTGGACTGGTCCTCTTATGCAGGCAAGCGCAAGCATTATCCATGGTTTATTCTGGCAGCACTGACGTTGGCCAAGCATGGTTATACTATTGTGATGCATGGTGCCGCTGGTCATACCATGAACCGAGTTTATACCGAACAAGTGTTAACTTGCTTAGGCTATCCAATCTGTCAAAATGATGATGAAGTGGAGCAGCAATTACAGCAACGACATTTTGCCTATATCCCGTTAGAGGTGATTTCTCCGATTCTGGCAGATCTGATTGGCCTACGAAATGTAATGGGACTGCGCTCCCCGATTCATACGCTGGCTCGTTTAATTAACCCGTTTAATGCCAAAGCAACGCTGCAAGCAATTTTCCATCCGGCGTATCGGGGTTCGCACCAACAGGCGGCTTTCCGCTTAGGTTATAAAAATAGTGCGGTAATTAAAGGTGAAGGGGGCGAATTTGAGCGTAATCCGGATGCCAAAACTTTGATCTGCGGTATTAAAGATGGCGAACTGTACGAATATGAACTACCGAAACTGACTGACAATCGTAGTCCGGTTGAGGAAGAACTGGATCTGGCCTTATTTAAAGCAGTATGGGATGGTCAGCAAAGCCATGAATATGGCGAGATTGCGGTTACGGAAACCATGGGCATTGCGTTGTATAGCATGGGTGCATGTAAAAGCTATGAAGTTGCGATGCAAAAAGCCAAAGAATTATGGGTGAATCGTCACACCGTTTAAACTTTGAAATGTGTAGAAAAAAAGCATTGTTCCTTCATTGAACAATGCTTTTTTAAATATCTTTCGACTGACTCGACCTCAGTGCTTAGACAAAACGGATTGGCTTGAATTCAGGTTCATTTTTGTGATGATCATCATCACATTCCTCACCTTCTTCTTTGGTGCCGCGATCGATATATCCGCTGCGTTCAGTTTCAGGCAGGTTTTTCATTTCCCAGGCATAAACGGCCTGCATACAGGTCTGGCGCTGTTCCTGAGTTAAGGCCACACCGTTTGGCCACTTTCCAATTTCGATTGCTGTTCTTAGGCGTTCAACAATCTCAGGATTGAGTACGGCAAGCATTTGTTCAATATTCATGATTTAATCCTGCTTAAAATAATCAAAGTCCTGATTCCACCCCAGTTTGGTTCGACAGGCATTATAAAAGTCATAGCCTGGTGGATGCAGAAGATTCAGTTTAAAGGGATGCTTGCGAATATGGACGCTATCGCCCACATTCAAAGATATACTATGTTGTCCGTCCGCACTGACCATTGGCAGTACACGATTTTCACGAATCAGTAATTTAATTTCACTGTGTCCACCGACCACAATCGGGCGTGAAGACAAGGTATGCGGATGCATCGGTACCAGCGCAATCGCATCCATACTTGGATGTACGATCGGACCACCACCAGAAAGCGCATAAGCCGTAGAACCGGTCGGTGTCGATACGATCAGGCCATCACTGTGCTGGCGATAGACATATTGCCCATCAATATTCAGCTCAAAATCGATCATATGTACCGATTTTCCTGAATGGAGTACCACATCATTCAGTGCAATCGCATCATAAATGACTTCACCTTTGGAACGAATTTCAACTTCGAGTAAAAAACGTCGCTCAGTCTGAAAGTCACCTTTTAATACCTGATCCAGCTTAAAGATCACTTCGGTCGGCTTGATGTCAGTTAAAAAACCCAGACGACCACGGTTCACCCCTATGACGGGTGTATTGTACTTTACCAATGCGCGTGCTGCATGGAGCAGTGAACCGTCACCACCGACTACAATCACCAGATCTACTACCTCACCCAATAAGGCACGACTGACAGTTTGGGTATTTTGATAGGGAACAAGTTCAGCTGTCGCTGCATCAAAAACTGGATGTAAGCCTAAATTAAGAAGATGATCGTGAATAAGGCATAAGGTTTCAACCACCGACGATTTATCAGGACGTCCTATTAACCCGATATTTCGAAAGGTCTTATGGGAAATTTGCACCAGTGTCGTCGCTCCGCTACGAATCTGAGATATCATAACATTAAGCTATACCTGGATGACAATTTATAACAGTGCTTCATGCGTAGGAAATTATTTGAAATATATTCAAATTAAGGAGAAATTGTGGGCTTTGATTTTAATTTTAAGCGCATTTATTGATTAAATATTGCAAAATAATGAAAAGCTTCGCATGATTAGCACAATTTCACAGGATCTTATAATTATTTATGAAATCTGAACGTGGCATGGGGTTTCTTGCCTTAATTTTCTCTATTATTGTCATTTCTATCTTTGTAGCATTTAGTATCTATCTGATTAGATTAGACAATATTGTGCGCAACAAATTTGAAGGTCAGCGCTGGGATATTCCGGCCAAGGTCTTCGCACGTCCGATGGAAGTATACGTCAACGCCCCAGTCAGCATGCAGGATTTCCAACAAGAATTAAAATTACTCGGTTATAAAAACTCAGATAGCTATACCAAATCAGGTAACTTTGTCACCACGGGCAATACCCTGTATGTACATACCCGCGGCTTTGATTTTGGTGACCGGGTTGAACCGGAACAGATATTAAAAGTCAGTTTCAGTGGTGAACAGATTGCAGAAGTCAGTGCAACCAAACCCTCTTCAAGCGGGATTGCCCGTTTAGAACCGTTATTGATTGGTGGGATCTATCCGCAGCATAACGAAGACCGGGTCCTGATCAAGCTGAATAAAGTGCCTCAACCTTTGATCGAAGCGCTCATCGCGACTGAAGACCGTAAATTCTATGAGCATCACGGGGTTTCACCACGTGGTATTGCACGTGCCGTAGTCAGCAATATTACCGGTGGTAAACGTCAGGGTGGTTCGACCTTGACCCAGCAACTGGTTAAAAATTTCTATTTGACCCCTGAACGTACTTTAAAGCGTAAAGTGAATGAAGCCTTTATGGCGATGCTGATTGAATTGCATTATGACAAGAATGAAATTCTGGAAGCTTATCTGAATGAGGTCAATCTGGGCCAGAATGGTAACTATTCTATCAATGGTTATGGCCTGGCTTCCCAGTTTTATTTTGGCCTGCCCTTGCGTGAACTGAATATTTCTCAGCAGGCGTTTCTGGTGGGTCTGGTTCAAGGTCCAAGCCTGTACAACCCATGGCGCAATCCAGAAAGTGCCAAAAAACGTCGCGATATTGTGCTGAATAATATGCTGGTGATGGGTTATCTGACGCAGGAACAATATGAAAAAGAAACTGCACGTCCACTGAATGTGATTGCCAAACCTACTTTAGGCCCTGCCCGCTTCCCGGATTTTCTGGATATCGTTCGTCGTCAATTACGCACAGACTATCAGGAAACCGATCTGACCAATCAGGGTCTACGCATTTTTACCACTTTAGATCCGTTGGCTCAAACCCGAATTCAGGACAGCTTTAAAGAGACGGTGGCACGTTTAAGCAAATCCAATCCGGGTCGCCTGAAAGATTTACAGGGTGCAGTATTGGTATCACATCCGGAAAATGGTGAACTGGTTGCCGCAGTAGGTTCTACTCAAGATTTTACCGGTTTTAACCGCGCAGTAGATGCCAAGCGTCAGGTGGGTTCGCTGTTAAAGCCCGTAATTTATTTAAGTGCACTGGAGTCGAATCGTTATCATTGGGCGAGTCCAATTGAAGACAGTGAAATCAGCATCAAGAGTGATGGCAAATCCTGGACCCCGAAAAACTATAGTGGACGCGGACATGGTGTCATTCCAATGTCACAGGCGCTATCGCAATCCTATAACCTGTCTACCGTGCGTTTAGCGCAAGAGTTTGGCCTGTCTACCTTTATTAATCATCTGAAAAAATTTGGTGTGACTTCAGATATTCCATCTTATCCATCGATTTACCTCGGTGCGGTAGATATGTCGCCGATGGAAGTGATGAATATTTATGGCAACTTCGCGACAGGCGGCTTTAAATACCCAACCAAGGCCATCCGCTCTGTGGTGGATGCCAATGGCCGATCCCTGGATCGTTATAGCCTGAGTGTACAACCGACCATTGACCCGGCTTCGGCTTATGCCCTGAATTATGGCTTACAACAAGTGATGTCGAGTGGTACAGGTCGTGCAGCCTATAACAGTTTGCCACGCAGCCTGAATCTTGCCGGTAAATCGGGTACCACAAACGACAGCCGTGACTCATGGTTTGCCGGGTATTCGGGTAATTATATGACCGTGGTCTGGCTCGGTCTGGATGACAACAAGGTTACTGGCTTAACCGGTTCTTCAGGTGCCCTTCCGGTTTGGACCAATGTCATGAAACAGCTACGCCAGAAACCGGTGAATCTGCCACAGCCCAATGAAATTCAATGGCATTGGTTAGATCGTCATACGGGATTATTGTCTGCACAAGGCTGTGAAGGTGCCATGTATATCCCGATTTCGCGTCACTCCCTGCCAAATCAGGCGACTGCTTGCGGGATCTCGCATTATCAGACTGAACCTTATGATATTAACTCAGAACCTGCACCCTCTGACGAGGAACTGGATGATATGAGTCGTTATATACAAGAAACTGAAACAGAAATAGAACGCGATCTTGAGAGCGAAACCCGTATTATCGCCAGTGGAAGTTATAGCCATTAATTGAGTCTATGTGTATGTTACAAAAAATCATCCCTGGCCTGCTCATCCTCAGTTTGGTGGGCTGCCAAAGCTTTCCTGAGCCAGAGCCAGCTGCTCCAGCCAAACCTGCAACAGAAAAGCCTAAACCACAGACCCCAGACGGCGTCGTGATTACGCCTTATGACCGTCCTGAAATCAAACGCCAGAAAATTGTAATTCCTGAGCAAAAGCCTAAAAACCAGAAATTTGATGATGGCCGTAATCTGCCTGCTTTCAAGCGTCTTATGCAGCAAACCCAGCAGGCCTATGCCAAACAGCAATTTTCTCAAGCTGAAACCGCAGCTGTACAAGCCCAACGCCTAGCACCTCAAGCGCCTGAAACTTACCTGTATTTAGGTATGATCGCTAATCGTAAAAATCAAGCTACACGTGCAGATGCATTTGCCTTGCGTGGCTTGAGTTATGCACAATCGAATGCGATGAAGAAACAGCTTTGGCAGGTCCGTTTAAAAGCAGCACAACAGCAAAAAAATACCAAAGCAATTCAAAACGCCCAGCAGGCTTTAAAAGGACTTTAGTCTCTGTCTAAATGCTTACTAATGGAAAGCAGCTTACCTAGATATTGCGTATACCGGCAATACCGTAAGCATGCTGGCTCTGTGCATAGCTCAGATCTTCTGTTTTCAGCCCGCCCAAAGCGAAAACCGGAATCTGTACCTGTGCTGCCATCTGTTTAAATTGTTCCCAGCCTAGTGGCGAAGTATCCGGGTGCGTTTGTGTTGCAAGTACAGGACTGAGCAAAGCCGCTTCACAGCCCACCTGCTCAGCCTGCTGTAATGCCGCCAGATCATGACAGGCTGCAATATAACGATAACCTCGCATCAACTGGCCGGGTTGCACAGCCATTAATTGCGATTGTTTCAAGTGAATGCTTCGAATCGTTTGCTGCTGTAATTCATTGAGCTGTGACCAGAGTTCCTGATTAATCATGAGCTTGGAAAGCTGTTCAATCGGAAGCTGTTGTAATTGTATGACCCGTTCAGGTGTGATTTCAACGCGCCAATATAGCATCTGATCTGGATCAAGTTGATGTAAAATCGCCAGATCATCTGCGATCTTAATACGTTGTGGCCATTGCAGCTTTTGCAGCATGGACTGGTTGGCTTTGGGAAAATTCAGACTGCTCAGCTGTTCACGCGCATACCAGCTCCAGGGTGGTTGAATTCCTGACAATTGTGACTCAGACACTGACGCATGAAATATATGTAGGTTGACAATGACATCTTCATATTCATGACAGATAAAATCGAATGCATGCCACTGATCCAGATCAATCCCGACCTCTTCCAGCACTTCACGTCGACAGGCTTCAACCGGTTGCTCACCCGATTCTACTTTTCCACCTGGAAATTCATATTTGTTGCCTTGATGCTGACTGGCTTCTCGCCACCCCACAAGCACTTGATTTTTATGAAATAAGATTGAAATCGCAACATGAATATTGGGTTTAGACATCATTTTACTGCACTCGAATTTTTACAGATTGTAAGCAAATTGCTCTATTTTATAAATTACAGAATTATTCATTGACAGACCTATTCGATAATGATTATCATTTAAATCAATCCAAAACAGATACCACGGAGTCGATGGAATGAACGCACCTTTTAGCTTGTTTAGCCGTAATAACGATAGCCATCATGCACTACCCATGCTGCACTCAAATAATCTTTTCGCACTTGGGCGTGAAATTAGAATCATGCATGCTGGTGAAGAATACCGTTTACGCCTGACCCGTAATAATCGCCTGATCCTCACAAAATAACGATAACACTCTAATCATAATAAACGTGGGAACCAGCAGTATGAATCAGCGCATACTGCTTTTTTAGCGAACTGAATTACGATTTGGCAAAACTGAGTACAACTTTCAGTCCGCCCAAATCAGAGGCCGCAATCTCAATTTCTGCTGCGTGTAATTGCATGATCTTACGACAAATCGACAGCCCCAAACCCGATCCTGAGGTACGTGTGCCTAAAGCACGATAAAACCGTTCTCCCAGATGTACCAATACTTCCCTTGCTATGCCTGTTCCCGAATTTTCAATCACTAAGCGCAAACGCCCTGCGGCATCAACATCTGTTTTTATCTCAATCCTACCTTGTTCTGGGCTATAGCGAATTGCATTATCCACCAAGTTACGAATGCAGCTAAAAATTAATTCTGCATTTGCCATGATCTGGCCATCGTCTATGCTCAGCTGCCATTTGATCTGTTTCTCTGCGGCAAAAGGCTGCAAGGCCTGTAATACCTCCTGAACAATCATTTTCAGATTTACGGCCTGTTGCGGCAACTGCTCTGCTTTTTCAGGATCCAGACGTGCCAATAAGAGTAAATTCTCCAGCACTTGCGTACCACGATTGACATCATTTTGAATCAGTTGCAGGGCTTGCGGCAACTGGGCATCATGCTGATATTGACGTTTCAATACCTGCAAACGCATCTGAATGGCAGAAAGCGGCGAGCGTAATTCATGCGATGCATCGGCAGTAAAGCGCTGTTCGGCCAGCAGTGATTTTTCCAGCCGATTCAGCATGGCATTTAACTGCTGCACAATTGGTTGCAATTCCGTGATTTCAGGATCTGGACTGTTGACCGGACTTAAATCTTCGGCCGACTTGGAACCTATGGCGCGGGAAATATTATTTAGAGGTTGTAATTGACGTTTCACGACCACATGTAAAATCAGCCATTGCAATAACCAGAGTATCAGTAAAATTCCGGCAAAACTGAAGGTGGTTTGCCATAACTCGTTAAAACGTACCGATAAAGGCTGCAGTACTTTGGCCTGCAAGCCATCCTCTTTAGCAGTTAAAATCCGGATAAAACGGCCATTTTCATAAGCAAACTGAAAGCCACTGTGTTCATTAACCCGCACACTGTTAATCAAATCATCATCGATGGACGTGGTCAAAATATCCTGATTGAGCAATAGCGCATATTGAATATCGAATTGCTCGCTGATTTCATCGACCTGATCACCTTTGGCCTGTCTGATATCACCAAGTAAGAGCTCGGAAATCTGTTCCATCAAATCATCATGCAGCTGAATGGCTTGATAACTTGAAACCCCGAGTAACAGCAACCACGCCAACAATCCTGCCAGCATGGAGCTCAGCATGGCATTCTTGATCAGGCGAGTTTGCAGGGAGACTGGTGCAGACATATTTATGCCTCGGGTTTATGCATGCGATAACCCAAACCACGGATGGTTTTAATCATCTGGCTGCCAATTTTTTTACGTAACTGGTAAATAAACACTTCAATGGCATTACTTTCAATTTCATCCCCCCAGGCATATAGCGATTCCTCCAGTTGCTCGCGGGTAATGACATGTTCCGGCTGCTGCATCAGTTTATATAAAATCTGAAATTCTTTCGCAGTCAGATCAATCGGCTGTCCAGCCTTGTTCAGGGCCTTGGCCTGGGTATCCAGACTTAAATCCTGCCATTTCAGAATATGATTTGGCGTTTGCTGTTTCAGTCTTAACTGCGCGCGCACCCTGGCAGAAAGCTCTTCCAGACTAAAAGGTTTGACCAGATAATCATTGGCACCCAAATCCAGACCTTCAACCCGGTCATCAATACTGTCCCGGGCAGTAATAAAAATCACCGGTGTATCTTTCTGTGTGCTGCGTAAGCTTTTTAGAATGTCATCTCCAGTCGCATGTGGTAGTCCGCGATCCAGTAATACGCAGTCATATTGATGCTGTTCGATGGCCAAAATGGCATGATCGCCACGCTCGACCCAGTCAATCACATAGCCGTCCATTTCCAGCCAGGTCTGAATACTTTCTGCCTGAGACTGATCATCTTCTGCCAAAAGAATACGCATGCTGTGCTCCGCTTTGCCAATCTGTCTATCTTGCCCTGAAAAATCTCCAGACTCAAAAAAACCACATGCTTTTTTGTATGATTTGCATGTGGTTTTTTACAGTTTTTGAATCCAGAGCAAGCTTCAGATTCAATTCATCTGCTCATATTAGAATTAGAAACGAAGCTGCTCGACATCAATTTCAACTCGTTTTGCCGGTTTATAGTCAATATCCACTTCACCGATAATGGTCACTGGCGTTTTGGCTGAAATCGGTTTGCCTTGCCACAGTTCATCATCAATTTCTACGGTAATGCTGCCTGTGCTGTCACGGAACTGATATTTTTCATCACCAACCGCTTTAACCACATAGCCTTTAAGCTGAACCTTGCTATCATCTTTCATGCCCAAGGCCTGTTGCACTGTCATCGTTTTCGCAAAAGCAGCCTGATTTACCACGGGTTGATTCACGGCTTCATTACTTGCAACTGCGGCTGTCGCAATTGAACCCATCAGTGCGGCTGCTAAAACTGTATTCATCATCATTTTCATGGCGTATACCTCTTTGTGTATCTGTGCTTTGTTTCGATAATGCTATTAAAACAGCCGAAGATGAATTGAAACTTAAGATTGCTTCATCTTTAAAAATTAATTTAAAGGTACCACTCTCAATACTTCTTCCAGTGTGGTCATTCCTTCTACGACCTTACGCGCACCCGCGATACGCAGCGGTTCTACCCCTTCTTTTTTTGCCTGCTGGCGTAGCTGGTTTAAGTTAGCGTCGGCCCCAATCAGCTGCTTGGTTTCCAGACTCAGGGGCATAAATTCGTAAATACCAATCCGGCCTTTATAACCGGTATGACGGCACTCCTCACAACCTACGGCTTTAAAAACAAATTCCGGACGCGGTAAAGGATAGTCTGCCGCCAGATGCTGCCATTCCTGTTCATTCAGGAAGCTTTCCTGCTTGCAGTGTGGGCAGAGTTTACGCACCAGACGCTGCGCCAATACCCCGAGAATGGTGGCTGCGGTCAGAAAAGGTTGCACGCCCAGATCATGCAAACGGGTCAGACTCGACGGCGCATCATTGGTATGTAGGGTAGATAAGACCAGATGCCCGGTGAGTGCCGCCTGGATCGCCATATTGGCAGTATCCTGATCACGAATCTCACCGACCATGATAATGTCCGGATCCTGACGCATCAGCGCGCGCACGCCATCGGCGAAGCCCAGTTCAATACCGTTATTGACCTGCATCTGGTTGAAACTCGGTTCCAGCATCTCGATCGGATCTTCAATGGTACAGACGTTGACCTGTTCCGTCGCCAGCTGCTTCAAGGTCGAATACAGTGTTGTGGTTTTACCAGAACCAGTTGGCCCGGTGACCAGAATGATGCCGTGACTGTGACTGGTCAGATTATTCCAGTCATTGAGTAAATGCCCTTCAAAACCGAGTTGCTGAAAACTTCTGACCAGAACTTCCGGATCAAAAATCCGCATCACCAGTTTTTCGCCAAATGCGGTCGGCAAGGTCGACAGACGCAATTCGGTTTCCTGTCCTTTCGGCGTTCGGGTTTTCAGACGGCCATCTTGTGGTTTACGCTTTTCTGCCACATTCATCCGGCCCAGAATCTTGATCCGGGAAATTACCGCTGTCAGCGTATTGGCCGGCATGTTATAAATGGTATGCAACACCCCATCGATTCGAAAGCGAATCTTGCCCGTACCTTTGCGCGGTTCCATATGAATATCACTTGCACCCTGTTCAAAGGCAAATTGCAGCACCCAGTCCACCAGTTTGACAATATGCTGGTCATTGGCATCCGGATTTTGCGAATCGCCCAGTTGTAGCAAGGCTTCGACGCCTTTATTTTCCCGGTCATAGGCCGAGGATTTTTGTGAGCCACTGACGGCACGGCTAACCTGATAATATTCGACAATATATCGTTGTAACTGTTCTGGATTCAGCAGCACCCGTTGGATTTTTTTCGGGGAAATATTCTGTTCAAGATTAGAGACCCATTCAGTCTTATACGGCTGATCGGTCGCGATCAGAACTTTATCGGCCTGAATCTCAACGGCCAGAATATGGTTACGTAGTGCATATTCCTGTGACATGACATGGGTCAATGCCTGTACGTCCGCTTTTAAAGGATCGATGATATAGAACATTAATCCGGTTTTTTCGGCCAGCCACTGACATAAGCGGTTCAAGGTCAATGTGGTTTGCGGATGAGATTGATCAATGAGATTGAAGTTGGCAATCCATTGTAAGGGATGCCATTTTAACTGGTCACGTTGCCGATGCGTGGTCTGTATCAGCATGCGGTCACGTTCACTTATTTTGCCATCTTTAAACAGTTGGTCTAAACACCAGGCCGTATCAATTTCAAAGTCAAATTTCATTATTATCAGTCCCCAAACCTGCCGTCACTATAGCAAGTTTTTGTGATTTTTCGCATTCCCCAGTTGCTCCTGCCGGTGACTTTTACCGAATGGATGTAAAACAATAAGACTTTCCGAGCTTTATTCGCTCCTCGCTGTATTTCCGGCTTGCTGCTACCTGAAGGAATCGCCTATATTTCAATCAGCATGTTTTGTTCGGTGACTGAGGTGAAACTTGGATTTTAGCGTGGTGCCCTTTAATAGCAGTAGCTCTTTTCAGGACCTTCTGGCCATTCTGACAGCGGCTCTGGGCTGTGGTTTGTTAATCGGTCTGGAACGAGAACGTCATAAACAACGTGAACAGCAACCCAGTTTTGCCGGATTACGCTCTTTTGCCATCTGTGCCTTATTGGGTGCGCTATGCTTCCTGTTCGGTATGAGTATTGGGCTTGCTGGTGCGCTGATTGTGGGTGGCATGGTGATTTTTTCAATCCGAAATCAGCCTGAAGATCCTGGCATTACCACAGAACTCGCCTTTCTCATGACGTATTTTATTGGGGCAATCTGTCTTTGGAATATCCCCTTGGCCGCAGGGCTCGCGGTCATGCTGACGACTATTCTGATGGCCAAACACTCCCTGCATAATATTGCCGGACAATGGATTACCGAAGCAGAGTTTAGAGATGGGCTATTATTACTTGCCCTGATTCTGATCGGCCTGCCACTAACACCCGACACGCCTTTATGGGGAGAAGTCCTCAACCCGCATCTGATCTTGAGACTACTCACTCTGATTCTGGTGGTACAGGCACTTGCTCACGTGGCCAAACGGCTTTTATCCAGTAAAAATGCCCTCATGCTATCCTCCCTCGCTTCAGGTTTTGTCTCCAGTACCGCGACCATTGCCCATTTAGGTCTACAGGTGCGCAAAGGTGAGGTCGATGCTAAATCCAATGCAGGCGCAGCACTCATGTCCTGTATTTCGACCCTGATACTGTTATTTATTGTCGTTGGAGGGGTGTCGTGGAGCTGGCTGAAAATTCTGATTTTACCCTCCTTGGTTGCGATGGCCATTTTGGCTGCTTGTGCATTTCTGCTATTACGTAAAGCCAAGCCAGCGGAGAACTGTGAAAAAGAAGAAGATAGTCAGATGTTTAGCCTGAAGGAGGCGGTAATTATTGCCGTCACCTTGACATTGATTCAGGCTGGAATTTATGGGCTAGAGCTATTACTAGGAGATGCGGGTTTGCTGGCAGGTACCTTGTTCGCATCTTTATTTGAAATTCATGCCGCAATGGCAAGCGTGGTCATTCAAGGAGATCCATCCAATACCCGGCTGATCTATGCCCTGCTTTTGGGGCTGGGCGCACATGCTGTAGCCAAGTCAGTCAATGCTGCTGTAACGGGTGGTTTCAAATTTTCTCTGTACTTTGCGCCAGTACAGATTTTGCATATGGCGGTGTTGATTGGTATTTTGTGGTGGATGGTATTTTGATTGTTAAGTATATTTAAATAGTTAATTTTTATATATTTTGCAAATTTAATTTTGATATTTATTCGCTATAATTAGTCTGCTTTATTTTAAAAAACAATTTTATTACTACGATTTTTTATAGGGATTTTTATGAAATTTAAGAATTTATCACTCGCAATTTTTAGTGCATTCATGCTAAGTGCTTGTGGTGGGGGCTCCTCTTCTTCTGATTCAAACCCTGGAACTGGAACTGGAACTGGAACTGGAACTGGAACTGGAACTGGAACTGGAACTGGAACTGGAACTGGAACTGGAACTGGAACTGGAAATACTACAACAAATGATTCTGAATGGTCTGCCTATTCTCCTTCATATTTTACTGGCTCCGATTATTTATTCGACAAACTCACTTTTACGAGTAAAGGAGATACGCAGTATGTCCGTGTAGACTATTTAAGCAACCGAAAAGATATGGAAAATCTTGATATAAATGAACTGTATATTTTTGGTGATTACTTAACCAATGAAGGTCTGTACGAATTAGAGTTAAATAAAGATCCTGAATTAGGCTATAAAATTGGATCACTTCTAAAAAACTCGGTGACTGAGAAAACTTATATTCCATCCTCTAAAATTGGACATACAGGTCTTCAATTAACTGAAAAATATGAGTTAGTCGATCTATCGGGTAAACTATTGGGTGAATACATAGATACTCATCTGTATCTAGTCTCTTTAGAACCCAAGCTGGATAATTATGGTGATTTTGCACAATTTTATCTTTCCAAACTTAAAGGCAAGACATTTCCAAATGGCTCAAAGTGCTTAAGAGGATTAAGTTTATCTTCGAGTAAAGACTTCATTATGATGTATAAAAATCCATATGAGACTTATGATAGTTTCCAGAACATATTCTCTGAAGGATATAAAACTATAAATTTAGGTAGTTATAACGCTTTCATCTCGAATTCAATTTACCCAAATGAATATATTAGTGCTCTTGTGCAAGTTGATAATAAATATCGTATGGGCGAGTACAATAAATCAGGTATCTATTACTCTTTAAATAAAGAAATTGAAATTGAAACACAAATTTTAAAAGACCTTAAGTCTGATAAACTTACAGATGCAGAGGAAATTTTAGAACAAGAGTTATATATTCAATCTTTACAAAAAGAATGTACTGTTTTCAACTCTACTGCTAGTCAAGAAATTGATAAATATCGTAAATTGAAGTAAAAATATGACTAGAGATAAGCGTATATAAGATACGCTTATCTTAGTTTCTTCAATCACAATTCAATATATTCTATTTCTGATATATAAACAGATAACTCTGTTACCAAAAATCTCACATCTAAATCCGCAAACTTCATTCCATAAACCCGTTCCTCATCATCCTGATAAGCAGGTCTCGGATCTAAAGAGAGAACTTTTTCGAGTTCTTGCAGTATTTGTGGAGAAACTTTTCCCTTATTCATGAACTGCTGTTTTTGCTGCTCCGCCTCTTCTGTCCAAATTACCGATTTACGTTGTGGCTCATCCTGTGCATAACCACTTTGTGCCTCAATCACGGCATCTGAATACTGAATATAGGGCTTGATATCGACAATCGGCGTTCCATCCAGCAAATCACTTCCATTTAGATACACACGTACATTCTTGCCGACCTTCTTGACTTCTTTGAGTTGAACAACTGACAAGCCAATCGGCGCTGGACGATACATGCTCCGTGTCGCAAAGACGCCAATCTTCTGATTGCCGCCCAAACGTGGTGGGCGTACTTGAGGACGGAATTTCGCATTCTCCTGATATTTATTATCATGAAACTGCCAGATCAGCCAGAGATGACTAAAAGCCTCAATTCCTTCAAATGCCAGCAAATCATTATAGGGGCCGACCATTTCGATATAACTTTCGACCTGCACCAGATTGGGCTGCCGTGGAATACCAAATTTTTCTTTGTAGGGTGATTGCATATAACCAATAATCGGCAACTTAATTTCAGTCATCATCACTTTTTTTGATAAGCTCAATTAAATATATTCAGTTTATAGAGAATGGATTTAGTTTAGAATAGCAAGTTGTTCTAATTTGATAACTTATTGAGACCTTTAATGGCTGCTTTTAACGTCGAAAAGATTACTCACGTCCACCACTGGAATGATACTTTATTCTCTTTTAAAACGACTCGTGACACTGCTTTACGTTTTAAAAACGGTCAGTTTGTAATGATCGGCCTTGAAGTCAATGGCAAGCCCTTAATGCGTGCATATTCAATTGCAAGTGCCAACTACGAAGAAGAGTTAGAGTTTTTCTCAATTAAAGTGCCGGATGGCCCACTGACTTCCATTCTACAAAAAGTAAAAGTCGGCGATGACATCCTGATTTCTAAAAAACCGACAGGTACTTTGGTGCTAGATGACCTGAACCCAGGCAAAAACTTGTATCTTCTGTCTTCAGGCACTGGCCTTGCACCATTCTTGGCGACCATCCGTGATCCTGAAACTTATGAACGTTTTGAAAAAATCATTATCGTACATGGTACCCGTTTCATTTCTGAACTGGCTTATCAAGATTTGATTTTGAATGAAGTACCAAATCACGAATTCTTCTCAGAGCTTGGTGCAAAAGAAAAATTAGTGTACTACCCGACTGTGACGCGTGAAGAATATCCGAACCAAGGTCGCGTTACGACTGCAATTGAAACCGGCGAACTGTTTGAAAAAATTGGTCTGCCACGTTTTAACCCGGAAACGGATCGCGCTATGCTGTGTGGTAGCCCGGCCTTCCTCGACGATGTGGCTGCACTTCTAGACCAACACGGTCTAAAAGAGTCACCTAAAATGGGTGTTCTAGGCGATTACGTGATTGAACGTGCATTCGTGGAAAAATAAAATCTGATTTTAGATGATCAGAATTAAAAAACCGAAGCTTGAAGCTTCGGTTTTTTATTTGAATCGGCGTTAAAAAATTAACGATCACGACCTTCCTGATTGGCAGAACCTGAACAGCCTGCGCCACCACCAATGATAAAACCGCTTTCTGCCTTACATGAACCGATCATACGGCCATGCGAGTCAAATGTAGTCACTGTCGATGCACAGCCTGTTAATACCAGTGCCAGTGCAATAAGTGCTGATAATTTCATGATATTCCCCTGTATTCTTTATGGCTTTAAATTAATCTGGTTTTGACTTGGCAGTGCTGGCAACAAACCCGTCTTGGCATCCACGCTATTGTAATTCACACCCATCGCATTACCTGAACCACCACAATGGGCACTTGCAGTTGAAAGCAGACCGCGGGTTGCTTTACATGATCCAATCACCTGACCGGTGGCATCATAAGTGATGACCATAGAGCTACAGCCCGTCATCAGCACCATGGCCGCAAGTGAAAGTAGTTTTATGAAGTTCATTGTCCCCCCTCAAAAACAATAAAAATTAAATGGTTAAGTTATATTGCTATTCTATAAATTTCGCGGATGATTCTTTCTAAAATTAGTGGATTTGTAAAGCTTTATTTTTCATCTATTTAAAATATCCAGGCCATAAAGAAGCTGCCCGTTAAGCAGCTTCTTTAGGATTAAACTTAAATATTCAGAATCAGGCTGACTCATGTCCTAATGCCCGTTCTGCCAGTGCCTGCTTCATAATCTGATAGCCCGCAGTTAAACCAAGACTCGCCATAATCATCGCCACTATTATATCTGGCCACAGACTGCCTGTACCAAAAACCCCGACTGCTGCCAGAATCACGGCAGCATTGCCAATGGCATCATTTCGGCTACACAGCCAGACTGACCGCATATTGGAATCACCTTCACGAAAGGCATAAAGAATGACTGCCGTAAATACATTTGCCAGCAATGCCAGCACACCAATCAAGCCCATGGTCAGTGCCTCTGGCGGAATGCCTTGCAGATAGGCATAAATGACTTTTCCCATGATCACCAGGCCAAATAAGGCCATGGTCATTCCCTTGAGTAAAGCGACTGTTGCGCGCCAGTACAGACTTGCACCGATGACCGCCAAAGAGACGCCATAATTGACGGCATCACCAAAGAAGTCCAAGGCATCTGCCCACAAAGCCGATGAATGTGCATAGGCCCCACCAATCAGTTCTACCACAAATAAAGTCAGGTTCACCACCAAGGCAATCCATAACGCCGTTCTAAACTTACTGTCAGGTTTGGGTGGAGCAGGTTCATGACTACAGCTACAGGCCATGTTGATCTTCCATACTTTCGTGCAAAAAATGAGTTAAAATAATTAGAAACTATGGACTAACTCCAAGGTCAAGCAGGAGCGAGCAATGTCAGTTTATTTAATTTCAGAAATAGCCAAAAAGACTGCTTTAAGCACAGATAGCATTCGCTTTTATGAGAAGAAAGGCTTGATACAGCCGAATTTTCGAGCAAGTAATCGCTATCGTTATTATGGTGAAGAAGCCCTGAAAAGGCTGCTTTTTATCAAACGCTGTCGTGCTTTGGACATGTCCTTAAAAGAGATTGAAGCCCTGATTAAACTCGAACAGAATCCGCAGCAGGAATGCGGTGCAGTGAATCAGCTGATTGACCGGCACTTAGAAGATATATCCAGAAAAATTAAGGAATTACAGTTGTTTCAACAACAGCTCAGTACACTTCGTCAAAGTTGCAATATTCCGACCACCATTGATCATTGCCAGATTTTAAAAATGCTCGAACAGACTGAAAATAATTGAATATTGAATAATTTTAGTGCTTCATTTCACTCAAAATAAAACATTCTTTTTATTCTAAATTGCTTATTTCCGAGTAATTTACTGGGTTGAATCCAAATTTTAGATGGTTAGAATAAAGCCGTACTTTTTATATGTCTTTCGATTCCATCATGAGCCTGACGACCGTTACTGAACTCCTCTCACCTGCCGGTTCACTGAAAAATATGCGCTATGCCTTCGCCTATGGTGCAGATGCAGTCTATGCAGGTCAGCCGCGTTATAGTTTGCGCGTTCGTAATAATGAATTTGATCATGACAATCTGGCGATTGGCATTCAAGAAGCCCATGAGCTAGGTAAAAAGTTCTATGTGGTCGTCAATATCCAGCCGCATAATTCCAAACTGAAAAATTTTATTCGTGATCTGGAACCTGTGGTGGCGATGCAGCCGGATGCGCTGATCATGTCTGATCCGGGCCTGATCATGATGGTGCGTGAACATTTTCCAGAAATGGATATTCATCTGTCTGTGCAAGCCAATGCAGTGAATTGGGCAACGGTAAAATTCTGGAAAAATATGGGACTCACGCGCGTGATTCTGTCACGTGAATTATCGATTGAAGAAATTGCTGAGATTAAACAGCAAGTACCGGATATGGAGATTGAGGTTTTCGTACATGGTGCGCTGTGCATGGCTTATTCCGGCCGTTGCATGCTGTCTGGTTATATGAATAAACGTGATGCCAATCAGGGTGCGTGTACCAATGCCTGCCGCTGGGAATACAAAGTTCTGGATGCGAAGGAAGATGAAACTGGTGATGTGATTCCAGTGAAAAATCTGGATTCAGGCTGCTGCTCTCAAGATGCCGACGAAGCACATATGCAAGCACAGCATCAATTTGATGAACCGATATTATTACAGCGTAATGATGAAGACATGTTTGCTGCCGAAGAAGATGAACACGGCACTTATTTCATGAATTCTAAAGACTTACGTGCGGTACAACATATCGAGCGTCTGATCAAGGTCGGGGTACATTCCTTGAAGATTGAAGGCCGGACCAAATCCTATTTTTACTGTGCCCGTACCGCACAAATCTATCGTAAGGCCATTGATGATGCGCTTGCGGGCCAACCATTTGACCCAGCATTGATGACGCAATTAGAAGGTCTGGCCAATCGTGGGTATACCGAAGGTTTCCTGCGCCGTCATGTGCACAGTGAATATCACAATTATGAAAATGGCTCTTCAAGTTTTGACCATCAACAGTTCTGCGGTGAAGTCTTAGAACGTAACGGTAACTCCATCAAAATTGATGTAAAAAACCGTTTTGTCGTGGGTGATTCCTTAGAGCTGATGACGACGCAAGGCAATATCAGCTTTGTTTTAACCGAAATGAAAGACAAAAAAGGCAATCTGATTTCTGAGGCTAAAGGCTCAGGTCATATCGTCGAGATTCCGGTTCCGGCAGATGTAGATATGCAATATGCACTGCTCATCCGCAATCTGCCGACATCGACTATAGATGTTTCGGCATCGTCACTGGCTTATCAGGCGAGTTAAACATGGCGCTGCTGATTACCGACAAATGCATCAATTGCGATATGTGTTTAGCAGAATGTCCAAATGATGCGATTTATGAGGGTGCGAAAGTCTATGAGATTGATGTGAACCGTTGTACGGAATGTGTCGGCTTTTATGAGCGCCAAACCTGTGTAGATGTATGCCCAATTGAGTGCATTGTGCCACATCCTGAGCATGTAGAGACGCAAGAGCAACTGTTAGAAAAATTTAAAGTCTTGAATTTGTTCCAGTCTTAAGTACTGATCAAACATTGGAATAAATATTGCATTGAATAAAGACAACCTTGGGGAAGGCTGAATAATAAGAGTCAGAACAAAAACAGTACAGAGGAAAGAAACAGCCAGAAGCAATTGGGGATGCTTCTGGCTGATCTAAAAAAGGAAGCAAATATAACAATAAAAAAAGGAACTCTGGTGTTAGCGTCCGGAGTTCCTATAAAAAGGTATAACAAAGATAATCGAGATCGAACACCAAGGTTTTGGGGAACCTTGGTGTTATTTTTTACTGACCTGAACGGATGATATAATCAAATGCAGACAGTGATGCTTTCGCGCCTTCACCTGTGGCAATGATGATCTGCTTATACGGAACAGTAGTACAGTCACCTGCTGCAAATACACCTTTCACATTGGTTTCGTTGCGTTCGTTAATCAGGATCTCACCACGATTTGACAATTCAACCGCTGTTGCTTTTAAGAAATCGGTATTCGGCAACAAACCAATCTGTACGAAGATTCCTGCAAGTTCAACGGTGTGCTCTTGGTCAGTCGTACGGTCTTTGTATTTCAGTGCAGTCACTTGTGAACCGTCACCCACCACTTCAGTCGACAAAGCATTTTTAATCACCGTGGTGTTTGGCAAGCTTGTTAATTTGTCTTGCAATACCTGATCCGCACGAAGCTTGCTATCAAACTCAACCAAAGTCACATGCTCTACAATCCCTGCAAGATCAATCGCAGCTTCAACACCAGAGTTACCCCCACCGATTACCGCAACACGTTTGCCTTTAAACAGAGGACCATCACAGTGTGGGCAGTAGGCCACACCACGGGTTTTGTATTCCTGCTCACCCGGAACATTCATTTCTCTCCAGCGTGCACCGGTCGACAGAATCACGGTTTTCGATTCCAGTTTGGCACCATTCTCTAAAGTGACTTCTACCAGACCATTGGCCGTTTCATCTGCACCTTTGATGTTAGAGACACGTTGCAGGTTCATGATGTCGACACCGTATTCTCGTACGTGTGCTTCCATTTCAGCAGCAAACTTGGGACCTTGGGTTTTCTGAATCGAGGTATAGTTTTCGATGTCCATGGTGTCCATGACCTGACCGCCCATGCGTTCAGCCACGATCCCGGTTTTAATGCCTTTACGTGCAGCATAGATCGCAGAGGTATTGCCTGCAGGACCACCACCAATCACCAGTACATCAAAAGCATCTTTGGCATTGAGCTTTTCAGCCTCTTTTGCTGCAGAGTTGGTGTCCAGTTTTGCCACGATTTCTTCCAAAGTCATACGACCTTGACCGATATGCTGGTTGTCCTGGAACACCATCGGCACCGCCATGATTTTGCGTTCTTCCACTTCATCCTGGAAGAAGGCACCATCAATCATGGTGGCTGTTGTGCCCGGGTTGTAAATTGCAATCAGGTTTAAGGCTTGAACCACATCCGGACAGTTATGGCAGCTGAGTGATACAAATACATCAAAATCAGATTTGATCCCTAAGCCTTTAATCGACTCTAAAACTTCAGCAGATACTTTCGGTGCATAACCAGAGCTTTGCAGTAAAGCCAGAATCAGTGAGGTGAATTCATGCCCCATTGGCAGACCTGCAAAGTAGACCCGTGGCTCTTCACCTGCTTTGGCAATACCAAAGCTTGGAGCACGTTGGTTTGTACCGTCAAAGCGTGCAGTGACTAAATCAGATAATGCAGCCACTTCCTCAACCAGTTCTTTGATTTTTGCAGATTTGTCGGAATCATTTAAAGTCGCAACCAGTTCAATCGGGCTTTCCAGACGTTCGAGTAGTGTTTTTAATTGAGCTGAAGTATTTTGGTCTAACATGGCTAACGTCTCCAAAGGAATAAATATTTATTTGATAAAGCGATATTAGTGCATAAATCAAAATAGGTAAAACAGTTTGTTTTTATATTGTAAATCGTTTTTTTAGATCACTGGTTTGATAATTATTTTTGGTATTTCAGCTTTTAATTTTTATACTGTTTCATCAGCAGATAAAAAATGCTCCTAAACAGGAGCATTTCTAAAACATTAATTTATCCGTTGCTCGATACGCAAGGATCGGCCTTTGATTGAATTGGCCAAGAAGAACAAAACCAAACTCAGAAATGCCGATAAAATGGCCACTCCAATAATCACCAGATAGGTGATCTGACTCAACTGGTTTGCCTGTTGTACTTGCGTATTTACACTCTTGGCAACCGGTGTCATGGCTTGACCATAGATCTGTTGCTGCATGGTCCAGAGTTGTTCCGGCTTAAAGCCATATTGCTCAAATTTTGCATCCTGCTTTTCTGCTTCTACCAGATTGAATACATAAGGTTTTGCAGCCGATAAATCTTGCGGTTTATGCAAAAGTGCTGTTTGTGCCAGTAAATAAGATTTTACCGGTGTGGCAATCTCTGAATCGGCGAGGTATCGTGCAATTTCACTGTCATTGATATTGCTATCGTAATACACCACCTGCTGATAAGCATCATGCCGGTCATTCCGTAAATCATGCTGCCAGTAAGTTAATCCCGACCAGATCACGATAAAGGCAATTAGCCAGGCGACAAATTTCAGCACAAAAGACTGAAAGCGCACATAAAAGAAACGCAGTTTCTTTAATAGGCCAATGATAAAAAATGCACCGATAAAAGAAGCAAAAATTTTAATAATCAACCAGCCAAACCAGCTCAGCAAACTAAAAAAATAATCCGGACTATCACCAATACTGGCCAGCGTGGCATCTACACTGACCGGTAAATGTAACTGCTGCACTTCGGTACTCAGGCCAAAAAAGCCATAGACCAGTTCCTGCTGAAAAAACAGACCAATGATGGAGGCAATAAATACCGTAGAACTGGTGATACCCAATAACATCAAATTGCGTTGACGTTTCTTGAGCGCAACCACGCCTTGCTTGATCTCACCAGGAGACACCGCATATTCATCTAAGGGAGGCAATCTTTACTCCTTTTAGATCTTCAACCACAATATTTAGTTGGGCTTTGATCCGCTCGTACTTGATTCAATCACCAAGTGATTCAGATTATCCTGTAAAGCCTTCAAACGCACGGTTGCTTCTGTGCGTTTTTGTACACCTTCTTTCTGAATCTGAATCACATCATTGACTGTTTTAATGAGGGTGTTTTGCACATGTTCAAGCGTTTCGATATCAATTACCGAGCGCTGATTGGCTTTTGCGGTATCGACAGAGTTCTGATGCAATAGATCTGCATTACGGCGCAGCAGTTCATTGGTGGCATCATCAATGGTATTGGCCAGCTGGACACTGTTCTTTTGTTCGCTCAGAGAAATGGCCAGACTGATCTGGTTTTTCCATGCCGGTAAAGTAATATTTTTAATGGCATAAAACTTGTCGACCAGCATCAGGTTGTTGGACTGAATAATCCGGATCATCGGCAAGGTTTGCATGGCAGATTGCTGCAAAACCTGCAAATCGCTGACCCGTTTTTCCAGATTATTGGCCAGATGGTTCAGATCATAAATTTTCTGTGTTGTGCTCTGATCTTGCGGCAAAGCGGTTAAAGCGGAGATTTCCTGCTGTAGCTCCTGCTCACGTAAACGGCCGGCAGCAATATGTACCCCGAGCTGTTTATATTCATCCTGTACCCCGTCAAACATTTTATCCAGGGTATCTACACGCGCTTTCAAACCGGACTGCGAGGTTTCAATTTCTTTGACCAGTACATCGAGCTGCTCTTTGGTGGTATTGAAATGTGCATCAAAGTTGCCTTTTGCGCCTTTGAACTTGCTGATGATATTGCCAAAAAAACCTGAACTTTTCTTTTGACTTAAAATGCTGCTGGTATTCAGTTGCTGGGCCACCTGCACCACCTGATTCAGTTTCTGTCCTGTCGCATCCAGATCTCTATTTTGGACCAGATTCAGTAATTCATCAGTATAGGTCGAGGTTTTGGTCGCAATATTTTTACCATACTCAGCCACGCTGTTATGACTCATATCCTGCAATTCTTTACGTGCTGCCAGTACTTCCTGAAAGTCAGCAGGTTGCAAGCCCAGTTCTTTCAGATCCATTTGCTGAAATTTTTGTTCGACCAGTTCATTCGAGCTTTCAACAGGTAAATTTACTAAATCAGACTTGGTCATGGTTCACCTTATATTGTTATGTTTTCGAGGGTTTCTCGAGGGATTTTTTTAACGTTTTAATCAGACTTTCACGGCTATTATCAAGTTTTTCTAGATCACTTGTCGAGTGCTTGCTCTGGCTTTGTTGGACATGATATTGCCAAGCCGGAATCAAGACCTGTTGCGCTTCTTTAAAGCGGTCTAATAAGCTAAAGGACAGCTGCTGTGAAAGCTGCATCTGGGTAATGGCAATGTCATTACTGCTTTGCAAGGTACGCAGTGTATTGATTTTCTTGGAAAGCCGCTCAGAAAAATTATCCAGTGGATGCTGGTTTTTGATGAACAGCGGATATTCTGATAAAAACTCGTCTGCCGCGACAATATGCTTGGCCATCTGCTCACGTAGACCCAAAAGCTGCTGAAAACGGGCCTGAGATTTCTGGATTTCAATCTGTAACTTACGACTTAAGTGATCTGCTTGATCGAGTAAACGGTCCAGTCGCTGATAATATTCAACCTGACTCGAACCATAATCCAGATCGATCCCAAGCCATTTTTGTAGTGCATTAAATTTACGTTTTTTCAGATATTTTTTAGATTCTGCCAAAGCCTGAATCAATTGCTCAATGGTCTGGCTCAGCTGTTGGGTCAAATGCGGATCGACCCCATTTAATAACACCGATTGTGCCTGAATCAGAGAATCCGCATAATGATTCAGTCCATATTGATGGCTCAGTACAGGCACAAGTTCATTACGTTTGATCGTCAGTATTTCTTCACGATCAAAAGACATGTCAGTCAAGGCGGGTAAAGCTTCAAATCGCGACATGACGAAGACTGTATCCTTTTAGAGAGATTAAATAAAAATCTTGAATATCCTCGAATGTAGCAAAAAAACAGACCACGTTGTGTATATTTATCCAGAAATTCGTTACATCACTTTAACTAAATCCATGTTTTATCTTTATTTTAATTATATTTTTTGCAATGAAAGCAAATGTGTTTGATAAATTTTGCTGTACTGCTAGCTTAGTCTGATGAAACTCTTGAACATCAATCATAAATGAAAAAAGCCATATTACTATGGCTTTTGAGCATGCGTTCAAGACAATATCAGAGATAATCCCCGGTACTCTCTGGCTGATAAAGCACTTTTTCAATGGTCACTTTCATGGTGTGGCCATCTGGTTGTGGCCATTCAATGGTTTGACCTTCGGCTAAGCCCAGAATGGCTGCGCCTATCGGTGCAATCACATTTACCTGACCTTTATCACCTTTAAACTCATGTGGGTAAACCAGTGTGACTTCCACAGGCTCTGGAGACGGTGCAATAGTCAGTAACACACGCGAATGCATGGTGACAATATTACTTGCGATCTCCGCGGGGCCAACTATTTCAGCACGTGCCAGTTCATCTTCCAGACGAATCATGGTTTCGCTCAGCTTGGTCTGATGCTCAAGCATGGTTTCCAGACGATCTAAATCCTGCTGAGATAAAATAATAGTGGTTTTATTCATCCTGATTACCTTTGTTAGATACCTAAATAAAAAATTAATGAATCAACAGCCAACAGGAACACCAAATACAGGTTGTGCCCATATTTGAATGATTCCTATAAATACAATGTTCAGATTTAAAGAAAATGATCTCACTCACAGCGCTTATTGCACCAACACCTGAGCTCGTCTGAAATTTGCATAAAAATTTTCAGGTACTAAGCAGAATGTACAGGGTGGATCTAAAAAGCTGGCAATGAATAAATCAGTTCTTTTAAATATTTAAAAATGAGATTGGTCTATAAAAAACTTTAAGCCAGATTCAGAAAAACGCAATATGATTTTGTTGATGACTCATTTTCTTGTCCTATCAACATCAGCTATTAAATATTAGGCCTGAATCATGGTGCGATATAGATATAGTTTAACTCGAATTGCGCTAAACCAAATCCTGATTTTTTCTCGTCATTTTAACAGCTATAAAAAAAGCTCCCGGTTGGGAGCTCCTTTCCGATTAAAACCGATTATGCATAAACTGGGAATTTAGCACATACAGTTTCAACCTTCGCTTTCACCGCGTTAATGACCGCTTCATCACCTTTCGCATCCAGAATGTCAGCAATCCAGCCCGCAAGGTCACGTACTTCAGCTTCACCGAAACCACGGGTTGTCACTGCAGGTGTACCGATACGGATACCTGAAGTCACGAACGGAGAACGTGGATCGTTTGGTACAGAGTTTTTGTTCACAGTAATGTGAGCAGCACCTAACCAGGCATCTGCTTCTTTACCTGTGATATCTTGTTTGATTAACGACAACAAGAACAAGTGGTTCTCAGTACCGCCAGACACAATATCATAACCACGAGCGATTAGCACTTCAGCCATGGCTTTTGCATTCACCACAACTTGTTTTTGATATTCTTTGTATTCAGGCGCCATCGCTTCTTTAAAGCAGATCGCTTTCGCTGCAATCGCGTGAACCAAAGGACCACCTTGGTTACCCGGGAATACAGCAGACTGTAATTTTTTCTCGATTTCTTCGTTTGCTTTCGCAAGGATTAAACCAGAACGTGGACCACGAAGTGTTTTGTGAGTCGTGGTCGTTGTTACGTCAGCAATTTGCACTGGGCTTGGGTAAACGCCAGCAGCAACCAGACCTGCAACGTGCGCCATATCAACAAACAGGTAAGCACCCACTTTGTCCGCGATGTCACGGAAACGCTGCCAGTCTACGATTTGGCTGTATGCAGAGAAACCTGCAACGATCATACGTGGCTTGTGTTCCACCGCTAAACGTTCAACTTCTTCATAGTCGATTTCGCCAGTTTCTGGGTTTAAACCATATTGAATCGCGTTATATGTTTTACCAGAGAAGCTTACTTTTGCACCGTGAGTCAAGTGACCACCGTGAGCAAGGCTCATACCCAAAACTGTATCGCCAGGGTTAAGAAGCGCTAAGTAAACCGCTGAGTTTGCTTGTGAACCAGCATGTGGCTGAACGTTAGCATAATCAGCACCAAAGAGTTCTTTAGCACGGTCAATCGCCAATTGTTCGATCACGTCTACGTATTCGCAACCGCCATAGTAGCGTTTACCTGGGTAGCCTTCCGCATATTTGTTAGTGAGTTTTGAACCTTGAGCTTCCATGACTGCTGGTGAGCAGTAGTTTTCAGAAGCGATTAGCTCAATATGAGCTTCTTGACGAGCATCTTCATTCGAGATTGCTTGAGCTAATTCTGGATCAAATTCAGCAATAGAGATATTGGCAAACATTAGCGAGGTCCTATTGATTTAGGGCTTTTAAGCCGTGCTAAGATTGGCGCGTATTGTAGCATGAAGTTTTGCATTTTCGATCATGAACTTTCTGCAGTTTTTTATAAATATTGCTCCAGCCTTTAGAAATCATGACCAATTTAAGTAAAATCAAATTATTGAATTGGCGTTAAAGTTTTTAACTTTTAAAATTTTGAGCATTTTTTATTCCTTCACCATCTAGTCTTGCTTGAAATGTGAAAAGACTGGTTTTCTCGAGCGCTTTGCAAGCATTTTAAAATGAGATTCAAGCTAAGTTCCGCTTACCTTTTTATCCCCTATAAACCTAGAGCAGCGACTTCGTGTTAACCCTTAGAATATTTCAGGTGTACCACTAAATCTTTTCCTGCATGAGAGTTCTGAACCTTAACCTGCAGCAAGATTGGATTTATTGACAGCATTCTTTGCGCTAAAAAGTATATTTTTTAATATTCAGCCTAATCTTTTTCCCAATTTATCGTTAATATGAGTCTGTCTCTTCTTTTATGGTGCTCAACGCATGCAGGCCATTATTCTTGATACCGAAACGCATACTTTAAATGGTCAACCCATTGAAATTGCCTATGCGCCTGTCGCAATTGTAGACCATAAAATCAGTATGGATAAAAGCCGCCTGTTTGATCAGCTCTATTCATGTGACGAACCCATTTCTTTTGCCGCCATGGCGGTGCATCATATTCTGGAATCTGATCTGGAAGGTCAGCCACATTACAGTACCTTTCGCCTGCCAGATGAAACGATTTATATGATTGGTCATAATATTGATTATGACGTTCGTGCTGTCGAAAAATGTGGGGTAGATACCTCGAAAATTAAAGCGATTTGTACACTGGCTTTAGCACGTCGGGTCTGGCCCGATGCAGAAGCACATAATATTTCTGCACTGATTTATATGATTACCAAAGGCAGTGAACGAGCACGTGAAATGATCCGTAAAGCGCATCGTGCCGATATGGATATTATTTTAACTGCCAACATCCTGATGCATATCGTACACCACCTGAAAATTAACAGTATGCAGGAGCTGTTCGATGCTTCTGAAGATGCCCGAATTCCACGTACGATTAACTTTGGTAAACATCGCGGTAGCGCAATTGCAGAGCTTCCTGCCGACTATGTGCAATGGCTATTGCGCCAAGATGAACTGGATCCTTATTTGCGCAAGGCTCTCGAAAATACCGCGATTAGCACGCTTTAAAATCCTTAAAACAAGTATCTGTTTTTTAATATATTCTTCATATTATTGTAATTATCCCAGACTATGCTCTAGCTGAATTTAGTGAACAACTCATTCAGCTATGATGCATTTTTATAAAACTCAACGTGGGGTCGAGGTGCTACAGAATCGCTCTATCCCCTTGACCGCACGCCAACGCCGCTTATTGGTGCTAATCGGCAGCAAAGATTTTGATCTGTTACATGAGAGATTAAAGCAGCAACTAGCTCCCGCCGAGCTTTTAGAGCAACTTTGTGAAATGGATTTAATTGTTCCGGCTCACACCAGCATAATATCAAACAGTCCACATCAGACCGGCATAGAAGTCGATACCAAAATCAATTTGGCGCATTCCGAGATTTACCGTCCCTTAAATTCACCTCTGCCCGTCCCTTGTGTAACCGAGAACCGCAAAAACCTCCTAGTTCCTATCGAAGAGCTGCAAGAAAATTCATCTATTGAAACAAATCCAGACAATCAACCCCATCTACCCGAACCGCAAGCTTTATCTTTTGAAGACCTCAAATATCTGATGATGGAAAGCTTACAAAAATATTGTGGCTTGATGGCCAAACAGCAAATTCAGCATATTTTACAGGTACAGGATGTGCGCAGTTTAAAAATGTGCCAAATACAGTGGATCACCTCACTGCAGGAAAGCCGACTTCCTCCGCAAGAATTGAATCACATTCTAAAACAGATCAATTTTTCTTTGGCACAATTACAGCAAAATCAAGCTCATGAATAAGCATGTCTTAGTCTTTTAAACTCTTAAATGAGTGACTTTAGCAATCAAGCAGATTTAGATTTCAAATATAAGTAATTGATTTTATATCATATTTACATTATCTCTAAATTTAAAGCCTGAAATATCAGACTTAAGCGGGATAGAAAAAACCTGAAAATCTCGCCATATAGTGATCATTAAAATCCGCTTGGTTGCTATATGCCACATTATTTAGAATTCGATGCGTTTGATAACCCCATGCAACTGAGCAAGGTGGGCAATTGGGTCATTACCTTTTTAAGTCCGGCTGAAGAACTAGAACTTGTGCAACTGGCAATTACCTATGTACTGCCCCGCCAGCTCAGTGACAGTTTACAACCGCGACGTGTAGTGATTCAAAAAAGCTCTATCGAGCACCATTGGCTGATTCAAGCCATTGAATGTTTTGACAGTAATACTCGTCAGGAAATTTCTTTAAGCCCCGAACATATCACCGCTCAGAAAACCTTAAAACAGATTCTGCAAGAATTTGAAAAATATGATGTGAATGTACAACTTAAGCACATCTAATTTCTGGCTCACCTCGGTGGGCTTTTTTATTAATAGGGGATAAATTTTGCTTTTCTGCATTCATTAAAAACTCACCAGGAAGGTGAGTTTTTAATGGCTAAACCTGTAATATCGGATAGATGGACTCAATTTTTTCACCTTTGTATAACGTATTGATCCAGTTATTCTACGACTTTATAAATATTTGAAGACTTTTGACTTTCAAATAACAGTTCAATACTCGGTAAAATAGTTTCGCCATCTACCACGATATGTTCAATTTTTTTTACCAGATCAATTGCATCATGCTGATGTTGCTCTACAAATGAACGTAATAAAGCTTTCGCCTCAATGACCTTGCTAAATTGGTCTTTCACCTTTATATCAATAATCTTTGACATTTCTCTCTCCTTTCTATTTTCTAAGTTTCCATTTTTTATATCACACTTAAATCGCATATTTAACGTCAAGATGTTAGCGAATTTGGCAATGTAAACTTTTTTATATGAATCAGTTAGAAAAGAAATTATCTGGAATCATTAAACAAAGCTTTATAACAGACATTAAAAAAGCTCGCATTGCTGCGAGCTCTGTGTTGGATGGCTAGTGCTAGATTTATTGTTTGGTGATCAACATCAAACTCAACTAACTGTCATTGATCCGTCCAACTTATCGGTAGCGTCTTATTGGTTTTACGACCTACCATGAGTTCAATATAGCAACATTTTTCAGACCTACAAGCCCTCTTTACACTTCTAAAAGAAGACTCATACAAGATTTAAATTGTCATTTTTCAAAACTAAATTATGATATTTCAGGCTTATTAATTTCCAAATATTATTCTTTTTAGAAGGAAATATTTTTAGAATAAACATATGATTTCTATAAAATTTTAATTTAAGTTAATTTAGCTCAATATGTGTTCACATCATCCTTTATTAATTTATTCAGTTTTTTAAAATTTATTTTTTTAAATTATTGAGAATAATAAGCGCTACTCAGAAATTAGCGAACCTCTACAGGAACCGCTGTAATTAGCCAAATTAAAAGTAATTTTCTTATAGATATAATCCATTGTTATTTTGAACATAAAGCACTAATTTTTATTTAAAATGTACTGTATAAACACACTTACAAGCATCACAATTTGTAAAATCAAATCAGTTATAAAACAACAGTGTAATAAAGTCGCTCATATACAATAAACAAATGTACTCAAACCCGATATTAAATCGATCAAAACAAATTTATATTTCTAGAAAAGGTATATTGCGATGACTCATCCAGATGAAAAAATTAATGAAGAATTTCCAGAAGAGGAATTGGACCCACAAGAAAAACAGGATCGAGAGATGCAGCGCGGCCAGCTGGGCGTAGATAAAGACCCTCAGATAAAAAGAGACCAAATCCGTCAACAACATCAGGATGAAGAGGAACAGAATCCTTAATATTCATATTATTGAGCCTGCTCCTTTGAGATTAGGATCAAGTGTAATACTGTGCCCGCTTTTTAGAGAATCGGTCAAGCTGCTTTAAGAATCCCTCAAA
Source organism: Acinetobacter sp. YH12105 (assembly GCF_013419095.1). Classification (NCBI taxonomy): domain Bacteria; kingdom Pseudomonadati; phylum Pseudomonadota; class Gammaproteobacteria; order Moraxellales; family Moraxellaceae; genus Acinetobacter; species Acinetobacter sp. YH12105. The sequence continues at coordinate 344,375 of NZ_VPAU01000001.1, forward strand.
GTAATCTTTCTGTTTTTCTTCAGTTCGATAACCTGCATATAAAGTACGGCGTAAGCCTTCAGGGGCTACACAATCCAGACGGCGCGAAGTCACCCAGCCCTTCTGTTCATATTCATTTACCACCCAATCTGGCAATGCCGCAATCCCACGACCACTGGCAACAAGCTGAATCAGCATTTGAGTCAAATCGGTCGTCCGAATCTGTTTTGGCAAAATATTCGCAGGAATAAACAAGCGTGACATGATATCCAGACGATGCTTATCTACCGGATAAGTTACTAATGTTTCTTCTGCCAGTTCCTGCACCGTAATCTCTTGGGCACGTACTAAAGGATGTGTATTAGACAACACCAAACGTGATTCATATTCAAATACCGGGAAATATTCCACACCTTTGAGTGCAATCGGATCGGCAGTAATCAGTAAGTCAAACTCGCCCGTTTGTAACAATTCATGCGGATTGGCTTCAAAGCCCGAAGCAAAATCCAAATCAACATCTGGATATTGGATACGATACTGATTCAAAAGTGGCATTAGCCAGTCAAAACAACTATGACACTCTGACGAGAATATAATACGGCCTGTCTGTCCATGCACAATACGTGTGATATCACTTTGCGCTATCTGTACTTGTGGTAGCACATCATCAGCCAGTTTCAACAAACGTAAACCTACATTAGAAAAACTCACAGGGCGACTACGGCGATTGACCACTTCAACCCCGAACCATTGATCGAGTTCGCGCAATTGGTGAGACAAAGCTGAAGGTGTTAAACAGAGATCTCCTGCTGCTGCAACCAGTGATCCATGTTCTCTTAGCGCTGTCAGTGTTTTTAAATGTCGTAGTTCTATCATATGGCTTACCCAAAAAAATACAGAAATCAGCTACTCAAGCTTGGTGAATAGCATAATCTATTTCAGGATGCTCACTTCAATATTTTCACTTTTAAATTATTTTAATGAATTTTACTCAACAAATAATCTGTTCAAAAATCGGTTTATTAAAAACATTTGAGTTATTTCATCCTCAAGATATTCAAGAATCGTACTCTGCATTGCAATCAGTTCTCGTATTCAAAATATTCAAAGCCGTTGTGAATTAGCGCATCAACTCAAAATATAGAATCAGAATAAGTAAAAGAAAATGAGCATGTCATTTGTTTGTCTGAAAACTTTTAAGATTATTTTTGAGCAGTATCAAATAAAGTGAAAAGACAGAGTTTGAGATTCGATTTAAGCAATGCAATCTATATGGTGGCACTGAATAAAATGTTTTATGAAAAGCGATCTGATATAAAGATTTAATTTAGAGAGATTTTTATGTTGTAAGAAATAAGAAAATGGTGCGCTCAGCGGGACTCGAACCCACGCCACAGGCTTCGGAGACCTGTACTCTATCCAGTTGAGCTATGAGCGCGCGATGCACATCATAACAAAAAAAATCATAAGGTAAAGCAACTATCTATAACTTCGTCATTTTATGCTTAGACTTTATACAATGTTCCAAAACAGCAACACAGAATTCCATGTGAATCACTTGGCTTATTTTCCAAGATCACTCACAATATCTCAACTTTTCACCATTTGAGATATTCATGACTGATGCACTGATCTTAAGAGATGTGTCAAAGACCTATCGCAATGGCTTTCAGGCATTAAAAGGAATCAACTTAAGTGTACCAGAAGGTGAGTTTTATGCACTTCTGGGGCCAAATGGCGCCGGAAAATCCACCACCATCGGTATTATCAGTTCATTAACAAAAAAAACCGCCGGCACAGTCGAAATTTTCGGTCACAACCTGGATACCCACCCCTCCCAAGCCAAACAGTGTTTAGGTGTGGTTCCTCAGGAATTTAACTTCGCCCAGTTTGAAAAAACTTTCGACATTCTGGTGACGCAAGCCGGCTATTACGGTATTCCTAAAAAAATTGCACAGCAACGGGCTGAACTCTATCTGACCAAGCTGGGCCTATGGGAAAAACGTGCAACGCAGGCGCGTATGCTGTCGGGCGGTATGAAACGTCGCTTGATGATTGCACGTGCCATGATGCATGAACCGAAACTTTTGATTCTGGATGAGCCAACTGCGGGTGTCGACATCGAATTACGTCGTTCAATGTGGGAGTTTTTGAACGAGATGAATGAGCAAGGGACATCCATCATTCTCACCACCCACTATTTAGAAGAAGCCGAAATGCTGTGTCGCCGCATTGCGATTATCGATCGTGGTGTGATTAAAGAAGACACCAGCATGAAGAGCTTCCTAAGTCAGCTGAATGAAGAATCCTTTATTTTTGATCTTGCAGCACCGATTGAACCTTTGCATCTGGAGATTATCGGGGTACGTTTTAATTTAATCGACCCGATGACCTTAGAAATTACCATGGACAAGGCACATAGCATGAATGATCTGTTCCAGCTATTGGAATCACAGAATATTCAGGTACGCAGTATGCGTAACAAATCCAATCGTCTGGAAGAGCTTTTTGTCAAAATGGTCGAAAAAAATCTGGATGGAGCTGCGCAATGAACATTAATCAACTCAGCGTAGCTTTATATACCATTGTATATAAAGAAGTCCGCCGTTTTATGCGGATCTGGCCGCAAACCTTGTTACCACCTGCCATCACCATGAGCTTGTATTTCGTGATTTTCGGCAATCTGATCGGTTCGCGGATTGGAGACATGGGCGGCTATAGCTATATGGAGTTCATTGTGCCCGGTCTGATCATGATGGCCGTGATTACCAACAGCTATGCCAACGTCTCTTCCAGTTTTTTCAGTTCAAAATTTCAAAAGAGTATTGAAGAGCTGGTCATGAGTCCGGTACCGATGCATGCCATTCTTTGGGGACATGTGCTGGGCGGTGTGATTCGTGGAGTACTGGTGGCGATTATTGTTAGTGCCGTGAGTTTGTTTTTTGCAGATCTATACATTACCAACTGGTTTGTGACGATTTATACCGTATTGATTACCTCCCTGCTGTTTTCTTTGGGTGGTTTTATCAATGCCGTCTATGCCAAATCTTTTGATGATATTTCGATTATCCCGACCTTTGTTTTAACGCCACTGACTTATTTAGGCGGTGTGTTTTATGCAATTTCTGCCTTAAGTCCATTCTGGCAAAATTTATCTTTGATCAACCCTGTGGTGTATATGGTCAATGCCTTCCGCTATGGCATTTTAGGACATAGCGATGTCAATGTAACTGTTTCACTTGCAGTGGTCACCTTATGTTGCGGCCTGCTCTATGCATTGGCCTATCATTTACTCTCCCGTGGTTCAGGAATGCGTGAATAATGAGTGTAGAACAATCTCTTCTTGGTAAAGACACCAATTACCCGACAGAATATCAGCCGGATGTTCTGTTTCCGATTTCGCGCGCACCTGCTCGTGAACAATACGCGCATGTCGACGCGATTCAGCAAGGCACCGACTGGTGGCATGTTTTTGAAATTTCCTGGTTAAATTCAGCCGGTGTGCCGCAAGTCGCAATTGGACGGATCAGCCTGCCTGCTTCTTCGCCGAATCTGATTGAATCCAAATCACTCAAGCTCTACTTTAATAGTTTGAATTTTGCCAAATTTGAATCTCAAGCTGACTTTATCGCCACGGTGGAAAAAAATTTATCTGCTGCGGCTGGTGCAGAGATTACGTTAGATTTATTTCAGGTTGATGACTTGGAAGTTGCCAAGCCTGAAGGCATCTGCATTGATGAACTAATTCCGGAACGTCTGGAAAATCATCCTGATGCGAGTCTTTTGGCTCTGGATGCGAACCATACCGAAGAAGTTGAAATCCAGCTGTATTCACATTTATTAAGAAGTAACTGCCCAGTCACTGGACAACCGGATTGGGGTACAGTATTTATACGCTATCAGGGCAAAAAACCTTGTTATAAGAGTATTTTGGCTTATATTATTTCTTATCGTCAGCATAACGGTTTTCACGAACAATGCGTGGAGCAGATGTTTGCCGATCTCTGGCAACAACTGAAACCGGAAAAGCTGATGGTCTACGCAACCTATACACGCCGCGGTGGATTGGATATCAACCCTTGCCGTGTATCGGATTTAACATGGATGCCTCGCCCTATTCGATTAGCGCGACAATAAAAACATTGAGGTTTAACAATGCCATTTTTTGGTTTTATTCCTTCTGCAGAGCTTTTAAATACAATTCAGACTGCACAACAAAATAAAAATTCAAATGAGCTGCTTTACCCACTTCGTGATAAAACCGCATTGATGATTAATGATGAAATTATTGATGCGATTCTCACGGAACTGGTGCGTCGTTTTCCTGCAAGTGATAAGCGCGATACTGCGGAAAAACTGGCGGGCTATATCAAGTCAACTGTGGCGGTATTGCTGAAACAGTTATTGAGCAAAGCGCCGAATGATGTGGTGAAGCAATCTATTGCTTTCTCTGAACGCAGTCTGTTTAAAGACCCTGAAGGACAGATCCGTATTGGTGAGTCGCTGGATGCCAATCTGGTGACCAATTTAAAACATCATTATGCGGAACTAAAAGCCGGTCAGAGTATCGACAAACAAATGTTTAGCAACCTGTATAAGCAGTTTGGTGAAGCGACGGTACGTCACTTTATGGTCGATTTTAATAAAACCTTGGATCTTGGCATGATCAAACGCAAGGCAGCAGATATTGGTGCTTCTGCTGTGATTAAGGCCATCAATATGGCTGCAGATAAAATCATTCTCAATCTGAACAAGGATGAGCTTCGCGCCATGGCTGAATATCATGACACCTTGTTCTATACAGAATAGGTCTGCATAGAATCATCTAAGAGTGATTTTTTGAAATTAGCCTGACTTCGGTCAGGCTTTTTTATGTTCAATGAAATAGCTTGTTACAGATAAGCAGCTCCACAAGGCAAACTGACGCAAAAATAACCAGTCTTTCACTATTTTTGTATATGCATCTAGGTCTCTTAATCATCCGAATGTTATCTTTAATCTGGTTTTTACAGCCTCATGATTGAAAAAATTTCTCAATCTTTTTCATGGCATGATTCAAATAACATTGCCCGCAACTTATCAAAAATTGGAAATCGTACCAAGATGTTGAAATCGAATTTTTATAAAAAATTTAAACAGCTTTCAATCGCATTGACCGCATTAGGTCTCAGCAGTTTCAGTCTGGCCAACGATTTCCAATCTCATCCCTCTTATGCCAGTTTTAAACAGACTGCCATGCAAAATTATGGGCTGAGTGCCCAGCAAGTCGATTCAGCCATGAACGGGGCGCGCAACCTGCCCAATATCATCAATATTATGAATCGTCCAGGTGAAAGCAAGCCTTGGTATTCTTATAAAACCAACTTTCTGGCTGAGTCGACCATTCAACGCGGTGTGCGCTTTAAACAGCAATATGCGGAAACGCTGAATCGCGCTGAACAGCAGTTTGGTGTACCACAGTCAATCATTCTCGGAATTTTAGGGGTAGAAACCGGCTTTGGTACCAATAAGGGTTCTTTTGTCACCCGTGATGCGCTGGCCACCTTAGGTTTTGGTTATGAGCGTCGTGCCCAGTATTTTCAAGATGAACTGGCGGCATTAATTGCCTGGTCTTATAAAGATGGCGTTTCAGCTTCTTCTATCGTCGGCTCTTATGCAGGTGCGGTCGGTTATCCACAATTCATGCCAAGTAATATTCCAAAATTCGGCGTGGACTACGATGGTAACGGACATATTGACCTGCGTAATTCAGCAGTAGATGCGATTGGCTCGATTGCCAACTATTTAGCCCAGCATGGCTGGCAGCGTAATCAACCGATTGCTTTTCCGGCCCGTTATAGTGGCTCGAACCCGGATGCGGTAATTGCCAAAGATCTGACTCAACCTAGCCCATATGGTGTGTTAAAAACACAAGGGATTAGCCCAATGAATCCTATTGTTCAAATTGACGATCTAGACTTGGTCAATGTAATTCAATTACAAGAAAATTATGGGTATATTTACTATATTACTTATCCAAATTTTCAAGTGATTACTACTTATAATCGCAGCCGAATGTATGCCACTGCATTGTGGTTATTAGGTACAGAAATTACTAGCCGTTAACATGAGAATTTAATACAAATTATTAAAGTCAACATTTTTATGAGTGATTATGAGCAAATATTGATCAATTTTAATATTGTGTTACAATATTGATCATATTTTAATCACTCATTGTTTATTTTAAGTTCTTTTTTAAACTATTTTAATTAAATACTAGACAGGATATTGCAGGCATGAATATTATCCATTTCGTTAAATGTAGTTGCATAAGTTAAATATCAGGCGTGTTTACATGGTTTTTCAGTTACTTATGAACAAATCCATGCGATATGCTGTTAGGAGTTGATTCGATGCATTCTTCAATTTTGAAGTATTTTATGGCTATTGCCACGATAGTCACACTGACGCAATCGCAGGCAGATATGGTTCCGTCATCTTCGTTTAATCACGAAAATGACAATTCGCGCCTTGCAACGCGTGTATTAAATAAAGAAGCTCAAAGCTTCAATTCAAATTTCACCAATTTGAACAGCCTTTCAATCACTGAGCGTTCTGGCGATAAAGTTCGCCGTGAAACCATTGCAGCGAAAATTGAAATTCCTGCAGAAGAGCCTTCAGTGATTGAAAAACTGAATACCGTGGCTTCTAATACTGTACGCAAGTTCAGTCAGACAGGTACAGCCTCTTGGTATGGTCGCCAGTTCCACGGCCGTAAAACTGCAAGCGGTGAAACCTTTGACATGAATGCAATGACTGCTGCTCATCGTAGCCTGCCATTGAACTGTTATATTCGTGTGACCAATAGAAATAATGGTAAAAGCGTAGTGGTTAAAGTCAATGACCGCGGCCCATTCCATGGTAACCGTGTCGTCGATTTATCTTATGGCGCAGCGAAGAAACTCGGCATTACCAATGCCGGTGTTGGCAATGTCAGTATTGAGCGTGTCGCTGGTCCAAATTCTTAAGATTTAGCTTGCAATACATTTAACCAAAAGCCACAGTAGTGTGGCTTTTTTATTAACTTCAAGTTATAGAAAAATGACAATCAATCTATAGCTCCTCTTATCTCCGGCTACCTGTCCATTACAGCTTGAATGTTGCAAATTCGCCAAATAAAATTCACGTTCTGGCACGATTAACTTTTGACCAAACCTAGATTCTGCTTTATATTTTCAGGCAAGCACAACGTATTCATGGAATGGAGCGAATAATGAAAACAATATCTGAATGGCTGGATGAATATAGTGACAGTCATCAAAACAAAACCAATAAGCTGATTCACTGGGTCTGCGTACCGACTATCTATTTTTCGATTATTGGCATTATTGCGCACTTTAGTGCTTTACTGACCGCCCTTCTGCTAGCTCTGGCTTTTATTTTCTATGCCCGACTAGATATTGTTTTGGCAGTTGCAATGGCTGCTTTAACATTGATCATGGCCTGGTTAATCTGGATTCTGCCAGTCGGTGCCGGTTTTTATGTTGGCCTATTTGTTTTTGCCTGGATTGGTCAGTTTTATGGCCACAAAGTGGAAGGCAAAAAGCCATCTTTCTTTAAAGACCTTCAATTCCTTCTTATTGGCCCGATTTGGTGCATGGATGCTTATTTAGCTAAAGTAGCACCTTCCTGGAAAAGTCGCCAGATACGAGACATGAAGAGCATTTAGCAGCATTCTTCATTTTTTCTAATGAGAAGAACCTTCTTGACAGGTTCTTCCTTGATGTTTTAACCGGCCATACACATGTTTTCGGGCACAATCATGATGCATCCAGTGCGCCACATCCCCCTTCTCGCTATTTATATTCACTATAAAATTCGACAATATCATCTTTTTGAATCGAACCAATGCCGGGTGCGGAATCGATATTATATGTCACCAATACAATTTGATCATTCAAGCATGAACTCTTAATAGCGTGATCCTTTATGATCATCACCTAACGTTGCAATCATTGTTCGATAAGATCGAACCCCAATAGCACCCTGATGATGTTGAAAAGCAGTCTAAATTTTATTGAGATCATCTTGAGACATAGCTTCAAAATGAGTGTCGGTGTGGCGACTTGGCTGACTTTGTGTTAAGGAGCTCCACTCAAACTGGTTTTGCTAGGTATCAACACAGATATACAGCAATCAATAAGCAATCATCGCCCCAATACCCATGTCGGTTTTATATGCGCTATTAATGATTTTCAATTCTTTAAATTTCGTTGATTTTATCACGCGTACTTTCTAAGCAAACTCGCATTTTCCAAGAAAAACTACCGCTTTCGACTTATTGTATTTTTATGCAGATATAAAAAAAGCCCCACAAAGTGGAGCTTCTTTATAATTCGTTACCGAATTATTGAGCAGCAGCCTGAGCAGCAGCAACTTCTTCTGCGAAACTCATTTCAGCTTTCTTCTCGATACCTTCACCAACTTCGAAACGAACGAATTCAGCTACAGTAGTACCTGTTGCTTTAAGAACGTCAGCAACTTTCTTGTCGTTGTCGATTACGTACATTTGACGCTCAAGAACAACTTCGTTCAAGTATTTCTCAACAGAACCCACAACCATCTTCTCAACGATGTTTGCTGGCTTGCCAGATTCAAGTGCTTTCGCTTCAGCAATTTCTTTCTCTTTCGCGATAAGCTCAGCAGAAACGCCTTCAGCATTTACAGCGACTGGGTTGAACGCAGCAACGTGCATTGCCAAGCCTTTACCAGTTGCTTCATCACCAGTATAAGAAACAACAACACCGATACGAAGACCGTGTTTGTAAACTGCAAGGTTAGCACCTTCAACAATTTTCGCACGACGTACTTGGATGTTTTCACCGATTTTTTGAACAAGAGCGATACGCGCTTCTTCTACAGTTGCACCATCTTCTAGTTTCAATTCAGCGATTTGAGCAGGATCAGTTACGTTTGCAGCAAGTGCAGCAGCCGCAACTTTCGCAGAGAAACCAGCAAAGTTTTCATCTTTTGCAACGAAGTCAGTCTGGCAGTTTACTTCTAAAAGAAGTGCTTTGTTGCCTTCTTGAGCAATCGTGATCGCGCCATCAGCAGCGATGTTACCCGCTTTTTTAGCAGCTTTCGCTTGACCAGATTTACGTAGGTTATCGATCGCTAATTCAACGTCGCCGCCCGCCTCTGTCAAAGCTTTTTTACATTCCATCATTGCAAGACCAGTACGATCGCGCAATTCTTTAACCATGCTTGCTGTAACTGCAGTCATGTTTATCTCCTAAATTCGGTAGAAAATGAATTCTTTTTAGAACAGAAACGGCCCAGAGGAGTTCTCATGGGCCGCCTGCATACATAACGCTTACTTTGCCACCATCACATGTCGCAAAAATGACAAGCTTGCGTCAAACGCATTAAGCCTCAGAAGCTGGAGCTTCTTCTGCTTTAGCTTGTGCATTCGCTTGTGATTGAGCATATTCTTTACCAGCAAGAATCGCATCAGCCATAGCAGAAGCATACAGTGTTACTGCACGGATCGCATCATCGTTACCCGGAATAACGTAATCTACGTTGTCTGGGTTAGAGTTTGTATCAACGATACCGATTACAGGAATACCAAGGTTCTTTGCTTCTTTGATTGCAATTGCTTCGTGATCAACGTCGATTACGAATAATGCGTCAGGTAAACCACCCATGTTTTTCACGCCGCCAAGACCGCGTTCAAGTTTTTCCATCTCACGAGTACGTTCTAAAGCTTCACGTTTAGTTAGCTTAAGGAAAGTACCGTCTTGAGATTGAGTTTGAAGGTCTTTTAGACGGTTGATAGATTGGCGAAGTGTTTTCCAGTTCGTCAACATACCACCTAACCAGCGGTGATCAACATATGGTTGACCAGCACGTTGCGCTTGTTCACGGATGATTGCAGAAGCTGCGCGCTTAGTACCAACAAACAAAACTTTGTTCTTTTTGCTCGCCAAGTTGTTAGCAAAGTTCAAAGCATCATTTAACGCAGGAACAGTGTGCTCAAGGTTGATGATGTGAATTTTGTTACGCGCACCAAAGATGTAATCGCGCATTTTTGGGTTCCAAAAACGTGTTTGGTGACCAAAGTGTGCGCCTGCTTGTAGAAGGTCGCGCATGCCTACGTTGTAATCTGCCATTTTCTTTACCTTAAAGTTTGGGTTAGGCCTCCATATACCCGCATTCTCCACCCAAGGGATTGCTGTCATTTTATCAGTGGTTGCGACAGAGGACATTTTTTAGCGATACAAGGCATGAATAGTGAGATTTAACATTCTAAATAAACTATTCATAACGCAGTAGCGTCAAAAAACGTCCCTATCCCGAAGGGTTGTAGCTAAAATCCCCTCATACTTCGTTATGAAACTCGATAAGGGAATACCATTACCATCGTTTCATGCCTCGCATGACGAAATTTTAGCTGACAACGCAACTCACATATAAAGTGACAACAATCCCTAGAAGCACCCAGAGTAATGTGTCGATATATGTGCGGATTTTTTGCCCCATCGCACAAAGCCCGTGAAATTTATTCACGAAAAAGCATTTGATAAAATGGGCGGCTATTTATACCATAGTCACACACAAATTTCCAAAAGTTTTTAGAGATCATGAACAACACTTACCAAGCGCCACGTCGACTTATCAAAACCCCTGACGAAATTGAAAAAATGCGTGTGGCAGGGCGACTGGCGGCAGAAGTATTGGATATGATCAAACCGCATATTGTTCCAGGTGTTACTACGCTAGAACTTGATACGATTTGTCATGACTATATTGTTAACCAACAACAAGCCATTCCAGCCTGCTTAGGTTATGGTGCAGCACCAGGTCGGCCTGCTTTCCAGCATGTGATTTGCACTTCTGTGAATCATGTGGTGTGTCACGGCATTCCATCGGATAGCAAAAAGTTGAAAAAAGGTGACATTCTGAATATCGATGTCACTGTGATTAAAGATGGCTATCATGGAGATACCAACATGATGTACATCGTCGGTGGTGAAACGTCTATTCTTGCTAACCGTCTATGTAAAGTAGCGCAAGAAGCCATGTACCGGGGTATTGAAACTGTAAAACCAGGGTCAACCATTGGCGATATTGGCCACGTGATTCAAAAATATGTCGAATCTGAACGTTTTGGTGTGGTACGTGAATATTGTGGTCATGGAATTGGCACGACTTTCCATGACGAACCGCAAGTATTGCATTACGGCCAGCCAGATACCGGGATGATTTTAGAAGAAGGCATGACTTTTACCATTGAGCCTATGGTGAATGGTGGCGACTGGAAAACCAAATTACTGGGTGATAAATGGACGGTGGTCACCAAAGACCATTCATTGTCAGCACAATATGAACATACCCTGCTCGTCACTAAAACAGGGGTTGAAATCTTAACCGCGCGTCCGGATGAAGATCTGTCACGCTTTAATAAATAAGTACCAAGACAACACCACAAAATGGTCACTATAAAGTGGCCATTTTTAGTTTATATTGACTGGCTTATGGGGGTTTACTGGATAACTCAAGCCTTTTAACTGTTGTCCCTTGGCATCGGAGTTCAAGATAAAGCTCTGCAAGTACACCATTTTTTCCTCAAAGTTTTCCAAATTCTTTTGCCCCATGCCTCGCATTTTAAGCTAAGATAATGTGCTTTTTATTTTTTAATCCCTATAAGAAGGAATACTGCCGTGGACGTACGTCTCTCTGATCGTGTAAATGCCATCAAACCGTCCCCAACGCTTGCTGTGACCAACAAAGCTGCTGAATTAAAAGCTGCAGGTCATAATGTTATTGGTTTGGGCGCAGGTGAGCCAGATTTTGATACACCGCAACACATCAAAGATGCAGCAATTGCAGCGATTAACAACGGTTTCACCAAATACACCGCTGTTGACGGTACGCCAGGTCTTAAAAAAGCCATTATTGCTAAATTGAAACGTGACAATAACCTAGACTACGCAGCAAACCAGATTCTGGTTTCTTGTGGTGGTAAACAATCATTCTTTAACCTGTCTTTGGCTTTGTTGAACAAAGGTGATGAAGTTATCATTCCTGCACCTTTCTGGGTCAGCTACCCGGATATGGTGATCATCGCTGAAGGCGTACCTGTGATTGTGAAATGTGGTGAAGAACAGCGTTTCAAAATCACACCTGAGCAACTAGAAGCTGCGATCACTGACAAAACACGTTTAGTGGTATTGAACAGTCCCTCTAACCCGACTGGCATGATCTACACCAAAGAAGAACTTCTTGCTTTGGCTGAGGTACTGCGTAAATACCCTGAAGTATTCATCGCGTCTGATGACATGTATGAACCGATTCGTTGGGAAGATGAGTTCTATAACATCGCCACTGTTGCACCAGACCTGTATGACCGCACAATCGTGTTAAACGGTGTATCTAAAGCCTATGCAATGACTGGCTGGCGTATTGGCTATGCAGCGGGCCCTGCTAAACTGATCGGTGCGATGAAAAAAATCCAGTCACAATCCACTTCAAATCCAACTTCAATTTCACAAGTTGCTGCCGAAGCTGCATTGAATGGTCCTCAAGATGTTCTTGAGCCAATGATTGAAGCATTCAAACGTCGTCATGACCTGGTTGTGAAAGGCTTGAATGACATCAATGGTATTTCTTGCTTACCTGCGGATGGTGCATTCTATGCATACGCAAACATCAAGCCGTTGATTCGTGCCAAAGGTTTGAAATCTTGCACAGAATTCTCTGCTTGGTTACTGGAAGAAACTGGCGTTGCCGTTGTTCCTGGCGATGCATTCGGTCTGGGCGGTTTCATGCGTATTTCTTATGCAACTGCAGATGAAGTGTTGGTTGATGCACTTGCGCGCATCAAGAAAGCTGCTGATTCAATCGAAGGCGTTGACGCCGCAATTGCTTCAATCGAAGCTGAAAAAGCTGCACAATAATCAATTCGCTTGATTTAAAAACCCGCGTTGATCGCGGGTTTTTTTATGCCATTCCAAGCTGCTTTTGATAACGTATTTTAAGCAGATCAAACAAATGATCGCAGCCAAAGTGTATGCCACACATAGCATTGATCGAAATTCCTGAATATCTAAAGTATCTCTATTTCCGGTAGAAATAGCACTCTCCTGCTATCTGCAATAGCATTGAAAAAATAAATATTTTAACCACAATAACTTTTAACCCTCCAAGATAACAATTACCTTCGGCAACATCTCATTAAAAAATATGTCACTTGCTATTATTGATGTTTCACTTTTAAATAAAATCGAAACAGCTAAAGAATAATCACAGGAAAAGCAGAATGAATCCAAAAGAAATGAACGGTTTGGCCTTATTACAAGCGATGCGAGATGGGAAAATTCCCGCTCCAAGCATTAGCGAAACCATGTCGATGCAACCTGCCGTTATCCAAAGCGGATACGTAGAATTTAAAGTCAAAGCCGATCACCGACATTTAAATCCGCTTGGTGGCGTGCATGGTGGTTTTGCAGCAACTGTTTTAGACACGGTGACAGGCTGTGCGATTCATACTTTACTCGAAGCAGGGGTCGGTTATGGCACGATTGATCTGAATGTTAAAATGTGCCGACCGATTCCTCAAGACCAGCAGCTTAAAGCGACCGGACAATTAATTAACCTCAGTAAAAATCTGGGTATTGCTGAAGGTCGGATTCTGGATGAAGAAGGCCGTTTATATGCCCATGCCACTGCGACCTGTATGATTATTCGCCCTGAATAACCAAGAGAACCTATGGCCAGCATTCAATCGATGACCTAAGCAATATTGCCCTTCGTCTGTCCGGCTTGAACACAAGCGATCTGTGGTCGGCTTAAGCCCTGAAACTCAAAATAATGCTTGGACACATTGGCCAGCTCTACATCTTGTATTTGCGCTGTCGATGCCTGCCAAGCTTTGGATTGATTGGTACCGGTCAAAAGATTACCTGAAATGGCATAGATATATAATTCTTTGCTTTGCTCTTTCAGATAATCGGCATTCAAAAACACTTCAAAGCTAAATTGACGTTCAGTTTCTACCAACCATTTTTCTGCAAACCACAATTGCAGCAAATCACCTAGATACAAGGACTGTTGCGCCAAGGGCCATAGCTTGATATGAGCATCTGTAACAGGAATATAATACTGTGCTGGATCTGCAATAATCTGCAGATAGTTTTCTTGATAATAAGTGAGTTGAGAGAAAATTTGAGGGATGCTGAGCGTATTCATTCGCTGTCTCCGGTTTAGCCATTTTTGTGCTGGCAAGTAGGTTTAAATCCACACTGTTTGACCATTTGGTCAAACGACTTTATGGTTTTAATCTAGCAAGTGAAATTTATTCTGACAAGTATTTTTCGTAAAATTTATGCAATTGTCTAAATTAAAAACAGACAGGCTGAATTTGTTATAAATATGACAGTTTTTGCTTGACCCCTGTCAAAATCCCTCTATAATCGCTTTCAGATTCTCCAATAGCTCAGTCGGTAGAGCGACGGACTGTTAATCCGCAGGTCCCTGGTTCGAGCCCAGGTTGGAGAGCCAAATACTAAAAAGCCCACTCATAACGAAGTGGGCTTTTTTTCGTTTAATATTTTATAAAACAAGCCTGAATGATTTCAGGCTCGTTTTGGCTTAATCCATTACATTAAAAGCCAAGGTATATTTATAACGCTTTAAATCATTCTTTTTTATGTCGAAAGGCTGCTGATAATCAATTTTCATTAAGTACTGGCCTTTTTCCTGCATATTAAAGTTGAGTAACCCTTGCGCATCTGTTGTGAGCGCTTTATAGATTTTTTTATCACGACTAAAATCTGTCGTTTGTGCCAAAATCTCAACGTTTAAATTCGCAACTCCTTTTTTATCATCCAGTACTTTCAATTGAATCGCTTGAGATTTTTTAAATGCATTTGGATGCGTGATAAATTGAACATCAAAGCCAGCATGGATATGCTGAATGACCTGATTCGACGTCACACGCCGTGAGACAAAGGTTTCAATAATATCGATAGTCTGCACAGTTTTCTGTGGCATGTTTTTCTTCAGCGCTTGCTGATAAATCACATTTTGATTGGCGGCTTGATTGGCTTTTGGAACAGCACTTAGAACCATTTTCCATTTTTGAGCAACCTGTGCATACTTTAGGCTATTCCCCTGTTTCTCGCCACGAATCCGATAGGTACCCTCTTGTTTATTTTCCAGACTATAACTACTTAGGGTTTGTGTTTTGGTCCATGCATCATCTGCAAGATAAATCTTTTGGCCTGTAGGCGTATGATAATGAAACTTAAAGTTTTTAATCGCCACTTCCGAGGCAAATGGATTGTCATAAAAGCCAGATACAATCGCGGTGTGATTGTTAAAAGTTTGATAACTTAGTGGGGCAACATAAGGATAGTGTGCAAAGGCTGTACTGCTGATCACTCCCAAGATCAAAAAAGGCATGACTTTTACCAGCTTATTCATTATTTCATCATCGTTATTAAGAAATCTGCTGTATTTTATGGATTAAGTCTGTAGATGTAAATAATTCTCATTTATATATTTGCTCTGGATATAAAAAATCCCCCATGAATGGAGGATTTTTAAATGTTCACTGCAATTAAGCCGCTTGAGCCGGAACACCGCTATGGAAACGGAAAGTGTCATCTGGTGTCAGAATCAGCTGCTTTTCAACGTTACGAATATGATCAATCCGGCTTTGAATATCCTCTTGCGGATTTTTCAATTTTGCCGTGGTCGCCACATCCATCGCCAAAGCCAGATAGTCCTCAAAGTGACGAGATTCAGACTTAAGCAAGTAACGGTAATAACGTGCCAACTCATCATCCACACGCGAAGCCAGCGCGTAGAAACGCTCACAAGAGCGTGCTTCCACAAAAGCACCAATCACCAAGACATCAATCAAGGCTTCAGGTTCAAAAGTCCGGATTTCTTTGCGCAAGCCACCGGCATAACGCCCTGCACTCAAATTCTGCCAGGCCTGACCGCGCTTGTTCATCAGTTCAAGCACTTGTTCATAATGCAGCATTTCTTCACGCACTAACTGCGCAAGCTTCACCTGTAAATCGACAAAGTAACTATAGCGAAACATCAGGTTCATGGCCGTGCTGGCTGCTTTTTTCTCACAATTAGCATGATCTTGCATCAAGATTTCAA
This sequence comes from Acinetobacter sp. YH12105, assembly GCF_013419095.1. Classification (NCBI taxonomy): domain Bacteria; kingdom Pseudomonadati; phylum Pseudomonadota; class Gammaproteobacteria; order Moraxellales; family Moraxellaceae; genus Acinetobacter; species Acinetobacter sp. YH12105. The sequence continues at coordinate 360,515 of NZ_VPAU01000001.1, forward strand.
GATTTTCGACTGCCACATTCAGCCATGCCTTGGGCGTTTCACACCCCAGGAAAGCAATCACCGGCTGCATCAGTTCATCATAATTAATATTTGACATAACGATTCTGATCTTAACGTGCTGACTTAATCACAGCTTTCATTTGCTGAACAGCTTGTGCCAGACCTACAAATACAGCATCTGCAATTAATGAGTGGCCAATATTAAGTTCATGAATTTGTGGAATCGCCGCAATTGGCGTTACATTATCGAGGTTTAAACCATGACCGGCATTCACTACCAGACCTTTCGATGCGGCATATTCAGCGCCTTTAATAATGCGCTCAAGCTCAGTCTGCTGGGCTTCAGGCGTTTCTGCATCGGCATAAGCCCCAGTATGAATCTCGATGGTCGGTGCACCACAAGCAACTGCTGCATCAATTTGGGCAAAGTCGGCATCAATAAACAAAGACACATCACAACCAATCGCCGCCAGTTCTTGCGTGGCTGCTTTGACTGATTCGAAATGGGTCACCACATCCAGACCACCTTCAGTGGTGACTTCCTGACGTTTTTCAGGGACAAAACAGACATGATGCGGTTTAATTTCCTTGGCAAAAGCGACCATCTCATCTGTTACCGCCAGCTCGAGGTTCATACGGGTTTTCAGTGCAGGACGCATACGACGCACATCTTCATCCTGAATGTGACGACGGTCTTCACGCAAGTGCAAGGTAATGCCCTCTGCCCCGGCCTGCTCACAGATCAATGCAGCATTGACTGGGTCTGGGTACGTTGTACCACGTGCTTGTCTTAATGTTGCGACATGGTCAATATTGACACCAAGTAATGCAGCCATAATCTTTTCCTAACTACGTTTGAGATTGAGAGTTTTGAATCCAGAGTTGCCGACTTTTTAATGGCCGATCACCCAATAAGGCCGTGATCACCTGTCGATACAGTTTCGTCAACAATTGTAACTGTTCCGGATTAAAATCCCCACCATTTTCATGATCTAGCATACTTAAAATCTGCTGACCTGACATGGTAGAGCGTAATGCTTTGGCCGATGGCATAAAACCGGCATTGAGCTGAAAATAATAGTGTTGTAACGGATCGATTTGTACCTGATGAGCATCTAGGGAAAAATCCAGACCATAACCGAGTTCTTCCAGCAAGATATGTTCAAATTGCCGCAAAATCTGTTTTAAGTATAAATTGGGATTAGATTGTTCTGATAATTGCTGCAATGCAGTTAATGTCTCTGCATATTTGGCAAAGGTTTGCGGCATTTCCACTTCTAGGGGGCACAAACGCAACAGGACTTCATTCAGATAAAAGCCTGAAAAAAAGGCATCGCCAAAAAAGAAAATCGGCTGATTGACAATTTCCAGTTTGGTAAAGTTTTTGAGTTCTGATTTTCCGGTGGCTTGCAAACTGATGGGCTGATATTGCGGCGGCGGTGTTTGCCGGAGAATGCCATCCATACGACCGTATTCCTGGGTAAATAAATGCACAATATGGCTGCGCTCACGGTACTTACGATGATGAATCAAATAACCATGCAGTACTTCGTTACGCATAAGCGGACACTTTAATCCTTATCTTTTTTTGATTTTTTATCATCGTCGTCATCTCCATCCGGGATGACTGCGCCCACAACAGCCGCAGTGCCTTTGACTGCGACTTTTGTGGTTTTATAAGCCACCTTGACAGGAACCGTGACCACTTTATGGATACAGCCTTGCAAGAATAAAACACATGCAAGCACTGCCAACACTTTCATCATCACGAAATTCCTTAAAGGGGCTTATTAATTTTATAACTTAGATATCGCTATAACCTAAGCTTTTTAGTGCACGTTCATCATCAGACCAGCCGCCTTTGACTTTCACCCAAAGGGTCAGCATGATTTTCTGTTCGAACATTTTTTCCATGTCGAGACGTGCATCCATACCGATTTTTTTCAGCTTAACGCCTTTCTCACCAATCACAATGGCTTTCTGGCTCGGACGATCGACAAAAATCGTAGCATCAATATAGGTACAGGCCGGCTTCATACGACCAGTCTTTTCATTCATCACTGGCTGTTCAGTTTTGAATGATTCAATCTGCACGGTTAAATCATAGGGCAGTTCTTCACCCAGCTGACGCATGATTTTTTCACGAATAATTTCAGAAGCCAGGAAACGTTCTGAACGGTCAGTTAATTGATCCAGGGAGTACAATGGCGGCTGGAACGGAAGATACTTGGCAATCGTGTCACGTAAATGCTCAAGATTGGCACCACGAAGTGCAGAAACAGGTACGATTTCCGCAAAGTTCATCAGCTTTTCGCGCTCACGAATCAGTGGTAAAGCTTCGTTCTTGTTCTCAAAAGTATCTAATTTGTTGATCACCAGAATCACCGGCATTTCAGCATTTTTCAGCTTTTCCAGTACCAGATCATCATTCGGCGTCCACTTCTGTGCATCCACCACAAACAAAACCAGATTCACATCACGTAAAGCCGAATGGGCAGCACGGTTCATCATTTTATTGATGGCACGTACTTCCTTTTTATGCATCCCCGGCGTATCCACGAATACCGCCTGAGACTTTTCACGCGAATCAATCCCGACAATTTTATGCCGTGTGGTTTGCGGTTTACGTGAGGTAATTGAGAGTTTCTGACCCAAAATATGGTTCATTAAGGTAGATTTACCCACATTCGGGCGACCTACAATAGCGACAAAACCACTGCGATAATCCGACGGAATTTCGGTGCCTTGTGCGCTAAAAAATTGATTTACCAGGTCGTGACTGTCGCTTTGCGACTCGTGATCAGCATCAATGTGATCGGAATGAGTAGTCATTAAGACTTATGCTCCAAAAGTTTTAAAATATCTGCCGCAACGGCTTGTTCAGCAAAACGTCGGCTGGCGCCTTCACCTTGCATGGTCGGTAATCCCTCAATCTCACATTCCACTTTAAAATGCTGATTAGGGGCATCACCTTGAATATCTACAACCTCGTAAACTGGGAGAGGTTTCTTACGTGCTTGTAGATACTCTTGTAAACGTGATTTAGGGTCTTTAAGCTGATCGGTCGGCTCAATATGATCCAAATACGGTTCATACCATTTTAACACAATCGGTTCTAACACAGTGAGATCAGCGCAATCCACATAGATTGCGCCAATAATGGCTTCTACAGTATCTGCCAGTATAGACTCGCGATGATGACCGCCAGATTTCAATTCACCGGTACTGAGAATTAAATTCTGACTGAGTTTTAAATCATTGGCGATTTTCCCCAATGCTTCCTGTCGAACCAAGGTGGCACGCATACGCGTCAGCCGGCCTTCGTTTTCGCTTGGGTAGGCAGTGAAGAGATAATTCGCAATGATCATCCCTAAAAGAGAATCGCCTAGAAATTCTAGGCGTTCATAGTTTTGTTTATGACTGACTGAACGATGGGTCAGTGCCAGCTTGAGCAGTTCAGCTTGTTTAAACTGATAACCGATCCGTCTGGCAAGACGCTCATCATTGAGTTTTGACTGCGCTTTGATCAAAATTTTTCTCAAACTTCATCACTAAATCGATATTCATTATGAAATTTTTACGAATTTCATAATTCTTGTGTACCTGCAAACCATCGGTATGGGTAACTTTGGCAATTTCATCAAACTTCAGATCGCGAATATTATTCATTGATAAACGCTGATCCATCTGCTGACGAAATTTTTCTGGTGTTATATTGGCTGGCGCACTTTTTAACAGCGCCTCAATCTCACCATCGACCATACGATCATCAAAGTAGGGTCCCCACACTGCAATCGCTACTTTGGCGAGAAATGCAAACCCCACGATTGCAAATAAAATCCCAATATACGAAGCACCTTGTTGATGTCTCATTTTTTATTTTCCTGATTGAAACAATTAATCGATTGTCCCGTTGCGACCAAACGATGGCAATTTAAAGCCAGGTTCTTTATGCATCCATATATAGAATGCACGACCTGTTAAGTTTTCTTCCGGAACAAGCCCCCAGAAACGGCTGTCAGCACTCTGATCGCGATTATCCCCCATCGCAAAGTAATGACCTTCTGGCACCTTTACTTCCCAATATAAACCATTTTCACTTGAATATTTACCATTTTCCACAAAGTTAATATAAGGCGCCTGACGCGCGACATTGACCCCTTCCAGCTCACGCATGGTAAAGCTATGCTGACCTAAAGTTTCTTTATGATAAATGGCATTGGGTGTATCCAGACGATCTTTTTCACGGCTAAATTCCACTGGAACTTTCGCTACTTGTTCACCATTGATGCTCAACTGACCATGATCATAGACAATATGATCACCGGGTAAACCAATAATACGCTTGATATAACTGATGGTCGGTTGTGGTGGATAACGGAATACTGCCACATCGCCACGCTCTGGACTACCAGTATCAATAATTTTAGTGTTGACCATAGGCAGTTTCACGCCATAGTCAAATTTATTCACCAGAATAAAGTCCCCAGTTTCCAGGGTTGGCACCATTGAATCCGATGGAATATTAAACGGTTCAAACAAGAACGAACGCAGCACCAGTACAATCGTCAGTACTGGCCAAAAGTCATAAGCCCAGGTAATGATAAAATTTTCATTGCCCTTGCCGCGAGTTTGTCTTTGTTTCAGGACAAACTTGTCAAGCAACCACAGTGCGACAAAAAACAGCGTCGCAGGAACAAGAATCAAATTAAAATCAAAATCCATGGGCTTATATCCTTATTCTTTTAGCGTTCGACTTTTAACACAGCGAGGAACGCTTCTTGCGGGATTTCGACACTACCCACCTGCTTCATGCGTTTCTTACCTTCTTTCTGTTTAGACAGAAGTTTTTTCTTACGTGACACGTCACCACCATAACATTTAGCCAATACGTTTTTACGCATGGCTTTTACAGTGGAACGTGCAATGATTTGCGCACCAATTGCCGCCTGAATTGCCACATCAAACATTTGACGCGGAATCAGGTCTTTCATTTTTTCCACCAGCGCAATACCACGATGACGCGCGTCGTTACGGTGACAGATCATCGCCAAGGCATCGACTTTTTCACCATTGATCAGCACATCCACTTTTACCAATGAAGAACTTTCAAAACGGACAAAGTTATAGTCGAGGGATGCAAAACCACGTGAACAAGACTTCAATTTATCGAAGAAATCCATGACCACTTCTGCCATTGGAATTTCAAAAGTAATCGACACCTGATTGCCGAGGAATTTCATGTCTTTTTGTATGCCACGGCGCTCGATACACAAGGTCATGACATTACCCAGATATTCTTGCGGTACTAAAATATGACATTCGGCAATCGGTTCACGTAAATCTTCTACGGTTGAACCATCCGGCATTTTAGACGGGCTGTCGATATAAATCGTCTGGCCATTTTTCATCACTGCTTCGTAAATTACGGTGGGCGCAGAAGAAATCAGATCAAGATCATACTCGCGTTCTAAACGCTCTTGTACAATCTCCATGTGTAGCATGCCCAAGAAGCCACAGCGGAAACCAAAACCGAGTGCATCCGAACTTTCCGGTTCAAAGAACAAGGCCGAGTCATTAATTTGCAGTTTATGCAAAGCTTCACGAAACGGTTCAAAGTCACTGGCATCAATCGGGAATAAACCGGCATAAACCTGCGGTTTTACTTTTTTAAAGCCCGGTAGCGTTGCAACTTCAGGTGTGGTTGCCAAGGTAATGGTATCACCCACCGGCGCACCAAAAATGTCTTTAATACCGGCAATCACGAAGCCGACTTCGCCTGCTTCCAACATACCTGTTTCAGTATGTTTCGGGTTAAAGATCCCCACAGAAGTAATGATGTGCGTTTGACCTGTTGATTTCATCAACATCTTGTCGCCTTTACGCACACGACCCTGCTTTACACGTACCAGAGAAACTACCCCAAGGTAGTTGTCAAACCATGAATCTACAATCAGCGCTTGCAACGGCGCTTCGCGATCACCGACCGGTGCCGGAATCACATTCACCAGGGTTTCTAAAACATTTTCAATGCCCAGACCGGTTTTGGCTGAACATGTCGGTGCTTCTGTCGCTTCAATGCCGATAATTTCTTCAATCTCGTGAATCACACGCTCAGGTTCAGCTTGCGGCAAATCGATCTTGTTCAGTACGGGCAGTACTTCCAGACCTTGCTCAATCGCGGTATAGCAGTTGGCGACAGACTGTGCTTCCACACCTTGCGCCGCATCAACGACTAATAAAGCACCTTCACAGGCTGCGAGCGATCGCGACACTTCATACGAGAAGTCAACGTGTCCCGGCGTATCAATAAAGTTCAGCTGATAAACTTCACCATTTGGATGGGTATAGTTTAGCGTCACCGAAGTGGCTTTAATGGTAATCCCACGTTCGCGCTCAAGCTCCATAGAATCGAGGACTTGAGCCTGCATTTCACGATCTTGCAAACCACCACAGGTCTGAATAAAGCGATCTGCGAGGGTCGATTTACCGTGGTCAATATGCGCAATAATCGAGAAGTTACGAATGTTTTTAATATCAACAGATTTTTTAGCTTGCGCCATGGGTTACCTTGAGAAAAAACGCGCTATGTAATTTAAAAATATTACATAACAAAAGCCGAATAGAAATTGCGAAGGATTATAGCAGAATGGTGATCTAGAAAAAGAATTATATTTTTAGCTTTGTCCACTCTGCCAAAATACCTGTCCAGCGATCTCAAGCTCAATCACTGCAATGAAGCTTTGAAAATCACGCCATATTTTTGCTAAACCTGATTGAAATATCTAACTCTGTGCCAAAGAAGCGAGCACTTATTGATCTAGATACACTATTGAAAAATCATAAGGATTGATCTGATCAGAAAGAGGTTGATAGGCTTGGGTAAAGGTAGGCGACATGCGTTTAGGACGCCCAGTGGCCATTTCAATACAGGCCCACTGCGTACTACCTGTAAATAACAGGTTTTGATCCTGTGGTCGATAAAATGCATATTGGCGAAATGAATACAGTGCATTGATATCGTTCAACCAGGTTCGCAAAATAATTTCATCGCCCTCGAAAGCAGCCTTGCGATATTGCACCTGATGCTCAACTGCCACCATGGCATGTTTCAGTTCCACATATTCCTTTAACCCCAATCCCAATTTTTCAATATGGGCTGTGGCGACCTCCTGCATCCACTGTACATAGACCACATTATTGACATGGCCCAAGCCATCGATATGTTCAGCTTGCACCTTTAACGCAAGATCAAAAATAGCTGTCACTTTTCTCTTATCCTTTCCATTATTTTCAACTGAATAGAGTCTACCGAATTTATAGGCTGGGTAAATTGCAAATAATAAAAAACCGCCCATCAAAAGCGGTTTTTTATATTTAAAAATCTGAATAGAATTAGATACGCATTCCGACAATCGCACGCTGCCCTTGGCGCATGAGCGTAACGCGTGCCACATTGCCCTTCTTCAACTCAGAAACTTCTTGTACAAATTGCTCTGCGTTCAATACTGCCTTGTTATTAATATGCGTCACCACATCGTTTGGCATGATACGCGCCTGTGCGGCAATGCCACCTGAACGAACATCCTGAATCATGACCCCGCCTTTGATCTCCAGTCGATCCTTTTCTAGCGAACTTAAATCACGAATAGCCACACCAATTACAGGTCCTTTGCTCGGCTGCGCCTGTGCTCCGGCTTTTGCAGGGGTATCATCCGGTGCGGTACTTAAGGTTGCTGAAATATTACGGCGCTTATCATCACGTAAAACCTCCAGCTGTACCTGTTGCTGAGGTGCAGTACGGTTGAGATAGTTTAATAATTCACTGGTGCGTGAAATCGCAGTACCGTTATATTTTAAAATCACGTCACTGACACGTAGACCGGCACGTGCGGCGGGTGAATTTGGTTCAACCTGAGTAATTAAGGAGCCTTCAGGCTTAGAAAGGTTGTAAGACTCTGCCAGATTACGGTCGATATCCTGCAAGCTGACCCCCAGATAGGAACGGGTCACTTTACCATTCTTTTTCAGCTGCTCTGCCACTTCCATGGCCACATCAATCGGAATCGAGAAGGAGAGCCCCATATAACCGCCGGTTCCACTGAAGATCCGCGAGTTCACCCCGACTACTTCACCATGCTGGTTAAATAAAGGCCCACCAGAGTTACCCGGGTTGAGGGCCACGTCTGTCTGGATAAAAGGCACTGCTGTTTCACCCATCATGTTGCGCATTTTGGCACTGACGATTCCGGCAGAGGCCGAATAATCAAAACCAAATGGCGAACCAATCGCGAGCACAGGCTCACCGACACGTAAGCGGCCTACATCCCCGGTACGCAATTCTGGAAAATTCGAACCTGTGACCTTAAGTAAAGCTACGTCGGTACGTGCATCACTTCCCACCACAGTGGCATCAATTTCACGGCGATCATTCAGGGTAATGGTGACTTTAGATGCATCCTCAACCACATGATGGTTGGTCAGCAGATAGCCATCTTTACTGATAAAAAATGCACTGCCATAGCCGGTTTTTTCCTGTGGCATGCGCTGCTGAGGGATAATCACCTGATTGCCAAAGAAGCGACGTAGAATTTCCGGAACTTGTTGTTGTAAGAGTTCTTCTTCGCTCATTTTTTTAACGACATTGACACTGACCACGGCAGGACTGACCTGCTCGACCAGATTTGAAAAATCAACCGGTGTGACAGCCTGCAACTGTGCAGCACTCATGGTCAGGGTCGCTGCAAATAATCCTTTTTTTAAGTCTAGAATTTTCATATAAATTATTCACTCAAATTGTTGATAAATTTATGTAAATAGGTTTTATCACAAACATTGTAAAGTTTAAGTAATAATATGTTTCAATGCTTCACGCTGGACAATATCTCATCATTAAAACACTAAGTTAAGGCTTTGATTAATTTTTTTCATTAATAAATGAGCGTTTCAACGCTTGCCTTTTGCACAAAAAAGCGCTGTTATTACCAAACTTTTTTTTAAATTAGCTGATGGACATGTCTAATTCATCCCTTACCCATCAATTTGACGTCATTATTGTGGGCAGTGGCGGTGCCGGTTTAAGTTTAGCCTTATCGCTCCCGGACCATTTTAATATTACAGTTTTAGCGAAATCCACCCTGACAGATGCCAGCACCTTTTATGCGCAAGGCGGTGTTGCTGCAGTACTCGATGAAATGGATTCGATTGAACAGCATATTGATGACACCATGATTGCAGGTGCACAGCTATGTGAAATGGACGCAGTCAAACAGACGGTAGAAGGGGGCAAACCATCAGTTGACTTTCTGCTAAAACACGGTGTGCAATTTACCCTGGATGAACAGGAACAGTTGCATCTCACCCGTGAAGGCGGCCATTCACAGCGCCGGATTATTCATGCTGCCGATGCCACAGGTCGTGCAATTTCGACTACTTTGGTACAACGCGCCCAAGAAAAATCAAATATCACTATTTTTGAAAATTATATTGCGATTGATCTGATCTGTTCACATAAACTTGGCCTAGACGGTGAAAACCGTGCGCTAGGTTTATATGTGCTGGATGAAAAAAATGAAAAAGTACATACCTTTTTAGCACCATTTACCGCCCTTGCCTGTGGCGGTGCAATGAAAGCCTATCTTTATACGTCAAATCCGGATATTGCCACAGGTGACGGCATTGCCATGGCCTATCGTGCCGGCTGCCGGGTGGCTAACATGGAATTTAACCAGTTCCATCCGACCTGCCTCTATCATCCACAAGCGCGCTCCTTCCTGATCACTGAAGCAATGCGCGGCGAAGGGGCTTATCTGCGTCTGCCCGATGGCGAACGCTTTATGCTGCGTTTTGACGAGCGCGCCGAACTTGCACCACGCGATATTGTCGCACGCGCAATCGACTATGAAATTAAGCGCTTAGGTATTCGACATGTCTGGCTAGATATTACCCATAAGGATGAAAGCTTTGTTAGAGAACATTTCCCTACGCTTTATACCCGCCTGCTGGAACTGGGTATTGATATCACCAAAGATATGATTCCAGTGGTACCTGCAGCCCATTACACCTGTGGTGGCGTTGTGGTCGATGAACATAGCCAGACTGATATCGCAGGTCTATATGCAATTGGGGAAACCTCTTATACTGGTCTGCACGGTGCTAACCGAATGGCCAGTAACTCACTTTTAGAATGCTTTGTGTATGGCATGAGTGCAGCCAAGCATATCGAATCTCATTTCAATGCTGACTATGCCTTTCCGCCCGTACCCATCTGGGATGACTCACAGGTAACCAATCCGGATGAAGATGTGGTGATTCTGCAAAACTGGGATGAGCTACGTCAGACCATGTGGAACTATGTCGGTATTGTGCGCAGCACCAAACGTCTGGAACGTGCCTTGCATCGTATTGAAATGCTGAAAAAAGAAATCACTGAGTATTACCAAGATTATCAGGTCAGCAAAAACCTGATCGAGCTTCGCAATCTGGTGCTGGTCTCAGAAATGATTGTGCGCTGTGCCATGCAGCGTAAAGAATCTCGTGGCCTGCATTTCACGCTGGACTATCCGGAATTATTGCCTGAATTACGCAAGACCATTCTAAATCCGGTGAATTTTGAAGTAGAAACACCCTTGGTCAATATTTAGATTATTGGGGAGATATGATTTTTAAATCATATCTCCCTGTCTTTTAGCGCTCACCTACTTAATTAAGCTTAGGCTATTTATATCACTGAACTTCTATTCTTCAGGTGTTTAGTGTTGAGGTGGAATGGCATAAGTCGCAGTAACATGCGCCACTGGCTCATCAAGGTCTACTGAATAAATCCAGACTTCCCCGACAATCAGAACTTTACCGACTTTAATAAGCTTGCACTCTCCTCGCAAATCCGTGCCACCTGAAGGTTTACGGAGAAAATTGATATTCAGATTGGTGGTGACAGCCAAACCCACCAGGCCAATTTCGCCCAGAATAGCGACATATAAAGCAAGATCGGCCAAGGTCATCATAGTTGGGCCAGAAACAGTACCACCCGGACGCAACTCTTGTGCGCTAACCTGATACAGCAAAGTTGCACCGCGTGGAACAACGGCTTCGATCCTACATTTTTCTAGGCTTTGTGGAAATTCTTGTTGTAAAAATTGTTGGATTTCGGTTTTGGTCGTTTTCATCTTATTAAAAAAATCTTCTATATTGCCTTCAATATAGAAGATTTTTCACACATTTACCTAGTGAAAATTAAAATAAACAGGATTTCAATTTAAACCAGACTTCAAATAACTTAAAGCCTGCTCGAATACCTGCTCCGGTGTACGGGTTGCATCCAGACGTTTGATCCGTTCCGGATGACGCTGCCACAACGTTTCATAGCCGGCTCTTACTTTCTCAAAGAAAGTGACTTTCTCTTGTTCAAAGCGATCCAGTGCGCCACGCGCGCGTGCCCGGTTCATTCCCAGTTCAATCGGTGCTTCTAACCAGAAGGTGATGTCCGGCATACGTGCCACAAAGTGATCATTTAATAACTGCAGCTTTGTTTCACTGAGTCCACGACCTGCACATTGATAGGCAAAGCTGGCATCAGTAAAACGGTCACAGAGTACAATTTTTCCGGCTGCTAAGGCTGGCAGAATGACTTGTGCCAAATGCTGGGCACGCGCCGCATACATCAATAGTAATTCGGTATCATGCGCCATCGTTTCTTCATGATTCACAGCCAGAAGTAGTGCACGGATCTGCTCGGCCATCGGCGTACCACCCGGCTCGCGCGTAAGCACCACATCTTTACCTTGCGCCATAAAATCGTCATAGATCGAACGAATGAGTGTGGTTTTACCTACACCTTCTGTGCCTTCAAAGCTAATAAACATACTCATTCCTTATTCTTCGAGCGTAAAATGGTCAGATACTCCTGCACTGCTTTATTGTGATCATTCAGATTGGTCGTAAACGTATGTCCGCCATTGCCCGTGGCGACAAAATAAAGGTTGTCAGAATTATCCGGATGCATGGCTGCTTCAATGGCTTTCTTACTTGGCAGTGCAATTGGCGTTGGCGGCAAACCAGACATGGTATAGGTGTTATACGGCGTCGGCGTACGTAAATCCTTGCGGGTAATATTGCCATTATAGGCATCGCCCATTCCATAAATCACGGTAGGATCGGTCTGTAAACGCATGCCAATTTTTAAACGGCGCACGAACACTCCAGAAACCTGTTCTAGCTCACTATCTACACTGGTTTCTTTTTCAATGATCGACGCCATGATCAGCGCTTCATATTTATTCTGATAGGGCAGATCAGTCACGCGTTTTTCCCAGGCCTGATCCAGTGCCTTCATCTGGCGCTGATACAGATTGGTTAAAATTTTACGGTCAGTTTCACCTTTAGCAAAGAAGTATGTATCCGGTGCAAACAGACCTTCAGGATGTGAAAATGGAATATTGAGCTCTTTAAGGAGTTGTGCCATTGGCAAATGTGACACTTCTTTGGTCACCAGATCATCTTTCTTCAAAGCATCAATCAGCTGTTTGAATGTGGTTCCTTCAATCACCAAAATCCGGTTCATCTGGGCATTTTCAGCATTGGAGATCATATCCAGAACCTGACGAATACTCATGCCCTGGCGCACTTCATATACGCCAGCTTTCATGGTGTCATGAATCAGGATGCGCTGATAAAGCTTGAGAATAATCGGGAAACTGACCTGTTTTTCTTTGGCCAGACGGTCAATAAAACCAGAATAGGTTTCCCCTGACCCAATCGCCAGCAGCTGTTTTTGTCCGTCTACAGGATAGTCTTTCCACAAACTACTTTTTAAGACCAGTACCAAAATCAAGGCAAGTCCAATCAGGACGAAGGCAATTCCTTTGAAAAGTGACGAAAATTTGGCTGTATTGTTCTTTTTGGCTTTAGACTTGGAAGCTGACATATTAAGACATCTGATTTAATCGAAGACGGTTAAAAAGTTCAATACAAGCATCGCCATCCAGGGATCGCTGCTCAAATTGAGTGACAATTTTCATCGGGTTTAGCGCATTACAAAAAAACAGACTCTGAATATGGGCTATTTCCTCCATATCGATGTAACGTTGCTGACAGGCAATTCCCTGATCTTGCATCCGTTGTAGAATTTCTGCACGCATCACCCCAAAGACGCCATTATAACGAAGTTCCGGCGTAATCCATGTATTGTTTATACAAATGAAACAATTACTGCTCACCCCTTCGACAACCCCGCCCTGTACATCTGTCACCAGTGCCTCAGACCAACCGCGCTGATCCGCCTCCTGCTTGAGCAAAACCTGCTCCAGGCGATTCAAGGTTTTTAGTCCGACCAGACCCGGCATGGTCAATCCCAGTGCCTGCTGTAATACCCCACTTTGGATCTGTTCATACTTTAAATCATGTAGGGCTTGAGGATAATAAAATACCCACAGATCCGCCGGATGCTCTGGCAAACTATAGCCCCGCTCGCCGACTCCACGACTCAGCACGATCTTTAATGTTCCATTCAGCTGACTTTCTGATTCACGTAAAAGTTCTAAACTTTCTGCAATCAGAGCTAAATCAGCATGCAAACTTAATTTTTGATTACTGAGCTGCAAACGTGCCAGATGACGATCATATAATTCCACCCGGTCCTGTCGAATCCGGGCCGTGCTAAAACAGCCATCACCATAATGAAAGGCCCGATCGAGTACTTCTATCTCACTGACATGGTTCGCATTTTTCAAACAGAGCATATTTTATTGCCTCTCAAATCAACAATTGAGTACTGAGAGATAAGCTCCATCGATTTATCTCTTTTACTCACATCAAATGCATTTTTAATTATTTTTTATGCAAAATATCTCCAGCTATTCTTGCCTTGTCCAACAAAAGCTAAAAAAATTGAGGCAAAAATGAATATTGGTAAATTAAAAATTGGGGTATTGGCTGCACTGGTTTCGGCCACTGCTTTCAGTGTGTCTGCAAAAGATTTCCTGAACGTGTCTTATGACCCAACCCGCGAATTATATGACAATTTTAATAAGGAATTCAGCGCATACTGGAAAAAAACCACGGGTCAGGACGTGAACTATAAACAGTCGCATGGCGGTTCAGGTAAACAGGCCCGTGCTGTGATTGATGGTCTGGATGCAGACGTCGTGACCCTCGCGCTAGCTGCCGACATTGATGAAATTGCAGCGAGAGGTCTGCTGCCTAAAGACTGGCAGAAACAATTCCCGCAAAACTCGACCCCCTATACCTCCACCATCGTCTTTCTGGTCAAAAAAGGCAATCCAAAAGGGATTAAAGATTGGGACGATCTGGTGAAGCCTGGAGTAGAGATCATTACGCCAAACCCGAAAACTTCTGGCGGTGCACGCTGGAACTATCTGGCAGCATGGGCATGGGCCAAACATCAACCTGGTGGCAATGACAGCAAAGCACAAGATTTTGTGCGTCAAATCTATAAACAGACCAAAGTTCTGGACTCAGGCGCACGTGGAGCCACTACCACTTTTGCTGAGCGCGGGATCGGTGATGTATTACTGGCTTGGGAAAATGAAGCCCATCTCGCTACTCGTGAACAGCCGGGTAAATTTGAAATCATCACGCCAAGTCTGTCAATTTTGGCCGAGCCACCGGTGGCAATTGTAGAGAAAAATGCCAGGAAAGATGGCAATGAAAACCTGGCCAAAGCTTATTTGAATTATCTGTATTCTCCTGCGGGGCAAACTGTGGCTGCGAAGAACTTCTATCGTCCACGTAATAGCGAAGTATTAAAGAAATATAGCAGCGTATTTAAACCTTTAAAGTTAGTCACCATCGACAAAGAATTTGGTGGCTGGACCAAGGTACAAAAAGCACATTTCGATAATGGCGGGATCTTTGATCAAATTGTAAAGGCAAATCATACGAAATAATGAGGCAGTCCAGCAGAAACAATGGCCTTTATTGATAAGGCCATTTTCATTTCAATAACTTCAGCTCTGTCTTATCTTTTTTTTTCATATAAAATTCGTTTTTATTTATTTTTTACGCATAAAGAATAGGTTTATTCTGCAGCTATGTTACAAAACGTGTAAGAAATTGAGGTTTCTAATGAGTATTTCAAAAACAATAAAACTTGGGGTTCTGGCTGCTGTGATTTCGGCAACCTCATTAGGTGCTTCAGCACGTGATTTTCTGAATGTTTCCTACGATCCGACACGTGAATTGTATGAAGATGTCAACAAGAGTTTTGGCAAATACTGGGAAAGCCGTACGGGTCAAAAAATTAACTTCAAGCAATCCCATGGTGGTTCTGGTAAACAGGCCCGCTCTGTTATTGATGGCTTGAATGCAGATGTGGTGACTTTGGCCCTCGCAGCCGATATTGATGTGCTTGCAGAAAAAGCCAAATTATTGCCAACAGACTGGCAAAAGAAACTGCCACAAAACTCGACACCGTATACCTCAACAATCGTATTTTTGGTGCGTAAAGGCAACCCCAAAGGGATTAAAGACTGGGGCGATCTGGTGAAACCGGGTGTCGGCATTATTACCCCGAATCCGAAAACATCAGGTGGCGCGCGCTGGAACTATCTGGCGGCATGGGCATGGGCCAAACATCAGGCCGGTGGCAATGACACGACTGCACAAGAATTTGTTCGCCAAATTTATAAAAACACCAAAGTCCTGGATTCAGGTGCGCGTGGTGCAACTACCACCTTTGCCGAGCGCGGGATCGGTGATGTCTTGCTGGCCTGGGAAAATGAAGCGTACTTAGCGATTCGTGAGCAACCAGGTAAGTTTGAAATTATCACGCCAAGTCTGTCTATTCTGGCTGAACCGCCAGTGGCGATTGTAGAAAAAAATGCAGCGAGAAAAGGCAATAAGCATCTGGCTCAAGGTTATTTAAACTTCCTGTACTCACCACTGGGGCAAGATCTGGCAGGCAAACATTATTATCGCCCACGCAGTGAAGTAGCTTTAAAGAAATATAATCATGTGTTCAAACCACTCAAACTGGTAACGATTGATCAGGAGTTTGGCGGCTGGGCAAAAGTGCAAAAAGCGCATTTTGAGAATGGCGGTATTTTCGACCAGATTGTGAAGGCAAACAGCGCGAAGTAATTCGCAGCTGATCTGACAGGAGCATCGACATGATACATACGCTTATTGTTCCAGGTGTAGGTGGTAGCGAATACAATCACTGGCAAACATGCTTACAACATCAGCTCAGTCGATGCTCTCGTGTGCAACAAAAAGATTGGAATCATCCCGTTTTGCAGGAATGGATCACTGAATTTGTCAAAGCCCTGCAAGATATTCAAGATGATGTACAGATTGTAGCGCACAGCTTTGGCTGTTTAACCTCGGTCGCAGCACTGGCACAACATCCAGAATTGACTGCTAAAGTTAAAAAGCTGATTCTGGTCGCGCCGGCCAATCCGGCACGTTTTGGGGAAAATGGTTTTGTTCGTAACAGCCAGACCGATTACAGCCATTATTTTCAGCAAGTGCAGATTCAGGTTCCGGCCACGTTATTAATCAGTGAAAATGATCCCTGGTTAAGCTATGCAGACGCCCAGTTTCTGGCCAAAGCCTGGAAACTCAAACCGATTAATCTCGGACAGGTGGGGCATGTCAATGTCGCTTCAGGATTTGGCCCTTTTCCTGAACTTGCCCAGTATTTGATTTCAGAAAAGACTATGCAACATATCAGCAATACTGATGACAGCAAGTATTATTTCAAATTTGCATTTTAGTCGTTGCAAATTATGCTTGTGTCCAATTTCTTTTTTTAATTTTCGCTGGTTAGTTTTAACCAGCTTTCTCTCTTTTGAGGAGTCATCATGTCGCAGCGATCCCGAGTGCTGCCAGGATTTGGTCTTTCTCTAGGCTTTACCCTAGCGTATTTATCATTAATCGTTTTAATCCCGCTGTCTGCTGTTTTTATTAAATCACTGGGCATTGGCTGGGAAGGCTTGTGGGAAATCCTGAGCTCTGAACGTATTCAAAAATCCCTACAACTCAGTTTCAGTGCAGCCATTATTGCTGCGCTGGTGAATGTGCTGTTTGGCCTGTTATTGGCCTGGTGTCTGGTACGTTATAGCTTCCCGGGCAAACGTATTGTCGATGCCTTGGTCGATTTGCCTTTTGCGCTGCCAACAGCGGTGGCCGGTATTGCCTTGACCTCTTTATATGCGCCGACTGGCTGGATTGGTCAGTATCTTGAACCGATTGGTATTCAGGTTGCTTATACCCCGATTGGTATTACGCTGGCTCTAATCTTTATTGGCCTGCCTTTTGTGGTTCGTACCGTACAGCCGGTACTCAGTGATCTGGAAACTGAACTGGAAGAAGCTGCATCTGCACTCGGGGCAAATCGCTTGCAAATTGTGACCAAGGTGATTTTCCCGATTTTACTTCCTGCGCTTATCACTGGCTTTGCGTTAGCTTTCGCTCGCGGTGTTGGTGAATATGGTTCGGTGATCTTCATTGCCGGGAATCAGCCTTTTGAAACAGAAATTGCCCCACTGATGATTATTTCCCGTTTAGAAGAATATGATTATGCCGGTGCAACCACAATTGCGGTGGTGATGTTGCTGATTTCATTTGTCCTGCTGTTCCTGATTAACTTACTGCAAGCTTGGGCCAGCCGCCGTACCGGGAGAACTGCACGATGAGTTTGAATACCAACAGCAATGCACTGGCTGAAAAACTGCAATCCCGTGATGCAACCCGTGAGCCAACCTGGGTACGTTATACCCTGATCACTATTGCACTGATTTTTTTCTTGAGCTGCCTGATCCTGCCTTTGATTCTGGTTTTTGTGGAAGCCTTTAAACAGGGAATTGGTGTCTATACACAGGCATTGGTGCATCCGGATACTTTATCTGCGGTCAAACTTACACTTTTGACTGCTGCAATCGCCGTACCGCTGAACGTGGTATTTGGTGTAGCTGCAGCATGGTCAGTGGCGAAGTTTAACTTTCGGGGTAAATCCTTCCTGACCACCTTGATTGATATGCCATTTTCGGTCTCTCCCGTGATTGCCGGTTTAATGCTGGTACTGATTTTCGGTACGCAAGGCTGGATGGGGTCCTGGCTAATGGACAATGACATCAAGATCCTTTATGCAGTGCCTGCCATTGTCCTGGCGACCATCTTTATTACTGTACCTTTCGTGGCTCGTGAGTTAATTCCATTAATGGAAGCACAAGGCACGGAAGAAGAAGAAGCTGCGATTGTGCTCGGTGCATCTGGCTGGCAAACTTTCTGGAAAGTGACCCTGCCAAATATCAAATGGGGTCTGATTTACGGCGTGATTCTGTGTAATGCACGGGCCATGGGTGAGTTTGGTGCAGTATCGGTTGTATCCGGTCATATCCGCGGTGAAACCAATACTTTACCGCTACACGTCGAAATTCTTTATAACGAATATACCTTTAGTGCTGCGTTTGCCGTGTCTTCGCTTCTGGCTCTCCTCGCAATTGTCACCCTGATTTTAAAAACATGGGTGGAACTGCGCCAGGAAAAACAGGACAAACGTAATCAAGATTCTACAGTTTCTTAAGGAATGCCAACATGAGTATTCAAGTACAAAATATTGAAAAACACTTTGGTGCATTCCATGCACTTAAAAATATCTCGCTGGATTTTCCAGATGGTCAACTGGTGGCCCTGCTCGGCCCATCAGGTTGCGGCAAAACCACGCTGCTACGGATTATTGCAGGTCTAGAATCTGCAGATGGCGGTCAGGTCATTCTGGAAGGTCAGGATGCGACCAATGTTCATGTACGTGAACGTGAAGTCGGCTTCGTGTTTCAACATTATGCCCTGTTTCGTCATATGACGGTATTTGACAATATTGCTTTTGGTCTGCGTGTTCGCCCACGTAAAACCCGTCCATCTGAAGCGGAAATTAAAAAACGTGTTACGCGTTTACTTGATTTGGTTCAGCTGGGTTTTCTGGCTGACCGTTACCCTGCTCAGCTTTCAGGTGGCCAGCGTCAGCGTATTGCATTGGCACGTGCCTTAGCCGTTGAACCGCGTGTGCTGTTGCTAGATGAACCTTTCGGTGCACTGGATGCCAAAGTCCGTAAGGAATTACGTCGCTGGTTACGTACCTTGCATGATGAGTTGCACATCACCTCGATCTTTGTGACCCACGATCAGGAAGAAGCGCTGGAAGTGGCCGATCAGATTGTGGTGATGAACAAAGGTAATGTCGAACAGATCGGTTCGCCACGTGAGGTCTATGAAACGCCGGCAACCCCATTTGTGTTTGATTTCTTGGGTCAAGCCAATCGTTTTGAAGGCCAGAACAACGGCGGCATTATTCAGCTCGGTCAAGATCGTATTCAGTTTGATGGCGCAAAAAATGCTGCTCAAGGTGAAGTGATTTTATTCGCACGTCCTGATGAACTGCGCATTCATGCACAGCCACAAGACAATGCCATTCAGGCCACCTTCATACGTGAATTATGGATTGCGGGTAAAGTCGTTGCAGAACTGAATGACCGTCAGGGTAACTTGATTGAAATCTTACTGACACCTGATGAAGCAAGAGCACACCAATTCCGCCCCAATCAAACCGTGTGGTTAAGTGCAGTGAACTTGCATTTATTTGAAAATCAGGTCGCTTAAGACCAAAAGATGGGGCTTCGAAATGCCCCATCCTCTTCTAGGGTAAAGAGAATTATGAATTTCCAACAATTAAGAATTATACGAGAAACGGTTAGACAGAACTTTAATTTAACTGAAGCCTCAGCTGCACTTTATACTTCGCAGTCTGGAGTAAGTAAGCATATTAAAGATCTGGAAGATGAGCTTGGCGTACAGCTGTTTATCCGTAAGGGTAAGCGTCTACTGGGTTTAACCGAGCCGGGTCAGGCACTATTAGGAATTGTAGAACGCATGCTGGTCGATGCCGATAATATTAAGCGTCTGGCTGATGATTTTAATAAAGTTGATGAAGGTACCTTGACCATTGCCACCACGCATACCCAGGCGCGCTATGTGCTACCGCCGATTGTCAGCCAATTTAAAAAAGAATTTCCTAAAGTACATTTGATTCTGCAACAGGCCAGCCCGGTAGAAATCACGGAAATGCTGCTGCAAGGTCAAGCCGATATCGGTATTGCAACCGAAGCACTGACGACTGAAGACAATCTGGCCAGCGTACCTTATTATAACTGGCAACATAGTATTATTACGCCGCAAAATCATCCACTTGCAACTAAAGATCAGATCCGGATCGAAGATCTGGCCCATTACCCGATTATTACCTATCATGGTGGTTTTACCGGTCGCTCCAAGATTGATACCGCCTTTGAAGAAGCCGGCTTTGATGTCGATATCGTCATGTCCGCACTCGATGCCGATGTGATTAAAACCTATGTGGAAATGAATATGGGCGTCGGCATTGTCAACGATGTCGCTTATGACCCGGAGCGTGATTACCGTTTAAAGCAGATTAAAACGGATATTTTTGGCATGAATACCACCTGGATTGCGGTACGTAAAGGACATTTACTACGTGGTTATGGCTACGAGTTTATTTCCCTGTGCTCGCCGGATGCAGACATTCGAGCATTAAAAAAAGTAGCTTATCCGGATGACTAATCTATAAAATCTAAATAGATGAAATGAGGCTTTTTAGCCTCTTTTTTATGTTTGTTTGAAATGAGTAGGTTCAAAATACAGGCATAATTGAACTTTAAAATAATATTTAAAAACTAAGAAGCTTCTGGATTTTTAGCTTGATTTATTGAAGTAAGATTAAACACTTAAATTAATTTAATAACTTGATAGATATAAAAAAACGAGCCGAAGCTCGTTTTTTCTTGAATCTAATCATTAGAAGCGGAAGCTTACACCCAGTTTAGCTACTGGAAGCCATTTAAACTCGTTATCATTACGAATTTCACGCTCTTCATCTGCAATTGCATCTTCTACAGGACGAGCACCTTCAACTGGTGCTAAGTTAGTTGCTGTTAAGTTAACATCTGGATTACCGGTATAGAATGCACCGATCTCACCAAATACACCCCAACGGTTAGTAATTGCTGGAGAGAAACCAATACCTACATAAGGTGCGATATTATTTCTGTAGTCTAGTCGACCATCTACACGTCCCTCTGTTCCTCCAACAAGACGACCATAACTATCACCGTCAATTCTTAACGTATCACCAGCACCAATACGTTTACTTAGTTCATATTCGTTATCGACATAACCAACACCAGCTGCCATATAGAACCAGTTTGCCCATGGACGGATTTCTGCATTCAGATAGGTTAGGTTATTATCCATATCCAAGTCATATTTAGTACCATTTACAGAAACATCATCGTTCCAAGAAATGTCACCCCCGTTATAGCCTAAAGTCACGCCGACATATGGGTTCACATTCCATGAAAGTGCACCACCGTAACCGGTAGTACCGACTTCAGCACGAACAGCTGCTGGTTTAAAGAAAGAAAAAGATGCCACACCTTCATCTGTTACGATTGTTTCATCAGCAGCCATAGCAGAGCCAGCTGCTGCAGCCAAAATGGAAACTGCTAAAATTTTATGTAAAGACTTCATTATTTCTCTCCTCAAAAGAACTTATTTTGATCATTAGTTATTCGTGATGGATTCAATATAAAGGACTTAAAAAATATTTTTTATTCATGTTTTGCTGATCTTTTGTTATTTTTTGATACAAATTAGTTTTTCTTGTTGATAACCTGGCTTTTTCTAACACTTCTACTACATTTTAAAATAATGAAAAATAACACTTATCACGTTCATTATTTCAAACTTCCCACACTTTTGGCTATTTTTCATCTATTTTCAGTCTGCTCAACTATTTTTAATGCAATATAGTGTAAAATCTAGAAAATTTTTTCTGGAAGGAAGATCATGTCGCAGCTTTCAACAATCATTGAAAAAGCGTTTGAAGATCGTGCGAATTTCACAGCTGCAGATTGCCCTGCTGAAATCCGTCAAGCAGTTGAGGACGTAATTGCTGGTCTAGACAATGGTACTTTACGTGTTGCTGAAAAAATCGATGGTGAATGGATTGTTCATCAATGGATTAAGAAAGCGGTATTGTTATCATTTAAATTAAACGACAACAAACCAATGCAAGCTTGTGATCTTCGTTTCTATGACAAAGTAGATACTAAATTCTCAGACTGGACTGAAGAACAATTCAAAGCGGCTGGCGTACGTGTAGTTCCTCCTGCGGTGGCGCGTAAAGGTTCGTTCCAGGCTAAAGGCGTGATCTTGATGCCTTCTTATGTCAACATCGGTGCCTATGTAGATGAAGGTACGATGGTGGACACATGGGCAACTGTGGGTTCATGTGCACAGATTGGTAAAAATGTTCACTTGTCTGGTGGTGTTGGTATTGGTGGTGTACTTGAACCACTTCAAGCCAACCCGACCATTATTGAAGATAACTGCTTTATCGGTGCACGTTCTGAAATCGTTGAAGGCGTGATCGTTGAAGAAGGTTCTGTAATTTCAATGGGCGTATTCATTGGTCAATCGACCAAGATTTATGATCGTGCCACTGGTGAAATTCACTATGGTCGCGTACCAGCAGGTTCAGTCGTTGTTGCAGGTAGTCTGCCTTCTAAATGTGGTACTTACAGCCTTTATGCTGCGATTATCGTGAAAAAAGTAGATGCGCAAACTCGTTCTAAAACCAGCCTGAACGATCTATTACGCGAAGACTAATATGTCTTAACTTAGAGGGCACATTGGTGTTCCTCGGAGCTTCAAGCGCTCCCCGTCTCTACGATCAGTCATGATCGTAGGGATTTTTATTTTTATACCCGGTTATTTATTTCTCAGTGGTTAGTTTTGTTATGAATACGCTTCGTTCTTCCGCAATTCCAGTTTCTGATCCGTCTGCGGGTTTACGCATTACGGAGATCTTCTATTCATTACAAGGTGAAGCCAATGCTGCGGGCTTGCCAACGGTTTTTATCCGCTTAACCGGCTGCCCGTTACGTTGTAGCTACTGTGATACCACCTATTCCTTTGAAGGTGGTCAGCGTCAATCTCTGGATGAAATTATTCAGACCACGCTCGATTTTAAAACACCCTATGTCTGTGTGACCGGTGGTGAACCACTGGCTCAACCGAATGCCTTGCCTTTAATGCAGCGCCTTGCCGATTTAGGTTGTGAGGTTTCTTTAGAGACCAGTGGCGCTTTAGATGTTGCTAAAGTAGATCCGCGCGTTTCCAAAGTTCTAGATTTAAAAACCCCAACTTCAGGTGAAGTTGCACGGAATTTGTTATCCAATCTGGATCATTTAACGCCACATGATCAAATCAAGTTTGTGATCTGCAACCGTGAAGACTATGAATGGTCAAAGCAGCAGCTTGAACAGTATCAGCTTCAAAAGAAAGTCAGTACAGTCTGGTTCTCGCCTGCATTTGCGGTTGAAAAAGGCGCAGTTCGTTTACCGCAACTGGCGCGTGATTTGGCTCAGTGGATTTTAGAAGACCATCTCCCTGTTCGTTTCCAGTTACAGCTGCACAAGTTGTTATGGAATGATGAAACTGGTCGTTAATTTTTTGTAAAGTTACTTTTTTGGAGAATCAGCTTATGCGCCCTCGTGCCATTGTTCTGTTATCTGGCGGATTAGACTCAACTACATGTCTGGCTTGGGCACAGGCACGCTACGAATGTATCGCGATCAGTTTTAAGTATGGTCAGCGTTCGACCACAGAGCTGGATGCAGCCAAAGCACTGACTCAAGCTGCCGGTGTGGAACATCGTGTGATTAATATTGATCTGGGTAATCTGGGTGGCTCAGCCCTTACCGATCATAGCATTGAGGTGCCTGATCATGAACAGGCCGGTATTCCGATTACCTATGTTCCGGCACGTAATACCATCTTCCTGTCTTATGCTTTAGCCGCTGCGGAAGTATTTAAAGCCGAAGCAATTGTGATCGGAATTAATGCGGTTGATTACTCGGGCTATCCGGATTGCCGACCGGAATTTATTGACGCATTTGCCAACATGGCACGCCTTGCGACCAAGGTTGGCGTAGAGGGTCAGGCGCTCAAATTTGAAACACCTTTGTTACATTTATCCAAAGCAAATATTATTCGCTTAGGTATTGAACATGGCGTAGACTACAGTCAAACGGTGTCATGCTATCAAGCAGATGACCAAGGACGTGCCTGTGGCAAATGTGACAGTTGCCGTTTACGTAAACAGGGTTTTGCGGACGCAGGTGTTGAAGACCCGACACGTTATATACCGTAATAACAAGGTAGAGTTTATGAAGAATTTAAAATCAAGCATCGTGCTTTCAGCAATTGTTTCAGCTGCTGCTATGTTCGCAACAACGGCTCAGGCAGCTGATGACAAATTACAACAAGCTTATAAAAGCACCAATGTAAAATCTGCATTGATCAATGTTTGTAAAGATGAAACTGGCAAAGGTAAAAAACTGACCGCTGCTGAAGTCAGTAAATATTGTACTTGCGCTGTTGAAGCAGATGGTAAACTAACCAATGCACAAAAATGGGAAATCCAAAGCACCATTAATCAGAAGAAAAGTCCTGGAACTTTAGCTTTTGTACAGAAGCAGAATAAAGACCTGCAAGCATGTTTTGGTCCACAGTTAACAGGCAAACTGAAAACTTTGACTGAAGAAGCAATGAAATCAGCTCAAGCTGCGCCGAAGAAATAATATCTCATTATTCTTTGATGAAATAAGCCACTATAATGTGGCTTATTTTTTTGAAAATTTTAAATAAAACAGGAGTTAATATGACTGCCATCAGTTTGCTTGACCAGAGTTTCCCTGCAACGACAGCTGAAATCAATTTAACCCAGCTGGATACAGAATGGCTGGTGATTTATTTTTATCCTAAAGATTCTACTCCGGGTTGTACCACTCAAGCCGTCGGATTTTCTTGTTTAAAAGATCAGTTTGATGCTTTAAATACCACCATTATTGGCGTATCTCGTGATTCGGTCAAAGCCCATCAAAACTTTACTGAAAAGCAGAATCTGAGTATTAATCTGATCAGTGATAAAGAAGAAATCCTGTGTAATCACTTTGATGTGATTAAAGAAAAAAACATGTATAGCAAACAAGTCATGGGGATCGAGCGTTCGACTTTTATTTTCCATAACGGCGAACTGGTCAAAGAATATCGTAAAGTCAAAGCCGCAGGTCATGCCGAACAAGTCCTGGAAGATTTAAAAGCTCTGCAAAGTGCTTAATTGACTATTTCCTGCAAGGATAAAAGCTCGAAAAAAATCGGGCTTTTTTTGTGATTACTTTGATGTAATACAAGCATTTTATATGTCTTCTATGCTTCAATTTTTAAAGCTAAGCAATAGACATGCAGCAGTCTATTAATCTGAAAAAAGACTGTATTCAAACACCCTTAATTAACTTCACAATGACCCGAGAGATGCAGATTCACTTTCTCCCCTACGCCTGCGATCCCCTTTCTCATGCCGAAATCACTGCGGTTAATCACTGCAAATGCCTGGACTTCGAGCAAGTTGTCATTAGACAGACTCGACTTAAAGGTTGTTTCAAAAATCACCGGTTTGGTCACACCACGCAAAGTCAAATTGCCTAAAACATTGTATTTACCATTGCCCAGGTCTTTAAACTGGATACTTTTAAAACTTACCGTTTTGTATTTTTCAACATAAAAAAGGTCTTCACCCAAAATCATATGTTTCAATAACGGTTTATTAAAACTCAAACTCTCGACATCCATGACCAGATGCGTTGAAGCATTTTGCGGTGCTTTGGCATCAAACTGCATGCTGGATTGCACCTGATTAAACTTGGCTTTGACCACAGTCAGTCCCATTGACTTGATCTCAAAGCCGACATCACTTTTAGGAGTGAGCGTCCATGATTTTGCAAAAGTCTGACTGCTGAAAAATAAACAGATTGCCAGGCCAATCAGTCCAGTTTTTATTGTTGTTTTCAATTTTAAATCCACCTTGTTTAATTTCTTATTGATCGGATTTAGATACACGCTTCAAGCTGAAATTAAATTTTCTTTTCAGTTTTAGAATTTTTGTTTTCGTTATTTTTATACCAGTTAACTGAAGTTTTTGTAAAACCCTTAGTGACTAATGGAAAAAATAATCGTTAGTATTTATTTTTAAGAAATGGCTTAATCGAAGTATACTCATCGAATGGAGACTGTTAATACTTTGATTTTAAAATTCATCTCCTAAATATGATCATATATTCCAACAAAATCTGAAGTAAAATTTGCTTACACAGCGAGCACTGCAAACTCTATTTTCTATTGTGATTCTCTTTGAAAAATGTTTAAAACAGAATGTCTAGACAAATATCAATTACAGACCTTACTCGCATTCTCTTGTTCAAAATATAAAAATCCTCAATTGAGGATTTTTATATTACCAGTTGAATTAAATGCTTAGAATTAATGACCCTGCGACGATCCACATGGTACAAGCAATGAGAGCATCCAGAACCTTCCAGGCATGGCGATGCTGAAACCAGGGTGTCAATATCTTTGCCCCATAGCCCAAGCTAAAAAAGAAAAACCAGGATGCACAGACCGCACCAAGCGCAAACCACCATTTTCCTAGGCTATATTGCGTTGAAATTGAACCAATCAGGATGACGGTTTCTAAATAAACATGCGGGTTTAACCAAGTAAATGCCAGACAGATCATCAACACTTGTAAAAAATGTGCTGTAACTTGATCACTTGGAGCCAAAACTTCTGTTGATTTAAATGCATTGATTGCATGTTGCAGACCATAATAAAACAGGAATCCTGCGCCAATATATTTAGAAAACATAACCGCATTTGGATAATGTTCAATGATGTGAGCAAAACCAAAAACACCTAATAATATCAAAATAGTATCAGACAAGGCACACGTCAAACAGACCAGGAAGATATGCTGCTGTTTTAAACCCTGTTTTAGTACAAAGGCATTCTGCGCCCCGATACTGACAATCAGGCTCATACCTACAGCAAAGCCACTGACCATATAACTGGGTGGTGTTTCAAAAAGTATGCTGAAACAAAGCAGGTTGAATTTTGATAAAATAGAGAAATGCGAATAACTCTAGAAATCAAATGTCCAACCTGCCTCAGTGACAGTATAAAGAAAAATGGCATCAA
>NZ_VPAU01000021.1:0-49368 GCF_013419095.1 Acinetobacter sp. YH12105
AATTTTCTGACAAATATTTCTCAAATAAACTTCGAGTCATTTCTACCATCAATCAATGAAAATAATTTCGATCGATCAACCAGTAAAAATCCACACAAGTTGTTCTTCATAAGCTCTTAATGATCTTTCCAACACCTCGTCAGTGCCAGAAGCTGGACTTCGATATACTTAACAACTCAGCAATCTGCTTCGTTCGTTTTCGTCTATCTCGTCGGTATGGGTGCATTCTAGAGGATTTCAGAATCATTGCAACCCCCAATTCACTATATTTTTCACGTATGTCTTTTTTTTCTACAAAAAATCCTAAAAAATCGCTTTTTTATCTAATTTTTAAGCGTTTTTATGCAATAAATGCACTAAACACATCATTTTATTTTTATAAGCCAAAATTTAATTAGACTTAAAAGCGATCAAAATAATAGCTAGAGTAGTAATTTTTGCTGTTTATCCTTAAATAATGCTTTTTATCTCGTTCAACCCCCAGAAACAAAACCAAATCATGACATATTAGCGAAACCAACGATTCTTTCCTTTCGGCTTGGTAGTTCATTCGCACTTTTTTAGTGAAACTTCTTATAAAAGCGTATCGGTATCTTAGGCTATAAAGATGTTATTCAATGATTTTGGTGTTTGGGTATAAGGCCGCACAAGCTTGCTTATCTATATAGAGATAGAACATATCAGCAGGTTAATTCTATTCAGTTACTTTTCCTGCTTGCGCTGCCCAAGCCAGTATTGCATGACTTCTATAATTATGTCTTTTTTGCCCTGATAGTCTTCAGCAACAAAAAATAGTTTTGCACGTCGCGGTAAACGCTCTTCAATCAGGGAAAATAGATAATAATTCGCAGCCAGATCAAGCTGCATAAATAAGTTATAGACAGGGATATAACGTTGCTGTTTTTGTTCGGCAGACTGATATTCAAATAAGAAACTTAAAATACAATCAATGTCTTCATCAAAAATATTTTCTGTTGGATAGCGATACATCGAACCCCCTCTGCTTTCTTTTTATATTGTGGTGTCTTTTGCGAACCAATATAGTCAGCCACCCTTTAGCTAGCAAAACAACACTTAATTAGAGGATGAATTCTAGGTGGAATGTCCTCCAAGAAAATAATACCTGCGATTTTAAAGGTTCAGAATGAAATCGCTACAAATAAAAAAGGAAGAGATCTCTCCCAAAATCTCCTCCTTAGAATTGAATCTTTACCCGATCCATTATGTCATTATTATAGTTATTCACTTTAAAGCTTAAAAAAGAGTCTCTTGGGGAAGAGACCTTATAAATTGTGGAGTTGTCTTATTATCACCCTCTAGATGCTTTGAACCAATTCTCTAGATGAATAAATCCTATAGATAATAAACCCGAAAAGCAAGCAATTTGGGAAAATTTAACTCTTGTTTTTATAGGGTTTTTTTTGAAGTTGCTTATTTGCTTTATGAATATAGAACATCAATAAAAAAGCAGACCGAAGCCTGCTTTTATTTCAATAACTTATCAATTTTTTAATCGGTGAAAGTAACTTTCGCAATCGCTTTTTTGCTGGCCTGAACGATCAAGGTCAGATTTTCCTTGACCGAATAAGAACTATCTACAGTGTGCCAATCCACTTTCACCGCGCCACGACCTAAAGCATCTTTGGCTTGGGCCGCATTCTTGGTCAAACCTGCTTCACGTAAAATTGAAGTAATAAAGATTTCACCACCAAACTCGCCACGTGAAATAGTCACTTCTGGCGTACCTTCCGGTAATTCACCCTCAGTAATGATATTACCCGCACCTTTATGTGCATGCGCAGCAGCGTCGCTTCCGTGGAAACGCTCAACCAGCTCCAGCGCAAGAATCTTTTTCACCTCTTGAGGATTACGGCCTTCAGCCACTTCTTTTAATAACTGTTGAATTTCTTCAATGGTTTTGAAGCTCAACAGATCAAAATAACGCTCAATCAATGCATCCGGCATTGAAAGCACTTTTTGATACATCGCACCTGGCGCATCAAATACACCAATATAGTTGCCTAAAGATTTAGACATTTTATTCACGCCATCTAAACCTTCAAGAATAGGCACCGTAATACACACTTGTGCTTCCTGATCATAACGACCTTGTAGCGTACGACCCATCAACAGGTTAAAGGTCTGGTCTGTACCGCCCAACTCTACGTCCGCTTCTAAAGCCACCGAATCATAACCTTGTACCAATGGATACAAAAATTCGTGAATCGCGATCGGCTGTTGACTGTTATAACGCTTGGTAAAGTCGTCACGCTCCAACATACGCGCCACAGTTTGCTGTGATGCCAATTGAATTAAATCAGCCGCGGTTTTTTGTGCAAACCATTCCGAGTTAAATACAACTTTGGTTTTGTTTGGATCAAGAATTTTAAACACCTGTTCTTGATAGGTTTTTGCATTTTCTAAAACTTGTTCACGTGATAATGGTGGACGTGTAGCACTTTTACCTGTTGGATCACCGATCATCGCCGTGTAGTCACCGATCAGGAAGAACACTTCGTGGCCCAAATCTTGGAACACTTTTAACTTATTGATGAGAACCGTATGACCTAAGTGCAGGTCAGGCGCAGTTGGGTCAAAACCTGCTTTAATTTTTAATGGACGATTCTTTTTTAATTTCTTAAGAAGGTCTTCTTCAGAAATAATTTCATGGGTGCCTCGTTGAATGAGGGCAAGTTGTTCTTCAGCCGGCAGGAAATTTGACATCACAAAATCCAATACATCAGTTACTCAATTTGTGCGATATACTAACACTTTTTCAGCATATTGCAGGCTTAAGAATAACCATGACAGCGATCTATATTGGGGTAATGACCGGCACAAGCATGGATGGTGTCGATATTGTTGCTGCTTCTTTTGATCCTTTACAGCTTCATGCCACACTCACTTTGGCATTCGATCCTGACCTGCGGCATGAGCTGATGGCACTGACTTTGCCCGATGACAATGAAATTGACCGTATGGGCAAGGCCGATGTGGCCTTGGCAGAAATGATTGGTCATGGTATCAATCAACTGATTGAAAACAACCAGTTAGATAAATCTAAAATTAAAGCCATTGGCTCACATGGTCAGACCATCCGCCATCGCCCTGAGCATGGTTTTACCCTGCAAATTGGTGACCCCAATATTATTACCGAAATCACCCAGATTCCGGTGATTTCAGATTTCCGTCGTCGTGATTTGGCGGCGGGCGGTCAAGGCGCACCATTGGTGCCAGCCTTTCATCAGGATATTTTCCAGCATGACAGCATTCACCGAGTAATTTTAAATCTGGGCGGGATTGCTAATGTCAGCCTGTTACCTGCCGGAAAGCCTGATGATGTTTATGGCTTTGATACAGGGCCGGCCAATATTCTGATGGATGCCTGGTGCGCGCGTTATACCGGCCAGCCTTATGATGAAAATGGCAATTGGGCCGCTTATGGTACGCCGATTCGCAGCCTGCTGGATCGTTTACAGTCACACGAATTTTTCTCTAAAGAACCGCCTAAAAGTACCGGCCGTGAAGACTTTAACCTGGAATGGCTGGATGAACAGATTGCCGACTGGCGCAATGACCTGCAATACGATGAACTGGAAGATACCCCGGAAAATGTGCAGGCGACCTTATTAAAGCTCACTACCCGCGCCATTAAAAAAGCCATTTATCGTTCTGGCATGGATACCGGACAAGTTTTCGTGTGTGGTGGTGGCGCTTATAATTCTTATTTACTTGAGCAACTGCGCTGGCGCTTACGCAAACATGAATGGAGCATACAAACCACGGCTGATTTGGGCCTCAGTCCGACCTGGGTAGAAGCCACCGCCTTTGCCTGGCTGGCGATGCGTTTTATCAAGCAACTCAATGGTAACCTGCCAGCGGTGACCGGTGCTTTAGGCTACCGTGTTCTGGGAACCATTACTGCTGTTTAAACCTGACCAGAGCAATCTAAAGTTATAAAAAAAGGTCTGCATTTATACAGACCTTTTTCATTTTCAATCTTACTTATTGCATCATCAGTTTGGCATTTTCATTACGGAACGCACGCAGAATCTGCTGGCCGGCGCGGCCGGTCGGACTCAAGCCCAAACGCTGCTGTTCCTGACGAATCGCCTGACGGGTTTTATCACCGATCAGACCATCCACCGCACCAATGTCATAGCCACGATTTAGTAAAAATTGCTGAATCTCGCGACGTTCTGAACGCGAAGTACCCGCGTCATCGGTTGGCCAAGATGTGCTGAAGCTCCCTTTACCCTGTAAACGATCAGATAAATGCGCAATCGCCAAGGCATAACTTTCTGCTGCATTATAGCTATAAATGGCATCAAAGTTTCTAAAGACCAGGAACACCGGGCCATTTGGGCCGGCAGGCGCAAGCAAGCCAGCTTGAGAAGATGCTGATAAATTCCCTTGAATTAAAGGGGAACCATCGGCACGCACTACACCACGGCTAATCCAGCTATTCAGTGATTTTTTATTGCGACGGCCTTCATTTGAGATTGACATGCCTTGCGGGATTTTTACTTCAAAACCCCAAGGCTGTCCGGCCTGCCAACCACGCTTGCTTAAAAAGTTGGCGGTTGATGCCAAAGCATCCGGAATACTACTGACCAGATCACGGCGGCCATCGCCATCAAAATCGACCGCAAGCTCATCATAGGTCGATGGCATAAACTGGGTATGACCAAAAGCTCCAGCCCATGAACCTTTCAGCTGATCCTCTCGTACATCACCGCGCTGTAACAGTTTCATCGTGGTAAAAAACTCACCACGGAAATAACTCTGGCGTCGCCCTTCACAGCTCAATGTTCCCAGAGCCTGCAATAAAGGATAGCGACCGGAAATATCACCAAAATTACTTTCTACACCCCATACCGCGACAATCGTTTCTGCAGGCACGCCATAGGCTGCGGAAACACGATTTAAGACTTCGCGATGTTGCTGTAATTTTTGCCGGCCGAGCTGAACCCGCTCTTCATCGACCAAACCAGACAAATAGTCCCAAATCGGGGTAGAAAATTCCGGTTGATAGTTTAAACGTTCAATTACGGAATAATCAGGCGTTAAATTTTGCGTATAACGGTCATAGCTGCCTGCACTAACACCTTTTGCTACAGCCTGACTACGTAAATTCGCCAAACAGTTTTGAAAATTATTCTGGGCAGGGAAATTTGACGGGCTGCTGGCCGCTGAAGGCAAAGTAGTCGTGTCGACACGCTGACCATTAATAATCAGCTCGGCATTTGCCTGAGAAACAGCCAAGAATAAAGAACCAACCACAAGCGCAAAACGTTGCATAAGACCCTTGAATATTTAGATTTTGAATTATTTTTCTACCTTAGCAGCTCATGATGAAAATTAAAGCTCAAATAGGTAAATTTAAATTCATAATTTCTGCACTTTTGAATTCATTTTGTAGTTTTAAATTTAAATAACTTATCCACAACTTGTTTTTAAATTCAAAAGCAGCGGCGCTGTTTGAATTTAAATTTAAAATCCAGGAAACAACCTTTAAATTCAAAACCTTCTTTGTGGATAACTTAACATAAACAGGATTAATCAGATATTTATCAAGGTTTTATTTTGTGAATTAAAAACAGGGTGGCTTGATTTATTTTTAAATTTAAACTTTGAATTCAAAGTAGCGGTTTGAATTTAAATTCATATTTTGAATTCATTTAAACTTTAAATTCAAAGACTGTTTTAAATTTAATATTTTAAATTCAAAGTATTTCTCTGTGGTCTGTGAATCTTCATTTAGACTCTTTTATGTATACGCAATTGTTCATTTTACAATCAATTGAAAAATATCATGATCCGATAAATGGCAGGCATTTTCGAAGAGGCGCAATCATGCCTGAATCTGGATAAATAAAAAAGCGACCACCGAAGTGATCGCTTTTTTTATCAGCAAGATAGCGTTTAAATGGTCATATCTTCGCTCAATGCCAGTGGATTCGGTAAAATCTTCGCCAGTTGACGGCATAAAGTCGTCAGCTGAGTACTGTCGGTTGGCATCAGGGTAATGTGACCAATCTTACGACCTTCACGCTCTGACTTGTTATACAGATGCAAATGCGCACCTTCTAAAGCCAGAACATCTGCAGATTTTGGATGCTGTCCGATGATATTCACCAGTACGCTTGGACGAATCACTTCCGTTGAACCCAGTGGCAGACCGGCCACCGCACGAATATGGTTTTCGAACTGTGAGCAGACTGCACCTTCAATCGACCAATGCCCTGAGTTATGCACACGTGGTGCCATCTCGTTTGCATATAGACCTTTATCTGTCACAAACAGCTCAAGGGTCAAGACGCCCACATAGTTCAGATGATTCAGCAGGCGAGTAATGTAGTCCTGTGCGACCGGCTGCAAGTCTGCACTGTTCGGCGCAGGCACAATCGAGTGCGACAGAATGCCATTGTGATGATGATTTTCAGCCAGGGGCCAGGTTTTTACATCACCATTTTGACCACGTACCGCAATGATCGACACTTCACGTGAGAACGTCACAAAGCTTTCTGCAATCAGTTCACCGGCAGGGCCAAGTTCCGCCCAAGCCTGCTCAATCTGATCAGCACTACGCAGGACAAATTGACCCTTACCATCGTAACCACCGCGAGAGGTCTTTAATACAATCGGTAAGCCCAGTTCAGCCACAGCAGCCTGTAAACCATCAAGTGCAGTCACTGCTTTATACGGCGCAACAGGAATGTCGAGCGTATCAAACAGGGCTTTTTCAGACAGACGATGCTGTGCAATTGCCAAGGCTTGACGTGGTGGATACAGGTCTTTATTTTTCACCAGCACATCCACATCTGAAAGAGGTGTATTTTCAAATTCCAGACTGAATACATCAGCACTGTCAATAAAATCCTGTAGACCATTTTCGGCCTTGCTGGAAATCACTTGACCGAGTGCCGCAGAAGGGCAATCCGTACTTGCTTCAAAGAAAGTACATTGAATATTCAATGGCAATGCCGCTTGCGCCATCATGCGCCCGAGCTGACCGCCGCCAAAAATACCGATGGTTTTATCCATGATGTCTGTCCCGTATGAAGCTTGGTTTTAGTTTTGACCAGGAATGTTATTGCTTGCCACTTTATCTGTTTGTGCCGCACGGAAATCTGCAACATTTTTCGCGATATCAGGGCGGGTCAGACCTAAAATTTGCGCTGCCATAATGGCTGCATTGGTTGCACCGGCAGGGCCAATCGCAAGCGTACCCACCGCAATACCTGCTGGCATTTGTACAATTGAAAGCAAAGAAT
Source organism: Acinetobacter sp. YH12105 (assembly GCF_013419095.1). Classification (NCBI taxonomy): domain Bacteria; kingdom Pseudomonadati; phylum Pseudomonadota; class Gammaproteobacteria; order Moraxellales; family Moraxellaceae; genus Acinetobacter; species Acinetobacter sp. YH12105. The sequence goes on from NZ_VPAU01000021.1 coordinate 7,278, forward strand.
CGACGCCGTTTAAAATGGATGATTTGACTGGCACACCCAAGACTGGAAGATCAGTCTTTGCCGCACACATGCCCGGCAAATGCGCAGCACCACCAGCACCGGCAATAATCACCTGAATGCCACGATCACGCGCCTGTTCAGCATATTCAAATAAACGGTCAGGAGTACGGTGTGCAGAAACGACTTCAGCTTCAAATGGGACACCAAGCTGCTTGAGCATGTTGGCAGTATGTTCGAGAGTTGCCCAATCTGATTGAGAACCCATGATAATTCCTACTAGAGGAGCATCTTGTGCAGCAGCCGCATTCATTGCAAATTTTCCAGAGATTAAAGTAACAAAAAATAAATCTCGACGAGAGAGCCAAGCTTTAATAGGAGGTGCTTATTATAGACTGATTTTTCGGCTTCATAAAATTTAACGGTCAAAGCAAGGTTCGATTTTTCTTATTTTTTTGGCAGAATATTAAAAACTGGAATAAAAATAGGCCTGTAGTCTGCAAAGCTTTCGATCAGGAAGTTCTGAAGACAAAATACACACATCCGCACAGACACAAGGCTGCCCAGAGATAATCCAGTTTAAAGGGCTGCTTAAACATGAAAATCATAAAAGGCACAAAGACCAGCAAGGTCACCACTTCCTGAGTGATTTTCATTTGCCCCACGGCCAGTCCCTGCTGTGCCAGTAATCGGGTGGCCGGAATCATCAGGCTATATTCAAACAGGGCAATCATCCAGCTGAATAAAATTGCCTGCCACAACGGCGCATCATGCGGTAAAAATTTTAAATGCCCATACCATGCCAAGGTCATAAAGCAATTGGCAATCACCAGAAGAAATAAAGCCGGTAACATCGGCATGTACTCTGCAAAAAGATCGGGTTTATTCTACGATTTATTTTGCAAAAAGATATTCTCTAAATTTGAAATTTTCTCTGAATTTATCCGTGAAACAGGATTTAAAAATTCCCGCAGCAATGCTTGAACTTTGACTATCTTTTCCGTGTAAGCCTTGCTATCGTTGCTTGCAAATTGAATAAATCATGATAACCGCACCAATATAAGGTGATGGGTCAGACAGGAACGGAGTGAAGTAGATGCATCTGCATATTTTGGGTATTTGTGGCACTTTTATGGGATCGCTGGCGCTCCTTGCACGCGATCTGGGCCACAAGGTGACAGGTTCAGATTTGAACGTCTATCCACCGATGTCGACCCAACTTGAAAATGCAGGCATCAGCTTGATGCAGGGTTATGAGCGTAGTCACTTGCAGCCACATCCGGACCTGATCATTGTCGGCAATGCCATGAAGCGTGGTATTGATGCAGTAGAATATATGCTGAATGAAGGCTTGCCTTATATTTCAGGCCCACAGTTCCTGGCAGATCATGTTCTGCAAGGCAAACATGTATTGGGGGTTGCGGGTACACATGGCAAAACCACCACCACAACCATGCTGGCCTGGGTGCTGGATCAAGCTGGTTTAGAGCCAGGCTTCCTGATTGGTGGTGTGCCACTGGGTTTTAGTGAGAGTGCACGTCTCGGTGGCGGCAAATATTTCTGTGTCGAGGCGGATGAATACGATTCGGCTTTCTTCGACAAGCGTTCCAAGTTTGTGCATTACCATCCAAAAACGGCGATTTTAAATAACCTTGAATTTGACCATGCTGATATCTTTGATGATCTGGCTGCAATTCAAAAACAGTTCCATCATTTAGTTCGTACTATTCCAAGCGAAGGCCGAATCATTGCGCCGATTACCGAAAGCAATATCGATGAAGTACTAGAGCAGGGTTGCTGGACACCGGTGGTGCGCACCAGTCTGGATGCCAATGAAAAATCTGAACTGTATGCCGAACAGTTATCGACAGATGGTTCTCACTTTAAAGTCTTGCAACACGGTGTGGTGAAAGGTGAAGTGCAGTGGAGCATGACCGGACAGCATTCGGTGGCCAATGCGCTCGCGACGATTGCCGCTGCCGAGCATGTCGGCGTCTCCATTGAAACCGCCTGTGAAGCTTTATCTAATTTCGGTGGGGTAAAACGCCGTATGGAACTATTAGGCACAGTCCGTGGTATTGAGGTTTATGATGATTTCGCCCATCATCCCACAGCGATTGATACGACCTTGGAGGGCGCGCGCAAACGACTGGGTGAACGTAAACTCTGGGCAATTATTGAACCACGCTCCAATACCATGCGTATGGGCAGTCATAAAGAGGGTCTGGCTCATTCAGCACGTCTGGCCGATGCAGTAATCTGGTATCAACCGGAAGGACTGGACTGGGATCTGCAACCGATAATTAATGCTGCGCCAAATAAAGCCAAAATTGCACGCACACTGGATGACATCATTCAGACCGTGGTAGCAGAGGCAGGTGAGGGCGATGCCGTAGTGATTATGTCAAATGGCGGTTTTGGTGGTTTGCATCAGAAATTGATCAGTGCTTTAAACGCATAAAATAGATGCGTGGATAAGTATGTGAAAAAAGAAGCCCGCGATGCGGGCTTCTTTTTTTTAGGGCAGTTGTTTTAGCAAAAAGAGAGAATGGCAGTTTTGATCTTTGCATCGCATGATGTCAAATTGGCCTAAAATGCCGATCACTCATCAGTCATCAGTCATTAGTCATTAGTCATTACGCATGATGTTTTGTTGCAATCTGAACGCGAGATAGATTGCAGCAGCACATCACTCAAGGCACAATCGAGAAGAACACAGGTATTTATAGACCTGACAGCCAGATCAGAATCAGGTCATTCTCATTCCTCACTCCTTCAGGAGATGTGTCATGACAACAATGAAAGCCATGGTCTATTACGGCGAAAACGACATCCGGTTTGAAGACCGTCCCATTCCCACTATTTTGCATCCCAGCGATGCGGTTATCAAACTCACTAAAGTCACTATTTGTGGTACAGACCTCGGGATCTGGAAAGGTAAAAACCCGGAAATTGAACAGCAAGCCACACGCAAACAGGGCAGTTTTAATGGCCGTATTTTAGGTCATGAAGGCATTGGCATTGTAGAAGAAGTCGGTTCTGCCGTTCAAAACTTCAAAAAAGGCGACCGGGTGATTATTTCCTGTGTCAGCCGCTGTGGAACCTGTGAAAACTGTCAGAAACAGCTGTATGCACATTGTCGCAATGAAGGCGGCTGGATCATGGGCTATATGATTGATGGTACTCATGCCGAATATGTACGCACGCCGTTTGCGGATACTTCTCTTTATCATTTACCTGAAGGGTTAAATGAAGATGTCGCTGTGTTCCTGTCGGATATCTTGCCGACATCACATGAGATTGGTGTGCAATATGGCGATGTCAAACCCGGAGACAATGTGGTGATTGTCGGTGCCGGCCCGATCGGCATGAGCTGCCTGCTGACCGCTCAATTCTATTCACCGGCCAACATCATCATGGTCGATGTGGATGACAACCGACTCGAGTTCGCCAAAACAGTGGGAGCGACGCATAGCATTAACTCCGCGAAAGAAGATGCCATACAACGTGTGCTGGAGCTGACGGATGGGCGAGGGGTCGATTGTGCCATTGAAGCGGTTGGTCTGGAGGCGACCTGGAATATCTGCCAGCATGTAGTCAAAGAGGGTGGACATATTGCCAATGTCGGCGTACATGGCAAATCAGTTAATTTTGAACTGAATAAACTCTGGATTAAAAACCTGACCATCACCACCGGACTGGTCAATGCCAATACCACTGCTATGCTGCTCAAAACCTGCTGTTCCGGTAAATTACCGCTGGAAAAACTGGCGACCCATCACTTTAAATTTAATGAATTTGAAAAAGCTTATGATGTGTTCAAGCATGCAGCCGATGAAAAGGCCTTGAAAGTGATGATCGAACTCAATTAATGCGGGAAAGTAAAAAGTCCGCTTGGCGGACTTTTTTTATTTGTAGCTGGAGTGAAAAATAGGGCATATCACCGCACTACTTATCAGCTTGTATTGAAAGCTCATTAGGCCGTTTTGCTCTTGGCAAATCGATCTAAATGATTAAGTAGAAGAGGCCGCGACATCAGATAAACTTTGGTCACGCTTAAACATCACATCCACATAGGAACATTGCGGAATGATGGTTAAACTTTTTTCACGGGCAAAATCGACCAGCACATCCAGCATTTTTCGGGCAACGCCCTGACCACGCAAGGAATGATCGACCCAGGTATGATCTGCAATAATCACCGAGGCTTCCCGCCATTGATAGGTAATCTCGGCCAGACGTCGACCTTGATCTTCCATAAAAAATACACCACCGCGTTTTGAATCTTGATATTGAATCTGCATAGATCTCCACCTTTATTTTCATTTTTAACTGCTTAACACATCGCTGAAATTAGGATCACGCTCAAATACCGATTGAGCAAAAGGGCATTCCGGAATAATCTTGACCCCTTGCTCACGGGCAAACTTGACTGCTGCTTCGACCAGATAATGTCCGACATGCTGTCCACGCAAACTGTCATCGACCCAGGTATGTTCAATCACCAGTCGATCCTCATCTTTCCAGAAATAGCTCATTTCGGCCAGACGCTTTTCATTTGGCTCGACAAACCATTGACCTTGACTGCCTTGTTGCTGATGCTCAATCAACATCCTCTAAACTCCGTATTTTTAATCCAGACTGACATATTTTTCAGTCGCATATTGTTCGATTTCTTTAAACGATTGTGAATCTGTGCGCTTTCCTGATATCACCGTGCAATGAACAGGTTTAAACTGCCTGTCTGTTGTTTAAGCCAGATATTTATGTCCAGCCCTTCTTTTAGCTCCTCGGTAAGACGTCAATGGATCTGCGTAATTGCGTTAGCCAGTGCCGCCTTTATTTTCAACACCACCGAATTTATTCCCGTGGCCTTACTCAGTGATATTGGTGCAAGTTTTGACATGCCGGCGACTCAGGTCGGGTTGATGCTGACCATTTATGCCTGGGTCGTGGCTTTATTGTCTTTACCGATGATGCTACTGACCAAAAACATTGAACGACGTTTCTTGTTGATGGTTTTATTTGCGGTCTTCATTTCCAGTCATGTGCTGTCTTATTTTGCCTGGAGTTTCAGTGTTCTGGTATTTAGCCGGATCGGGATTGCAGTAGCGCACGCGCTGTTTTGGTCAATTACCGCTTCGCTTGCAGTACGTGTCGCACCAGCAGGCAAAGAATTTCAAGCCTTGGGTTTATTGGCCACAGGTACTGCCATGGCCATGGTTCTGGGAATTCCCTTTGGTCGCATGATCGGGGAGGCCTATGGCTGGCGCAATAGTTTTGCCTTGATTGCCATCGTCGCCAGCGTGGTCTGCCTGCTACTGGCCAAAACCTTGCCCTTATTACCGAGTGTCAATTCAGGTTCACTCAGCAGCTTGAAAACCTTGTTAAAACGTCCAAGCCTGATGCTGGTATTTGCCCTGACGGTCATTGTAATTAGTGCACAATTCACCGCCTATAGTTATATCGAGCCATTTTCACTGAATATTGCCCAGCTCAGTTCTGTACAGACCACGACTTTATTGCTGGTCTATGGTGGGGCAGGTTTAATCGGCTCTTATCTATTTGGCCGTTTTGCACCGCATTTTCCCAAACTTACTATTCCACTGTTCACACTTGGACTGGCTATCTCGTTGCTATTATTGCTGCCGTTGTCCAGCAATGTCTTGCAGTTAAATACCCTGGCTTTACTCTGGGGCATCAGTATTATTGGTTTCAGTCTGGCCTTGCAAGCCAAGACCTTAAATCTGGCCTCCGATGCCACCGACGTGGCCATGGCGATTTATTCTGGCCTGTATAATATTGGAATTGGTGCTGGCGCTTTACTCGGTGGGATCGCAACGGCACAGATCGGCTTGCACAGTATTGGCTGGCTCGGGGCCATCTTGGCCAGTCTGGGTTTTCTCATCACGTTATATTTAATTCGCCGTCCGGATTTTATTGCCCAAAAAATAGCTTGAATCATGCATTTTTGTAAATGAAATTGTAGTCTTAATAAAAATCTGTCATGCTTCTGCATATTGAGCATTGGCTCAAACAGAATTTCGTTTGAACAAGGGGAGTAGCCTCCTCCAAACGTTTAGCAATTGTGGTTCAGATTGTTCAACGTGTCAGAATATCGTCATTACACTTTGCAAAAAGTCGGTATCTGAGCATCTCACTGCGACACTTTCAATGAGAAGTGTAACACTAAGATGTAGGCAAGACCTTGATCATGTTGGTATAGATGTTTTTCATCTGACAACAGGTCAAGGTTTTTTTTATGGCCGATTGTCAGATGTGGAGAATTCACATGGAAACAATTGGTACGCTGTGGCTGTATCTTGTCTTTTTCGCGATTGTCGCAGTCATGCTGATCATCGATTTCGTCGGTTTTAAACATCAGCATGGCCAGGAGGTCAAAGTCCGGACTGCGGCCTACTGGAGTATTGCCTGGGTCAGTGTCGCGACCTTATTTGGTGGCGGTTTATGGCTCTATCTGGAGCAGACCGCAGGTACTGCAATTGCCAATGCCAAGGTCATGGAATACTTTGCCGGTTATCTGCTGGAAAAATCTCTGGCAATTGATAACGTCTTTGTCTGGCTGATGATCTTCGCTGCTTTCGCCATTCCACCCGCGCTACAACGTAAATTGCTGCTCTACGGTGTACTCGGTGCGATTGTCCTCAGAACCATCTTTATTTTTATTGGCGCCTGGTTCGTTCAGGAATTCTCATGGATTTTGTATATCTTCGGTGCCTTTCTGGTGTATACCGGCTTTAAATTCCTGCGTGGTCAGGATGAAGAAGAAAGCAATATTGAAGATATGGCGATTCTGAAATGGCTGCGTAAACGTATGCGGATTACCCCGCAACTTGAAGCTGACAAATTCTTTATCCGTAAAGATGGTTTACTGTGGGCAACGCCGTTATTCCTGGTTTTGATTCTGGTCGAAGCCTCGGATGTGATCTTTGCGGTCGATTCTATTCCGGCAATTTTCGCTGTGACCACCGATCCCTTCATTGTACTGACTGCTAACCTGATGGCGATTTTGGGTCTGCGCGCGATGTTCTTCCTGTTATCGGGTGCCGCATCAAAAATGCATTATCTGCCCTATGGCCTCGGGATTATTCTGGTCTTTATCGGCTTTAAAATGCTGATGCTGGATGTATTCCATATGCCAATCTGGATTTCACTGAGCTTTATTGTGATTGTCTTGACAATCACGGCGATCCTGTCGATTCGCCACAGTAAAAAACATAACCAAACCACGCTCTAATAACTGTATAGACGATCATCTTTAGCGTCACAAAAGTCCGTTCAATCATGAGCGGACTTTTTTTATTGCTCGACTGCCTTACCACAGCTTCGACTTAACTCAGGCAAATGAAGTCAGCATGATCACGTTATAAATCCACTGAAGTGGGTTACAATCTATTGAAAAAATTAAAAGCACAGGTTTTAACATGTCTTCTCAGATTGCAACAACGGCAGTCCGCGGTCGTTTCCTTGATATCCAGCATACAGTTGCCCAGGCACATGAGATTGATGACCAGGTGCGCTATGTAGAAGATGGTCTGATTATCATGCAAGACGGCAAGATTCAATGGTTTGGCAGCTGGGATGAAGGGCAGAAACATCTAGCTGAAAATATCCAGGTCGCCCATTATCCTGAACAGCTGATTGTGCCGGGATTGATCGATACCCATATTCATTTCCCGCAAACCGAGATGGTCGGGGCCTATGGCGAACAACTGCTGGAATGGTTAAATACCTATACCTTTCCAACAGAAATCCAGTTTGCAGATACAGCCTATAGCGAAAAAATCGCCGAATTTTTTGTGCAGGAATTGCTTAAAAATGGCACCACCACGGCACTGGTCTTCTGTACCGTACATCCTGAATCGGTAGATGCTTTGTTTACAGCGGCGAGTCGCAGAAATATGCGTCTGATCGCCGGTAAAGTCTTGATGGACCGACATGCACCGGAAGCGCTGAAAGATACGGCAGAAAGTGCTTATACCGATTCTAAAGCGCTGATTGAGAAATGGCATGGGCAGGGCCGTAACCTGTATGCCATTACCCCTCGCTTTGCCCCGACGTCCACCAATGAACAACTTGAAAAAGCAGGTCAGCTCAAAGCCGAATATCCAGATGTCTATGTACATACCCATTTAAGTGAAAATAAAAATGAAATTGCCTGGGTCAAAGAGTTATTTCCGGAACGTAAAGGCTACCTGGATGTCTATCATCACTATGGTTTAACCGGTGCAAAATCAGTGTTTGCACATTGTGTACACCTGGAAGAGCAGGAGTGGGATTGCATGCAGCAGACCAATTCAGCGATTGCCTTTTGTCCGACCTCAAACCTGTTTCTGGGCAGTGGTTTATTCCCATTAAAGAAAGCGTGGGACAAGCAGGTGAAAGTCGGTCTGGGTACCGATATCGGGGCAGGCACCTCGTTTAACCAGCTACAGACCTTAAATGAAGCCTACAAAGTGCAGCAATTGCAGGGAGAAAAACTCTCTGCTTTTGAAGCCTTGTATCATGCAACGCTGGGCGGTGCTAAAGCCTTAAGTCTGGACGATCGTTTGGGGAACTTTAATATCGGCAAGGAAGCGGACTTTGTGGTGCTGGATCTAAATGCCACTGCCTTACAGCAATTACGTCAAAGCAGAGCCAAAAATATTGAAGATGCATTTTTTGCACTGACCATGCTCGGCGATGACCGTAATATTGCAGTGACCTATGTCTACGGAGAAGCTATCTATGTCAAAGCCCGATGTACCCGCTCAGACGACTAAAACCCAGCACCGCCATTGCTGGCTGATCGTCTCTGCCATGTTGCTGACCTGTACTTTCATCCTGCGCAGGGATTCGCAGGCAGCAAAGAAATGATTACATTTACAGCATGCAAAACAGGTGCATCTGCAGTAGGGATGTATTAAAATTACAGTGTATTCAGGTGTTGCAGGTCAACACCTTTTTTATTTTGCTATTTTTACTTTTTAGGTATCTACCCATGACCGTTCAAATGAGCGTAATGATTTCCGCTGAAGAAATTCAAGCTAAAGTCAAAGAGCTTGGTGCTCAAATCGATGCACACTATGCCCATAGTGACAAAGACCTTGTGCTCATCGGTTTATTACGTGGTTCAGTGATTTTTATGGCCGATTTGTGTCGGGTGATTTCCAAACCCCATGAACTGGATTTCATGACGGTATCCAGTTATGGCGGCGGCACCGTATCTTCGCGTGATGTAAAAATTCTGAAAGATTTAGACGGCGAAATCCGTGGCAAAGACGTGCTGGTGGTTGAAGATATTATTGACTCGGGAAATACCTTGAGCAAGGTGCTGGAAATCCTACAAACCCGCCAACCAAACTCGATTCAACTGTGTACTTTGGTAAGTAAACCATCACGTCGTGAAATCGATTTAAAGGTCGAATTTTTGGGCTTTGAAGTTGAAGATAAATTTATCGTAGGTTATGGTCTGGACTATGACCAGAAGTATCGTCATCTGCCATTTATTGGTGAAATCGGTCTTTAAAATTTATTTAAAAAAGTGGCTTAGGCCACTTTTTTTATGTCTCAAATAGACAGAAAAATAGGAACAAAAAATAACATCTCGTTTCAGGATTCAACTTTTTTTGCTTTCTATTCTGTTTCAAGATAATTAAACATGATGTAAAAACAAAGACATGATAACAAGGAGCATACCTATGTGGACAATTATTGTTGCGATTGTCATTGGTTTTATCGCGGGTCTGATTGCACGTGCAATCCATCCAGGTAATGACAAGGCAGGCTTTATCATGACGACCCTGTTAGGTATTGCCGGTTCCTTATTGGCTACATTTGCTGGTCGTATGCTCGGTCTTTATTCGGCAGATTCTGCGGCAGGTCTGATTGCTTCCGTGATCGGTGCGGTGATTATTCTGTTTATTTATAACATGCTGACCAAACGCCGTACGGTCTAAGCGGTTCTGGCTCAATCTGAGCAGTTCCAGTAAAAGCACCCAGTCGGGTGCTTTTTGCTCTTGTATATCTCTCAACTTTATAGTGAAAATTCCTTAAAAATCTGTTCGATCTGTTCTGCCGGATAGGCCCCCATGACTTTAAAACCATTCGAAAAAATAATTGCTGGTGTCCCATTCACACCCAAAGACTGGGCCAGTTTTTTATTTCGCTCAATCGGATTGGCACAACTTTTTTTCGATTTTGGCAGGCTACCTTGAGTGATCAGATCTTCCCAGGCCTGAGCAGGATTAGACGCGCAATACACCTGTTTTGAAGGCGCAACCGATTGTGGCTTTAAAGGCAGAATAAAAGTATAAATCGTCACATCCTTGAGTTTTTTCAACTCTACTTCAAGCTGTTTACAATACGGGCAATTTGGGTCAGAAAAGATCGCAATCTGACGTTTCCCCGTACCTCTTACACTTTTCACAGCATCTTGAAGCGGCAATTTTTTCCAGTCAACACTGTTCTGTTTTAGTATCAAATCACGGGTCAGATTATGCTGATCCTGAATCCGCAGCATCGCCCCGGCAATCAGATGCTGGGCATCTTCATTCAGATAAACCACTTGACCCTGCATAAAACCACTGTAGATGCCCTTCATTTCCGTGGTCTGGATATTTTCGATTTTTAAATTGGGGCTATTCTTTGCCAGATTGGCTTTTACCATATCAATATTAGCGAATGCGAAGCTTGAAACAAATGTACTTAAAGCAATAATCAGTGTTTTTTTTAACATGAATGTTCTACATGAATCAGATAAAAATATGCTTCGATTCTAATGGGTCTGCTTTTAAATTACCCACGGATTTATGTTACTGTTTATTCCAAGTTTAATCAGTGAATTATGTTTCACGTGGAACAGAAGCGATAAAAGAAGCTTAAATGACGGACAAAAATAAATTCTTGTATGAGATTAAATTCTGGTTAAGATTTTATATCTCATAAAATAATATATTATTTTATTGAAATATATAAACACATCTATTTGATTTAAAATCTTTTACTGATTCGCCCTTGACCATGTTTCTTGGCCCGCTCTACACTGCATATACTTTTCTTTTTCTTCGCTATGCCCTGACATGGATTGGCCAAGGATCAACACTATAACGGCATGTTCATGACAACAATAACCACTTGGCGACCCTTCTGGATGGTCAGCCTGGCTTTAATCATGGGAACGATTGGTACTGCTTTGGCGAGTCCACTCTATCCGATTTATCAACAACTCTGGAATTTATCCCCAAGCCAGATTACCTATATTTTTGTCGCCTATATGTTTGGCTGTCTGGGCACCTTATTGTTTCTGGGGCGCACCAGCAATAGCATTGGCTTTTTAAAAACTCTACAAATTGGCCTCGTGTTTATTAGTCTGGGTTTGATTATTTCGGTCTTTGCCAATAATGCCCTGATTTTATCTCTGGGCCGTTTCATTATCGGGATTGCCTCTGGTTTGATGACGACTTCTGCCATGCTTGGCATGATGCAGACCATTCCGGAGAGTCATAAGCAGCTTGCGCCGCAATGGGTCTCTATTTTGACTGCGATTGGCTTTGGTCTGGGTCCGTTTATCGGGGGAGTCATTGCGCAGTTTTCTCAAGCCCCGCTGGTGACTCCCTATATTCCGATTATTGTTGGAGCAGTGCTTTGTTTTATCGGCTTATTCTGGTTAAAAGTGCCTGCTTTTGAGCGTCAGCCCTTTAGTATCGCCCCCAAATTACAGCGTCCTGAGGCTCAATATCATGCTGTATTTATGATCATTGGGTTCACTGCATTTAGTGCCTTTGCTGCCTTTAGTTTATTTGCCTCACTTTCGCCTTCTTTTGTGCAAGATATTTTACCGTGGCATGGTCCTTTAGTAAGTGGTACCGCCATTACCTGTATTCTGCTGGTATCTGCAGTGGTGCAATACCTGGCCAAAGCGGTAGCTGCAAAAAAATGTCTGAATATCGGCTTGGTCATGATGCTGATTAGCCTGCTCAGCCTTGCATTGTGTATGTTGCTTAAGGCAAGTTTCTTATTCTTCGTGAGCGATCTCTTATTTGGTATTGGGCATGGTTTTGCCCTGATGGGGGCTTTTGGCATAATTCATGCTATAACCACTTTGCAAAACCGGGCCGCGGTGATGTCGACCTACTTGTTTATTGGCTATTTGGGCACCATTGTGCCGATTCTTGCGGTGGGTTACTTGGCCGACCATTTTGGATTAAATTTCGCTGTGATCAGCTTCTGTGTGGCGATGAGTGCTTTATGTGTCGTGCTCTGGTTATGCCACCAGAAGCTCAGTGTAAAAGCTTAAAATAGCCCTCTGATGAGGTAATGCTGATCAGTTAAGGAGTTTAGAAATAGACTCTTTAACTTTTTAGTCGTTCATGACGGAGTCTTCACCTTATAAATCAAATACTTGAAAATAATTTGTTACTTTGGTTTCGCCCAAATGAGAAGCGAAGCTTCGCAAGGAAGGCATCTTGCGGAGCAACACTCCTCACCACAAAACTCGTCAGCCACCATCGACTAGTAAATTTGTCGCAGAAACAATCATTTTTAAATCTAGTCCTGCCTCAAACAGTTGCGGATGACTTTTCTACTTGTCAAATATGATCATGAATTTAAAAAAGAAAATACTAGTCAATTTCTTAACTGACTGGCATTCCTCTGATGAGGGCTATTTATGCATAATTTTTTGCTTACTTTCCAATACAAAACGAACCGAAAATTTTTCCAAGCAGATCATCGGCACTAAAGTCACCAGTAATTTCCCCCAGTGCATTCTGGGCTAGACGTAAGGACTCCGCCACCAGTTCACCGGCGTTGTACACCACCAATTGTTCACGTGCTTCAGCCAAATACAGTTGAGTGCGTTTCATTGCGTCTAAATGACGGGTACGCGCAATAAAGGTATCTTCTTCAGGCTGGAAGCCTGCATGCGCTGTAATCGCCTCTATGAGCGCTTGCACACCAGTTTCCTGCTTGGCAGAGACTGCGATATGCCGAAAACCATTCAAATCAGCAATTGCAGCTTCAGCACCAGTCAGATCACACTTATTCCCAATCAGCATCAAGCGTTTTGCTTCAATATGTTCAGCAAAATATTCTTGGGCCAGTTGCAGCGGATCTTCACCTTGACTTAGGTCATAGACCAGCAGTAACAAATCGGCCTGTTCGATTTCCTTGATTGCGCGGCGAATCCCTTCTTTTTCGACAATATCCCCGGTCTCACGCAAGCCTGCGGTATCCGTCAGGGTAATTGGCAAGCCATTTAAGGTGATTTTTTCATGCAGCACATCACGCGTAGTACCCGCAATATCCGTCACAATCGCACGTTCAATCCCGGCCAGCGCATTCAGTAATGAAGATTTACCGGCATTCGGTTTACCGGCAATCACCACTTGCAAACCTTCACGCAATAACTGACCTTGACGTGCTGATTGCTGAACTTGCGTGACCGCAGTCGCCACACCATCGAGCAGATTCAGAATCTTGCCATCAGCCAGAAAGTCAATTTCCTCTTCTGGAAAATCAATTGCGGCTTCCACATGCAAACGTAAATGCACCAGCTGCTCAAGCACCGTATTGACTTTGGTTGAAAATGCACCTTGCAGGGAACGAACCGCAGAACGCGCAGCTGCTTGTGAGGTGGCATCAATCAGGTCAGCAATGGCTTCAGCCTGTACCAAGTCCATCTTGCCATTTTCAAAAGCACGCATAGAAAACTCACCGGCTTTGGCAGCAATCGCACCCAGTTCCAGCAAACGTGCAAGCAAGGCATTTTGAATCACCGGACCGCCATGACCTTGTAACTCCACTACATCCTCACCGGTAAAAGAATGCGGATTCGGGAAGCAAATGGCTAGGCCTTCATCCATAATTTCACCAGCGGTATCGTAAAACTTACGAAAGGCAGCATAGCGTGCACCGGCAAGGGGTTGTTTTGTGAGTGCTTCGGCAATTTCATAGGATTTTGGACCCGATAGGCGAATCACCCCAACGCCGCCACGTCCTGGTGGCGTTGCAATCGCAGCAATAGTCGTGGTTCGGTTGAGCATAAAATTCACCTAAAAAATCCAAAAGTTCAGCCAAAAAAAATCCGCCTAAGAGTATCATCTTAAGCGGATTTATTCAGCCCGTCATTACAACTTAGTTGACTGGCGTTGCTTCATCACGTTTGGCACGTTCTTTAGCAACAGACTTGTTGATCAAACCTTGTTGCAGGATGGTGATCAAGTTGTTCACAATCCAGTATAGAACCAAGCCCGCAGGGAAGAACAGCAAGAATACGGTAAAAATCACCGGCATAATCTTGAAGACTTTGGCTTGCATTGGATCAGTGGGTTGAGGATTTAAGGACTGTTGAATATACATCGTCAGACCCATTAACAATGGCAGGATAAACCATGGATCCATTGAGGATAAATCCTGAATCCAGAGCATCCATGGCGCATGACGCAGTTCAACCGATTCCATCAATACCCAGTACAAAGCCAGGAAGATTGGCATTTGTAATAACAGCGGTAAACAGCCCGCAAGCGGATTGACCTGTTCACGTTTATACAGTGCCATCATTTCCTGAGAGAAGCGCATACGGTCTTCACCAAACTCTTCTTTCATACGCTGCATTTCTGGAGCAATCACACGCATTTTCGCCATTGAGCGGTAGCTCTTCGACGACAATGGCCACAGAATCAGTTTCACCAGAATGGTCAATAGAATAATTGCCCAGCCCCAGTTACCCACTAAACCATGGAAGAATTCCAGACCCACGAACAAGAGTTTCGCAATTGGCCATAACCAGCCATAATCGACTGTTTGGTTTAAACCTGTGGCCAAATCCTTCAATTCTGACTGGATTTTTGGACCTGAATAGAAGGTCGCATCAATCTCGGCCACAGTACCTGCAGGCACATTAAAGGTTGGAGAAGTAAAACCAATAATGTTCATGTTATCGGTTGATTTACGTGATTCAAGCTTGGCGCTATACGCTTCACCATTACCCTGAGTCAACTTCAGATTACCAGGTACCCAAGCACTGACAAAGTAGTGCTGTACCATGGCAACCCAGCCACCTGTCGCTTCAGTACTGACTTTTTCTTCAACAAAGTTGTCAAATTTAAGCTTGTTGTACTGCTCGTCTGGCGTACCCCAGGCACCGCCCAGGAAAGTCCCTAGCGTGAAAATACCCTGGTCTGATTTACCCGGATCTTCTGAATTATCACGTTTGATCTGGCCAAACATCTGACCTTGCCAGGTCTGAGCACTGCGGTTCACCACTTTGTGGTTCACAACAACCGGATATTCACCTTCAGTGAAATTGAAGGTTTTGATAATCTCGACACCATCCGCGGTTTTAAATACCAACGGTACAGACAAGACTTTAAGGTTTTCACCCTCTTTAGATTTGGTTGCTTTCGCGTCTGCCAAGGTATAAGCGGTTTTTTCCAGCTCATACGTCGGACGGCCGTTACGGCTGCTGTCCGGTCCATTCAGACCGATCAGACCAGACTGAGCGACATAAGTACGTTTCGCATCGCTTTCCAGCATCACGAACGGTTCATCGCTGTCCTTGTTTTTGTCATGATTGAGTAATTCAACACGAACAATATCACCACCTTTCGGATTGATCCAAAGATGATAAAGGTCAGTTTGTACTGAAATAAGCTGCTGACTTACAGGTGCTGTGGCATCCGTGGCTTGCTGCGCTGGCATATTCGCTTGTGGCAGATCAGAGGCAACTGTAGCCGTCTGAGCATTTGGCAAATCTGCAGATACGTCATGCGAAACAACAGCAGTTTCTGGCTGCGGTTTGGTTTCAGCATTTCCATAATCTTTTTGCCACGCCAAAATGAGCAAATATGCGACAACAAACATGGCTCCGAGAATTGCAATCCTGGCCCATTGTTGCATATGTATTACCCCAAGTGGTGAGAGTGATTTTGGTTCAATAAACGATCACGAAAGGGTACAGCAACGTGAAGCGTTTGAGAATCTATTTGCTGAAATGAAATAAAACGAATCGCTTTAGAGGGAACAGGATCATATCCCGAGCCCCCCCACGGATGACAACGGCAAATACGCTTAGTAGCCAGCCACACTCCACGTCCAGCCCCATGTATCTGGACTGCTTCCAAGGAATATTGAGAACAAGTTGGAATATAACGACAGCGCGGCCCCAATAAAGGACTGATCGCAATCTGATAGAAACGTATCAACCAATGTAGTAAACGTACCATTGGCCTACTCTACTTTTGTGGGGAGGGGGCTATTTTTGTATGCTTTTTGGCAAGACGGTTCAGTTTTTGCCAAGCAAATTGTAATTGCTGATGCAATTCTGCATTAGGCACTGCTTCCACACCAATTTTTGGCATGATTACAATGTCTAAGTCATCTAATTGCTGTTGATGCAGGCGAAAACTTTCGCGAGCAAGTCGTTTTACTCTATTTCGTTCGTGTGCTCGGCGCACTTTCTTCTTAGCAACAACTAAACCCAAACGGCTATTTGGCAGTTCGGAATGTTTTGCAAGAAATAAGAAATGGGGCTGATGCACTTTAAAAAGCGCACCATCAAACACACCTTTATAATCGGCGGCACAGCGTAATCGCAACTCTGTACCAAAACTATAAAGTTTTGTCATAACACCCAAAATCGTCTTAGCGTAACTGATTAAACAGTTAAGCTATGACGACCTTTTGCACGACGGCGAGCTAATACTTGACGACCAGCTTTAGTAGCCATACGAGCACGGAAACCATGAACACGCTTACGCTTTAATTCAGATGGTTGGAATGTACGTTTCATATTGAAACTCCAAAAAATGATCTTTCTATGAAGGTCCGCGATTTTAGTGCTCATTGCTTGAGCTGTCAATGCAAAAGCACTTTTCTTTTGAAATAAGCTTAAAAAAGATTTTTATACGAGTTTTCAAAAAAACTGTTGCTAAAATGACTAAATTATACTTAACCACAGATTAAATTATTGTTATACATAGATATATAACTTATAAACAACTCTATCAACAAAGTTATCCACAATCCATCCAGGGTTTTAAAAGCAAGATTCTGTTTTTGAATTTAAATTCGTAGTCTCTCGATTTATCCACAGAAAACTCAAAGCTTATAAATAAATTCAAATTTATAAATTTAAGTTTATTATTATTAGGGAGCACTTTTTCTATGGATAAGCCACTTTTTATTTAACTAAACATACACTTATGTTGTGGATAAAACTGTTTCTAATAATTTTATACTTTGTGGATAACTTTGTGCTATATTTTATCCACAGCTTGCGGATAAACTTATCCACACCGGGTTTTAAATTTAAATTTATGCACGATGATGGCTTTTTGCACAGTTTCTGTGGAAATGATCATGACAGATGTGGATAACTTGGTTAGAATGGCGACCCGCTTTTGGTCGCGGTCATCTTTTTGAATGAACAATGGAATGAATAGGGGATTCACATGCTTTGGACGGACTGCTTAAATCGCCTGCGACAAGAGCTCTCTGGAAATGTCTTTACAATGTGGATTCGCCCATTGGTTGCAGAAGAGCTGGAAGATAGCTTGCGTTTGTATGCACCTAATCCTTACTGGACGCGTTACATTCAAGAGCATCATCTGGAACTGATTACGATTCTGGCCGAACAGCTGTCTGAAGGACGGGTACGCAAGGTCGAAATTTTGGTCGATTCACGTCCTGGTGCGATTTTATCGGCCAGTGAACAGCCAGCGACCACCACCGCGGCGTTGAGTTCAACCCCAATGCCGGTACAAAAACCGAAAAAAGAAAAAGAAGATACGGTTAAAAATAGCCGTAGACGTCAGCTCAATCCGTTATTTACTTTCTCGCTGTTTGTCGAAGGCCGTTCTAACCAGATGGCAGCAGAAACCTGTCGCAAGGTACTGACCCAACTCGGTGCTTCACAGCATAATCCCTTATTTTTATATGGGCCGACCGGTCTGGGTAAAACTCACTTGATGCAGGCCGTGGGCAATGCACTGTTGCAGGCCAAGCCGAATGCACGGGTGATGTACATGACCGCGGAAAGCTTTGTACAAGATTTTGTTAGTTCTTTGCAGCAAGGCAAAGTGGAAGAATTTAAGAAAAACTGCCGTTCTCTGGATTTGTTACTGGTCGATGACATCCATTTACTGGCCGGTAAAGAAGCCAGCCTGGTAGAATTTTTCTACACCTTTAACGCACTTTTAGATGAATCTAAGCAGATTATTCTGACCTCGGACCGCTATCCAAAAGAACTGACTGAACTGGATCCACGTTTAGTTTCACGGTTTTCCTGGGGCTTGTCGGTCGGGGTTGAACCACCGGATATTGAAACCCGGATTGAAATTTTATTAAGAAAAGCCGAAAGCAATCAGGTGGATTTACCGCGTAACTGTGCCCTGTTTATTGCGCAGCAGGTGGTGGCCAACGTGCGTGAACTAGAAGGTGCGCTAAACAAAGTGGTGGCAATTTCACGTTTTAAAGGCACACCGATTGATCTGGATGTGGTGCGTGAATCCTTAAAAGATGTGCTGGCGATTCGTGCCCGCACCATCAGTACTGAAAATATTCAGCGTGTGGTCAGTGAATATTTCCGTATTCCCTTAAAAGAGATTGTCGGACCGAAACGCACCCGAATTTATGCCCGTCCACGTCAGCTGGCGATGGGTCTGGCACGTGAACTGACCGGCGACAGTTTTCCAGAAATTGGCATGGCTTTTGGTGGTCGTGATCACAGTACCGTGATGCATGCCTGCGAGAAAGTGCAGAGCCTGCGTGAGGAAGATCCAATCTTTAACGAAGACTATAAAAACCTGCAACGTCTGTTGCAAAGTTGACCTAAATCGCTCAAATTCTATTCTTGCTATGCGGCTGCTTTTGCCGCATAGTAAACCGTTAAAAATTCACTTTTTCTATATTAATCTTCAGCTTTAGAGGAATGCACCGTGCGTTTAAAAATCGCGAAAGAAAGCTTACTGAATGTTCTCTCACATGTCGTAGGAGCGGTTGAACGTCGCCATACCTTAAATATTTTATCTAACCTGAAAATTCAGGTGACTGCCCAGGCATTAACGGTGACCGGTTCCGACCTTGAGGTTGAACTGGTGGCCAGTACCGCACTGGCTGAAGGTGCATGTTTGCAGGCCGGGGAAACCACAGTTCCGGCGCGTAAGCTGATTGATATCTGTAAGTCACTTCCTTCAGCGGCATTGGTGGATTTGCATATTACTGAAGATCAGCGCTGCATTCTCAAATCAGGTAACAGCCGTTTTGTGCTGGGTACCTTGCCTGCTGATGATTATCCATTACTGAATACTGAAAACACCCAAGGTACGCAAGTAACTGTTACCCAGCGTGAGCTGAAGCGTTTATTCGAGAAAACTGCCTTTGCGATGGCGGTGCAGGATGTGCGTTTTTACCTGACCGGTACTTTGCTGGAAATTGATGCCAATCAGCTGCGTGCTGTGACCACCGATGGCCACCGTCTGGCGCTTTGTGAAACTGCGGCTCAATCTACTGCGACCCAGCCGATTCAAGCGATTGTGCCACGTAAAGCCGTGGCGGAATTACAGCGTCTGCTCAGTGTTGAAGATGAGCAGTTATCTTTGCTGATTGGTCGTGAACTGCTGAATGTGACCATCAATATGCCAAGCCGTGACAAGGAACAGGCCGATATTACCGTGCGTTTCACCACCAAACTGATTGATGGTAAATTCCCGGATTATCGTCGTGTGATTCCACGTGGCGGTGACAAAATCGTGATGATTGCGCATGATGTGTTCAAGCAGTCTTTGCAGCGTGTCGCGATTTTAAGTAATGAAAAACTCCGTGGCGTGTTCCTGAATTTTAATGCCGATTCCCTGCAACTTCGCGCCAATAACCCGGAACAGGATGAGGCGATTGAAGACTTAGCCATTCAATATGCCGACTCACCGCTGGAGATGTCGTTTAATGCGCAGTACTTGATTGAGGTGCTGGGTGTGCTGGATGGTGATGATGTCTCCATGACCATGACTGAAGCCAATCAGTCTGTGTTAGTACAAGACCCGGCACATACCGATCAAACTTATGTCGTCATGCCGATGCGTGTTTAAGTCGCGGCTATTGATACTCGTATAAGACATGCATATTACGCGTTTACATATTGAGCGTGTACGGAATTTAAAGACGGTTGCTCTCCACAGATTGCAGCCGTTTAATGTTTTTTATGGCCAAAATGGTTCAGGTAAAACCTCGATTTTAGAGGCGATTCATTTGCTAGCTGCCGGTCGTTCTTTCCGTACCCATATCCCGAAAAATTATATTCAGCATGGCGCACAAGACGCGATTGTGTTTGCACAGTCCGCGACCGAAAAAATCGGCATGCAAAAAATGGCCAGCGGGGAACAGCTGATTAAGGTCAATGGTGATCTGGTGGCAACGCAGGGCCAACTCGCCAAGCTATTGCCTTTGCAGCTGATTGACCCACAAAGTACCGATATTATTGATCATGGTGCCAAGCCACGACGTCAACTTTTAGACTGGTTAATGTTCCACGTGGAACCTGAGTTTTATCATGCCTGGCAATATTATTCGCGTGCCTTGAAGCAGCGCAATAGTTTGCTCAAAAGCAAACGTTTCTTGAGTCTGTCCGATCTGGAGCCTTGGAACCAGATGCTGAGTGAGTATGGTGAACTTCTGCATTCGCAACGTGCGGGTATCGTGGAACAGTGGAAGTCCTTTTTTGAAGATGATCTAAAGCAGCTATTGCCTGATCTGCAGATCAGTCTGGAATACAGTCCGGGGTTTCATAGTGAAACCGGCCTGCTGAATGATCTGACCAATCAGCATGCAAAAGATCTGGAAAGACGTTATACAGAATACGGTCCACATCGCGCAGATTTGCGTCTGAAAACCCCTCTGGGGGATGCTGATGTGATTCTGTCACGCGGGCAAAAAAAGCTGCTGATGATGGCGTTAAAACTGTCGCAAATCGCAATGCTGCATTCTTGTAATAAGGAAACTGTGGTATTATTAGATGATGTGACAGCAGAATTAGATTTAACCGCACAACAACGTTTAATTGAGCGATTGAGCCAACTTGGTAGTCAAGTTTTTATTACCACCTTAGACCATGAATCAGTACAAAAGCACTTACATGATTTGTCTATCTCATATCAGTTATTCAATGTTGAAAACGGTACAGTTCAGGTTGTTGTGCAATAGTATTTTTTTAGTTTTACCCATCTTGGGATAGACCTATTTTTCACTAGGGAGAAACCATGAGTTCAGAAGATCAAGCTGCTTCTCAAACAGAACAAACCATTGAAAAGGCTTATGATTCCTCTAGCATCAAGGTATTACGTGGTTTAGACGCAGTACGTAAGCGTCCGGGCATGTACATTGGTGACACAGACGATGGTACAGGCTTGCACCACATGGTGTTCGAAGTAGTCGATAACTCGATTGATGAAGCCTTGGCAGGCCACTGTGATGAAATTATAGTGACTATTCATGAAGATGAATCGGTTTCAGTTTCTGACAACGGTCGTGGTATTCCAACCGATATTCACCCTGAAGAAGGCGTGTCTGCGGCAGAGGTGATTTTGACCATTCTGCATGCCGGCGGTAAGTTTGATGACAACAGTTACAAGGTCTCAGGCGGTTTGCATGGCGTAGGTGTGTCTGTGGTCAACGCACTCTCTGAAAAACTACTGTTGAACATCAGTCGTGCAGGTAAAACCTATGAACAGGAATACCGTCATGGTGATCCTGTTTATAAATTACGTGAAACAGGGACAACCGAAACGTCAGGTACCACTGTACGTTTTTACCCAAGTGCTGAAACTTTTAGCCAAACCATATTCAATGTCGATATTCTGGCGCGTCGTTTGCGTGAACTATCGTTTCTGAACGCAGGTGTACGCATTGTACTTCGCGATGAGCGCGTCAACCTTGAAAATATCTATGACTATGAAGGTGGTTTATCTGAGTTCGTTAAATACATTAACGAAGGCAAAACGCATCTGAACGATATTTTCCATTTCACTACTGCACAGCTCGACACCGGCATTACGGTAGAAGTGGCATTACAGTGGAATGATTCTTATCAGGAAAACGTACGCTGCTTTACCAATAACATCCCGCAAAAGGATGGTGGTACACATTTGGCTGGTTTCCGTGCTGCACTGACCCGTGGTTTAAATAACTACATGGACAGCGAAAATATCCTGAAAAAGGAAAAAGTTGCAGTCTCGGGTGATGATGCGCGTGAAGGTTTAACCGCGATCGTCTCGGTGAAAGTGCCTGATCCGAAATTCTCTTCGCAGACCAAAGAAAAACTGGTGTCGAGTGAAGTGAAAACTGCGGTTGAGCAGGCCATGAACAAGGCATTTTCTGAATATCTTTTAGAAAATCCACAAGCAGCGAAATCGATTGCCGGCAAAATTATTGATGCCGCACGTGCCCGTGATGCAGCGCGTAAAGCCCGTGAAATGACTCGTCGCAAGAGCGCACTGGATATTGCCGGTCTTCCAGGTAAGCTGGCCGATTGTCAGGAAAAAGATCCAGCCTTGTCTGAATTGTATCTGGTCGAGGGTGATTCTGCCGGTGGATCTGCGAAGCAAGGCCGTAACCGTAAAATGCAGGCGATTTTACCGCTGAAAGGTAAGATTCTGAACGTAGAGCGTGCGCGTTTCGACCGGATGATTTCCTCTGCGGAAGTCGGCACACTGATTACTGCACTTGGCTGTGGTATTGGTCGTGAAGAATATAACCCGGACAAACTGCGCTATCATAAAATCATTATCATGACCGATGCTGACGTCGATGGTTCGCACATTCGTACGCTGCTGTTGACCTTCTTCTTCCGTCAGATGCCGGAACTGGTCGAGCGTGGTCATATCTATATCGCCCAGCCACCACTCTACAAGCTGAAAAAAGGCAAGCAGGAACAGTACATCAAAGATAACGATGCACTGGAAACTTACCTGATTTCCAATGCCATTGACGAGCTAGAACTGCATATCAGTGCTGAAGCACCTGCGATTCGTGGTGAAGCACTGGCAAGGGTGATTGCCGATTATCAAACCTCACAGAAGAGCTTGGCCCGTTTAACCCAGCGTTATCCGGCGAGCTTGCTCGATGCTTTGCTGTCGCTGGACGCCTTTAAACTCGATCAGCTTGAAGATAAAAGTTATGTTGAAACTTGGGGTGAAAATCTGCGTGCAGCGATTGAAGCCATTCAGCCGACGCTACGTCCAGAATTAACGCTGGAATCTTTTGAGAAAGAACTGGCAGATGGTCAGAAAACTCAAAGCTGGTTACCAAGAATCACCATCTATGTGCATAACCTGCCACATAGTTATCTATTAGACTCTGTGCTTTTAGGTTCAAGTGAATATGCACGTTTATTAAAGAATTCGAAGAGCTGGTTCAGCCTGCTTGAAGAGGGTGCTTATTTGCAAAAAGGTGATCGTAAGATTAACGTGAACAATTTTCATCAGGTTTGGCAGCATATTCTGTCTGACTCGCGTCGCGGCATGATGATCCAGCGTTATAAAGGTCTGGGTGAGATGAATGCGGAACAGTTGTGGGAAACCACCATGGATCCGGATAATCGTAACATGCTGCAAGTGACAGTCACCGATGCGATTGAAGCAGACCGCATGTTCTCTTGTCTGATGGGCGATGATGTGGAACCACGTCGTGCCTTCATTGAAGAAAATGCCTTGAATGCAGACATTGATACCTGATTAAGATGATTTTAAAAAGCGCCTTTCGAGGCGCTTTTTTGATGCAAAATTTATGCGAATATCATCTGAATTTTTTTGGAGGAATTCCAATCTAGAGCGTGCTTTTCTGCCAAATGATCAGTTAATTTTAGCTATAAAAAAGTCGAATTAAGCGGTGGCTAATCGACCTAAAAAGAATTATCCATAAGTAAGCAACATAAAGACAAGTATGAGATCTGGATGAATGCAATTTATCATGGTGAGAGGGAGTAATTGTGCCACTATAAATATGAAGATTTTAGCAGGGTTTAAAGGATAACTATCGATACTAGGATCAATTGTACATGTGCTGCAAAATAGCGTGTAGAAGCCATTGAAGCCAAAGTTGGTGTATGAAAAATACCCGTAGCGAAGGCCGAATTGAAGAGTGGAGAGCGATAGAGCTGGAAAATAATAAATACAAAATGATAAAGCTGGTTTTTTTAAATTCTATTATTTGAATGGCTTATTAAAATATCCTGCCGTATCTCAAATAATATGTGAATAGGATTATTTTAAGGTCTGCTCTAAATATGATCAAATATGTGGATAACTACAAAGTTATCCCTAATTAGTTATGTGAATAAGATTGTATTTATCCACAAACCAACTCCCTCTCTAGTTAATTTCTGGTTTTAAATTTAAAATATTTGGCTTGTGGACAAGTGCTTTTGAATTTAAAATGGCGTTTTGAATTTAAAGTGCTATTTAGAGTTATATTTCCTCTGTTATACAACCCTGCAAAATCAATAGCTACTCGTCAGCATGCTTGAGCAGCTATTTTTATTGAAAACTATAAATACTTTTAAAATTAATTACTTATATATCTATTGTAGTTTTATTTAATAATGAGCGTGAAACATATTTTGATTGAAAAATAGAGGGTGTAGTTAAACTACATAATTAATTTAACAATCAAGTGAATTTTAATTTTTTAATTTAAAATCATCGTGTTATTGTTTTTATTCCTTCTTGAGGTTTATATTTTCTGGCTGAGTGCTAAATCTCATTGTGACAATCATGCTATGCATGATGTTTAGAAAAAACAGAAAAGGACATCAAAGTTTTGTGAATTGAAAATAGAAAAAATACAATTCATCAAATGCGGTAAAAAACAAAAAAAGCGCCTGACGGCGCTTTCTTATTGCTTAAATTTTTATGGTGTCAGGATAATCTTGCGGCAGTCTTCTTCACGTTTATCGAAAATGCGATAACCTTCAGTAGCATCTTCTAGTTTCATGCGATGGGTAATAATCAGGTCTGGCGAAAGATCACCATTTTCAATATGTTCCAGTAATTGTGGCAGGAACTTGTGCACATGGGTTTGTCCCATTTTAAAGGTCAGGCCTTTATCGAAGGCATCACCAAACAGGAAACCATGAATTGGACCGGCATAAACCCCCGGCACACTGACCACACCGCCACGGCGCACCGCCGCAATACATTGTCTTAGCGCAGAACCACTCGAACCTTCCAGTTTTAGATTGGTCATTACCGTTTCCAGCATACTCCCTTTGGCCTCAAAACCCACCGCATCAATCACCGCATCGACACCACGATAACCTGCCGTATTTTGAATGATGAATTCGGCTGCATCCACGTCATCAAAATTGACCGGAATCGCCCCATAAGTTTGATGAGCAAAACGCAAGCGATAAGGATGGTGATCGACCATAAAGATCTGTTCGGCACCAAGCATGCGTGCGCAGGCCGCAGCCAGCAGACCGACCGGCCCAGCTCCATAAATGGCGACACTGGAACCTCGGCCAATCTGGGCATTGGTCACAGCTTGCCAGGCTGTGGGTAAAATATCGGTCAGAAACAATACTTTTTCATCAGGCAGGGAACCGGGAACCTTAAACGGTCCGACATTGCCTTTGGGAATCCGCACATATTCGGCCTGACCGCCTGGTACACCGCCATACAGATGGCTATAACCAAACAGGGCGGCACCTGGTGGAATCTGTTTTTTATTGATAATCGCACCACGTCCGCTATTGGTATTTTCACAGGCAGCCATCAGCTCGTGTTCACAGAAAAAACAGTGGCCACATGCAATCACAAAGGGAATAATCACCCGATCGCCTTTTTTTACTGAAGTGACTTCAGGACCGACTTCTTCGACCACCCCCATAAATTCATGACCGAAAATATCACCCTGTTCGGTTGCGGGAATTTTCCCACGATAAAGATGCAGGTCTGAGCCACAGATAGCAGTAGCCGTTACTCTGAGAATGACATCATCTGCTTCCTGAATGACTGGATCAGGAACAGATTCAACTCGTACATCGCGAGTACCGTGATAAGTAAGAGCACGCATGCGGATTTCCTCTCTCTAGTTCAACATTAAACAGACTCGAATCAAGGCTGCCAAAAATTAAAAAACACTTGTATTAGAGCCTTAGGATGCAAGCTGACGCTGTAAATTAATGTATGAAAAAAGCCACTCCACTGTTTAAAAAATAAACTTATATGGCACTTGCGTAATTCACGACAAAATGTGTCGAGTTTTGAAGAAGAGATGCAGCACTTAAGAATAGCGAGGAACTACACGAAGATGAAAAGCAGGAGGAAAATATTAAAAATGGGTGGTTTTAATAAAAAAAAGAGATGAATAACGCTTGTTACTCATCTCTCAGATAATGGGGGTGTTGAAATAGTGTTAGAAGGACTGCTCCAGACTTTCCAGTTCCATCATCAGTTCCAGCATCTGTTCTTCGGCTGTTTCCAGTTTGGCTTTCAGCTCGGTTTGCTCATTCATCAGTTTGAGCAAATCATTTTTACGTGAGGCATCATATAAAGCACTATCTCCGAGCAAGCTTTCAATTTCAGCCAGTCGTGGTTGCAGCTTTGAAATCTGTGTTTCACATTTTTCGATATTTTTACGAATCGGGCGGCTCAGTTCCCGCTGGCGTGCCGCTTCCTTACGCTGTGCTTCTTTGTCCAGTTTGGAAATGGTTGCTTTGACTTCAACCTGAGATTTCACCGGCTCGGCTGGCTTTTGTCCATTTTTGATCATCTCAATGCGGGCTTGGCGTAACCAGTCGGCATAAGCGGTCAGATCACCGTCAAATTCACGGCATTGACCATTATGTACCAGCAGCAATTCATCACAGACACTGGCAATCAGCTGGCGTTCATGCGACACCAGCACCACAGCACCTTCAAAATCCTGCAAGGCCATGGTTAATGCATGACGCATATCCAAGTCTAAATGGTTGGTCGGTTCATCCAGAATCAACACGTTTGGACGCTGCCAGACAATCAATGCCAAAGCCAGACGGGCACGTTCACCGCCTGAGAAACTTTCACTTGGCGTATCCATGCGTTCGCCGCTAAAACCAAAACTGCCCAGGAAAGAACGTAAGCTGGCTTCACTGATTTTTTTATCGGCAATACGGGCCAGCTGTAACATCGGGCTGGCATTGCCATCCAGTGCATCCATTTGGTGTTGGGCAAAGTAGCCAATATTGAGCAGTTCCGAGTCTTTGCGCAGACCCTGAAGCAATTTTAAATCACCGACCAGCGATTTAATTAGGGTAGATTTACCGGCACCATTCATCCCGAGCAAACCAATCCGGCTGCTTGGCGTGATCTGTAAATTGACATTGGTGACAATCAGCTTGTCACCATAACCAATATCGGCATGTTCCAGTTGCAATAAAGGCGAACTCATTTTGGTCGGTTCACGGAAACTGAAGGTAAATGGTGTATCAACATGGGCAGCAGACAGTTCCTGCATACGCTCCAGCTGTTTGATCCGGCTCTGTGCCTGCTTGGCTTTGGTGGCTTGCGCTTTAAAACGGTC
This sequence comes from Acinetobacter sp. YH12105, assembly GCF_013419095.1. NCBI lineage: Bacteria > Pseudomonadati > Pseudomonadota > Gammaproteobacteria > Moraxellales > Moraxellaceae > Acinetobacter > Acinetobacter sp. YH12105. The sequence continues at coordinate 34,827 of NZ_VPAU01000021.1, forward strand.
AATATATTTTTGCAGATGTGCGCGGGTTTCCAGCTGCTTTTCATAAGCCTGTTGCTGCTGCGCCAGACGTTCACTGCGGGTACGCTCGAAGGTCGAGTAGTTACCGGTATATAAAATCAGTTCCTGATTTTCAATATGTAAAATATGGTCGGTAATCGCATCGAGAAAATCCCGGTCATGCGAAATCAGCACCAGCGTACCTTCATAGGCTTTCAGCCAGTCTTCGAGCCAGAGAATGGCATCCAGGTCTAAATGGTTGGTCGGTTCATCAAGAAGGAGTAAATCGGAACGGCTCATCAGGGTACGCGCCAGATTCAGGCGCATGCGCCAGCCACCAGAAAAACTTGAAACATCCAGTTGGGATTGATGTTCAAAAAAGCCCAGACCGGCCATCAGTTGCGAAGCTTTGGCCGGCGCAGAATAACCTGAAATTTCATCAAAACGGCCATATAAATGCGCCAGTTCTGCATCATCCAGTTGATCTGGCTGCTCCAGTTTCTGCTGAATATCCCAGTATTCTTCATCGCCGGACAAGACGAAATCAATGGCTTTCATATTCAGCGCTTTGATTTCCTGTGCCATATGCGCCACGGTCCATACCGCAGGACGGGTCAACGAACCGGTGTCTGACTCCATGCCGCCGAGCAAAGCTGAAAACAGGGTCGATTTCCCGGCACCATTGACACCGGTTAGGCCAATTTTCCATCCTGGGTGTAACTGCATCGACGCTTTTTGAAATAAAACACGTCCACCGCGACGTATAGATAACTGGTCTAACTGAATCATTGAGAAATCAAAGCTAAGAAATAAGATGCGCCTATTCTAAAGGAAAGCCTTGTGAAAATGAAAAATCTTGCGACTTTTACTGAAATGAGCCAGCTTTTAAATACTGTGAATTTATATATTATGGACGCATAAGTTGAGTATAAGCTCTATTTTCAGCATTAACAGTTGTTTATAGTAGAAGCTGATCGAGCAAAAAATACGATAGAGTAAAATAAAAATGAAAAAGGGATTTTTAGTTTTATCTGCACTGGGTCTACTGGCATCGACTTCAAGTCATGCCAAAGTAAATGTCTGTGTTTTTGATTTGCTGGGCAAGTCTGGCGAATCTTTTAAATTAATGGAGGAATGGGCTTTAGCTGCAAAAGCTTGGAATACTGATGTTCAATTGACTGCCTATCAGGACGAAGCCAAAGTGGATCAGGATGCCAAGGCCGGAAAATGCGATGGCTTCTATATGACCTCCATGCGGGCCCGTGCCTATAACAAATTCGCCGGTTCCATTGATGCGATTGGTGGTGTGCCAAATAATGACATTGCCATGAAAGCCATCAGTTATGTACTGGACAAACGCAACAGCAAGCGCCTGATCACCCAGATTGGCAAAGAAAAATTTGAAGTGGCTGGGATCGGGCAGATTGGCCCGGCTTATATTTTTGTCCGTGATCGCGAGCTGAATAAACTGGAACAGGTAAAAGGCAAGAAATTTGCCGTGCTGCATTATGACTATGCCCAGAAAATTATGGTCAATCGGATTGAAGCCGTGCCGGTAATGTCGGAAATTTCCAATTTTATCCGTAAATTTAATCAGGGCGAAGTCGATATTGTGGCTGCACCGGCTTATGCCTTTAAACCGCTTGAATTAGAAAAAGGTCTGGGCAATAAAGGCGCCATGATTAATTTTCCAGTAATCAATGTCACTGCCGACCTGATCATCCGGCAGGATAAATTTCCTGACTCTTTCGCAGTACAATCCAGAGACTGGTTTGTGAAACAGTTGCCGCGCAGTTTTGCCATGGTGAAACGTATGGAAGCGGAAATTCCCAATAAATATAAGCTGAACTTAAGCCGTGAAGATCGCATTGCCTATCAGAAGATTCTACGCGAAGGCCGCATCGATTTAACCCGGCAGGGGATTTATGATCCCGGCATGATGACGGTATTGAAGCGTGCCCGCTGTACCGTCGAAAGAACCAATTTTGAGTGTTCAATTAGTGGCGAATAAAATTCAAATGATGTATATCTTTGTAACTCTCACGGATTAAATGTAATGATACGAAACTTCTATTAAATATTAAGAAATTGATATTTAAAAATATTTTATAAAATAATATTTAGAACATACGCTGATTTATCTTTATAGGCCAAAACACGGGTTTTAAATGGAGTAAATGCTCTATTTTTTTTAATTAAACTTGCTTAATATTTGTTCCGTGTACGGCCACTCAGCGAATAACAAGATTCCAAAGGATAATACAATGAAAAAAGCACTCTTATCATTGGCTGCACTTTCTACATTTGGTTTTGCCAATGCAGTGCATGCAGAAAAAGTCGATATCTGCGTGTTTGACTTACTGGGTAAATCGGGTGAGTCTTTCCAGATGGCGCAAGAATGGGCACTGGCTGCAAAAGGCTGGGGCGCAGAAATCAATCTGATTGCCCGCCAGGATGAAGCTGTTGCCGACAATGATTTTAAAGCCGGAAAATGTGATGGTGTATTTATGACTGCCATGCGCGCCCGTCAATACAATAAATTTGCCGGTTCTATCGATGCACTGGGCGGTGCACCGAGCAATGCAATTGCACAGCGTGCCATTAGTTTTGCGCTGGACAAACGCAATGCCAGCAAAATGGTGACTAATCTGGGTGGTAAAAAATACGAAATTGCCGGGATTGCACCACTTGGTTCGGCGTTCATCTTTGTCCGTGACAAAAATATTAACTCGATCGAAAAAGCCGCAGGTAAAAAATTCGCGGTATTGGGCTATGACGATGCCCAGAAAATTATGGTGCAGCGTGTTGGTGCACAGGCCGTGATTTCCGATGTATCCAATTTTGTGGCCAAATTTAACAATGGTCAGGTGGATATGGTGGGGGCACCAGCCTATGCTTATAAACCGCTAGAGATTTATAAAGGCCTTAGCAATAACGGCGCGATGTTTAATTTCCCGGTGCTGCATGTGACGTCCGATTTTGTCATTCGCCCGGAAAAATTCCCGGCAGGTTTTGGGCAAAAATCGCGTGACTGGTTTATCAAAAACCTGCCAAAAAGTATGGCCATGATCGGCCGTCTGGAAGCCGGAATTCCGTCGAAATATAAAATGAATCTGAGCGTGGAAGATAGAACCAAGTATCAGAAAATGTTACGTGATGGCCGTATGGACATGACCAAACGCGGAATCTATGATGCTGGCATGATGTCAGTGTTAAAACGCGCGCGCTGTTCTGTCGACAAAGCCAATTTTGAGTGTTCACTTCCGGGTGAGTAATTTGATTTTTAAAGAAAAAGCTTAGCTGAGTCTAAGCTTTTTTTGTGGTTGAACTGAGGCAGATCAGCCATTGTACAGCTGATTAAATAGCTTAAGCTTGATCTAAAGATTGATTTCTTATGATTAATATAAAAACAATTAGATGCGGCTGAAATCGCAATAACAAAAACAAGGTATAAGGACATTAGGATGATGCAAAGAAGATGGAAAATACTGGCATTGGCCGCAGCGACATTTACTGTTTCAGGTCTGGTACAGGCCAAACAGGTGATGTGCGTATTTGATCTGGTGGGCAAAAATGGCGATGTGCATAGCGTCATGAAAGATTATCAGCTGGCAGCGAAAAACTGGGGCGCTGATATCGAGCTTAGAGTGAATACCAATGAAGCCGTGGTTGCAGAAGATTTTAAAGCCGGAAAATGTGACGGGATTAGTGTTACTGGAATGCGCGGGCGTCAGTTCAACAGTTTTACCGGCTCGCTGGATGCTATCGGGGCGATTCCAGATCTGAATCTGGCCGTTAAAGTGATGCAGGGTCTGGCGAGTCCGACTTTTGCCAAACATATGCTCAATGGCAAATATGAAGTGGTGGGGGTGATTCCTGTCGGTGATGCTTTTCTGTTGGTCAATGACCGTAGTATTAATACCGTGGCCAAAGCCGCAGGTAAAAAAATTGCGGTACTCGACTATGATGAAGCACAAAAAATCATGGTGCAGCAGGTTGGTGCTCAAGCCGTTAGTGCCGATGTCACCAACTTTGGCGCCAAGTTTAACAATGGTCAGGTTGATATCATTGGCGCACCCGCTGCGGTATTTAAACCCCTAGAATTACACAAAGGCTTAGGTACAAAAGGTGCGATTGTGAATTATCCGGTGTTGCAAGTGACCGGTAATATCATTATCCGTCCCGATAAATTCCCGGCGGGTTATGGTCAAAAATCACGTGAATGGGTGAAAAGCCAGTTGCCGCGCGCTTTTGGTATTCTGGGCAAAATGAAAGCCGATATTCCTGCAAAATACTGGATGGATATTCCGGCTGCAGATAAACCGGGCTATCAGAAAATGATGCGCGATTCCAGAATCGACCTGACCAAACGCGGCGTATATGATAAGCGCATGATGAAACTGCTGTGGCAATTCCGTTGTAAACAGAACCCGCAAAACTTCGAATGTGCCTTACAGGATGAGAACTACAAATAATCCTGATAAAATTACTCTGATTTGACTTTTAATCTGTAGAGACTGACCATATATTGAGTGTGTTATACTTCGATATGGTCTTTTCTTTTTAAAGACATTCCATTCAACAGAGGAATCCGCCATGAATGCCCAAGCGCTTGTGCTCACCGACAATGCCGCAAATAAAGTACGCCAGTTGCGTGACAGTGAAGGTAACCAAGACTTAATGCTCCGTGTGTATGTTACCGGTGGCGGCTGTTCAGGTTTCTCTTATGGCTTTAACTTTGCCGAAAGTCAGAATGAAGATGATGCAGAATTTGCCAACGGCGATGTGAAAGTACTGGTCGATTCACTCAGCTATCAATATCTGGTCGGTTCAGTTGTAGATTATTTGGAAGGTCTGGAAGGTTCACGCTTTGTGGTGCAAAACCCGAATGCGACCACCACTTGTGGTTGTGGATCTTCATTCTCGATCTAAACACGTAGAATAAAAAAGTCCTCTTGATGAGGACTTTTTTATATCTGAAGAAAACTTAATTTTCCAGTTTTACCGCTTCCAAGAGGTCAAAAATTACTGATGTGACATCCTGACTCAGCTCACGATTATTAAAAATCTCATAAGCGCTAATGGTAATATCGGTATCACTTGGCAACAGGCGCTGCTCTTCTTCGATCAGGTCATTGATCGGCAAGAGGGTCTGTTTGATTTCCAGATGTAAAATATCTTTATATTCCAGATTCTCATCGTCCAGTTCAATCAGCTGTTCATTGAAATAAGGCAATAAAATCGCATGAAGATGTGGCTGAATATCCTCAATATCAAAGATCTCGATATCACGCGTTTCATCAATCGTACTAATGTGGTCATTTACTTCAATTAAAATATGGTAGTAACTCACATGAATCTCCAAAGATGGCCTGAACAATGTAGCCGTTCACAATAACATGAAATCCGAATAGAGTGTTTTTTATAACACTTATACACTTAAATTAATTAAGGAATTCAGGCTGATTACTTAACGGTGATACAGCAAAGTCTTGTCGGCAGGTCGCAACTGAAAGTGTTGTAAATTCTGTTTTCCCAGTACCGGATACATCAGCGCCTCTGGATCATCATGATGATACAGGCCCAAAGCATGCCCCAGTTCATGAGCCAGTGTCAGACGCAGATCATCTTCTGCATCAAACTGATATACATGAATCTGATGACCCATAAATACCCCTTTATGAAATTCACGGGCAGGAAAACGTTGCTGGGCCTGAATGATATTCTGTTGATGATTTTCAAGACTATGTTGATGCAGCGAAACATTCAGGTTAAAAGAACTTTGCTGTCGCTGAAGATACTCGGCTTCCCGTTTAAAATTTTCCGATTTGCGCTGTAAAGCCTGAAACTCATATTCTAATTGTTCGTGCTCATAGGCAGATAAATTTGGCTGATGCCGTCGTTGCTGTAGCTTCTGAAATTCATAATTAATCTGATCTCTTTGCTGGATCAAGCGTTGTTGTTGACTTTCCAGATGTTGATAAGATGCTTCCAGATTTTTGACCTGACGTTGATACTGGGCATCATCTGCCAGCAACTGTTTTTCGACTTTCTTTAAGGCATTATATTCCTGTTGCCGTTGATCATAGATCAGATGAATACTCAGCTGGGCATTTTCATCATAGAGCAGCAGATCATCGCGATGGGTGCCCTGATGCCAGATCTCGACGGCTTCTTTGCTCAGTTGAATCACTTGCTCTTTACTCAGCCCAAAGCCTGCATCTACCTGATCGACCTTAAACCGTAAACGTGTGTCAAAAGGATGACTGAGCCGGTCTGCAAGCGAGTTGTAGCGCAGTTGTGGATGAGCTTTGGTCTGCATATGCATAGAGGCAGACAGGATTAACCCAACGATGACCAGACAAAATAGAAGGCGCATATTGCTATTGAGATGCTTATTTTTAAAAAATATAGCTTAATTTTAAGGCATTTCCCATGCTTATTTGCCTTCCTGCTCAGCTTTTGGATAAAGCCCTAATTCGGCCAAAGCCTGCTGCAAAATTTCAAGGCGGATCGCCGGATTCATACCATTTTGCATTTGCATATTCAGTGAAAATGCCACGATTTCAGCCTGCGGTGTTTCAACCCAGCCGGTGAGCCAGCCGACTTGCGGTTCCACATCCATGCCCCAACCAGATTTGGCATATAGTCGATAAGCTTGCAGCTCCTGTAAAAGTAACATAGCTTTGACTTGCTGCTGGACTTGTGGATCAAAGGCCAGTTGCTCTCGGGCTAGAGCCGAGACAAATTCGACCTCCTGTTTTGGAGTGATTTTCAAAGGGCCTACCAACCAGAAGTTATCAACCTGCTGCCCAATCTGCTGATTGCCGAATTGAATACGTCTCACTTCCTGTTGCATCAATTCAAGGCCAATGCGACGTGCCAATTCCTGATACACGGGTACAGCAGAAGCTTGCATGGCTTCGCCTAAAGTCATGTCTTTTTCCCAGACTGCAAAACTGCGTTTCTTGCCATCCCATTTAAAAATTTCATTGGTTGTGGCTTTGCCATGTTGCAGTCCAATCAGGGCATTGAGCATTTTGAAAGTAGAGGCGGGAACATATTCGGTATCTGCACGGCCTAAATCATTACCATAGACCTGTATCTGTTGATCACGCTGAATCACTAAAATGCCAGAGCTTTCCGCCTGATCAAATAATTGGGCAATGGCTTGGGTAGATTGAGTCGAAGTGCTTTGAGATGGGGGAGATGAAACGGGCAGGTTACACGCCGTCAGGCCCAAGCAACTAAGTAAAGGCAGCAAAATCAGAATTTTCATCGGTTCAGTGTATTTTAATGTTTGATTTAACTTACACAGCTTTTTCTGCAAATACGATCAAATTTAGGTAATTTTTATTTTATTCCTTCAAATTGAGACATAAAAAAAACCGCGCTTTCGCGCGGTTTTTTCAGTTAAAGCGACAAATTATTTTTTGTCATCTTTTACTTCAGTGAACTCAGCATCTACAACGCCGTCGTCCGCTTTTTGAGATTGACCTTCGCCACCTTGGAATGCATTCGGGTCAAAACCTTGCGCACCGCCTTGGCCTTGCGCTGCTTCATATGCACGTTGTGTAATTGGCATGATGATGTTTTGCAGTGCTTCAGTTTTCGCTTTGATGTCTTCAACGTCATTTTCTTTAGTTGCAGCTTCAAGCTCAGAAACCGCAGTTTCGATTGCAGTTTTTTCGTCTGCAGTCACTTGCTCGCCAAGATCTTTCACTGCTTTTTGTGAAGAAGCAACTAAAGCATCCGCTTCGTTACGAGCTTTTGCAAGCTCTTCAAATTTGCGGTCTTCTTCAGCATTCGCTTCAGCATCTTTGATCATTGCTTCGATTTCAGCATCAGACAAACCTGAGTTTGCTTTAATCTGGATCGATTGCTCTTTACCAGTGCTCTTATCTTTTGCAGATACTTTCAAAATACCATCAGCGTTGATATCGAAAGACACTTCAATTTGTGGCACACCACGTGGAGCAGGTGGAATGTCGCCTAACTGGAAGTTACCCAACAGTTTGTTTTGCTGCGCCATTTTACGTTCACCTTGGTAAACCGAAATGTCTACAGCAGGCTGGTTGTCCGCAGCAGTTGAGAACACTTGAGATTTCTTCGCAGGAATCGTGGTGTTTTTCTCGATGATTGCAGTCAACACGCCGCCCATGGTTTCAATACCAAGCGTCAGCGGAGTTACATCAAGTAGAAGTACGTCAGTTTTGTCACCTGAAAGTACCGCACCTTGAATCGCAGCACCCATTGCGACTGCTTCGTCAGGGTTTACATCTTTACGTGGCTCTTTACCGAAAAATTCTTGAACCTTCTGTTGAACCATTGGCATACGAGACTGACCACCCACAAGGATTACGTCAGAGATGTCAGAAGTCGAAAGACCTGCATCTTTAAGTGCAATCTTACATGGCTCAATGGTACGCGCAACCAAGTCAGCAACCAAACCTTCAAGTTTCGCACGTGTTACGTTGATCACCAAGTGTTTAGGACCAGTCGCATCAGCAGTGATGTATGGCAGGTTGATTTCAGTTGCATTCGAAGAAGAAAGCTCGATCTTCGCTTTTTCAGCAGCTTCTTTTAAACGTTGCAGCGCAAGCGGATCTTGTTTCAAGTTGAAGTTTTGTTCTTTCTTGAACTCTTCAACCAGGAATTCGATCAATGCGTTATCGAAGTCTTCACCACCCAGGAATGTATCACCGTTAGTAGACAATACTTCGATTTGCTGGTCGCCATCAAGATCCGCAATTTCAATGATTGAAACGTCGAATGTACCACCACCCAAGTCATAAACCGCGATTTTACGGTCGCCTTCTTTCTTGTCCATACCGAACGCAAGTGCAGCAGCCGTTGGTTCGTTGATGATACGTTTCACTTCTAAACCTGCAATTTTACCTGCATCTTTCGTTGCTTGACGCTGGGCATCGTTGAAGTAAGCAGGAACGGTAATGACCGCTTCAGTTACTGTTTCACCCAGGTAATCTTCCGCTGTTTTCTTCATCTTTTTCAAGATTTCAGCAGAGATTTGCTGTGGTGCAAGTTTCTTGTCGTTGACATCAACCCAAGCATCACCGTTGTCAGCTTTGATGATTTTGTACGGTACCAGACCGATATCTTTTTGTACCGCTTGGTCTTCATAACGACGACCGATCAAACGTTTGATCGCGAACAAGGTATTTTTCGGATTCGTTACCGCTTGACGCTTTGCCGATTGACCTACCAGAATTTCGCCATCTTTATAGGCAATAATTGATGGCGTTGTACGCGCGCCTTCAGCGTTTTCGATTACTTTAACTTTGTCGCCTTCAAGTACTGCAACACATGAGTTTGTAGTACCTAAGTCAATACCAATGATTTTAGCCATTTGGATGTTTCCTCAAAAATTTTTTTATTCCCAAACTTTTCCCTTTATCAAAGGGAAATTAAAAGGGATTTACTTGTTATCCGATATGAGAGCCGTTCGATTTTTTTCAAGTAAAATTGTTGAAAAAATTTCACAAACTCCCGAATTTATTTGGCTTAAGCGCCAACCATGACCATCGCCGGACGCAACAGGCGATTATTCAGCGTGTAGCCTTTTTGCAAAACAGTGCCAATTTCATTGGCTTTGGCATTTGGATCAATCCCAACTGCCTGATGCAGATCAGCATTAAAGCCGTTACTGGTGTCTACCACCACGACTCCAAATTTCTCTAAGGTATTCAATAAAGATTTAAGTGTCAGTTCAACGCCTTCCAGCAGTGGAGTTTTCTCTTCACCTGCGGCAACAATGGCGCGCTCGAGATTGTCGACGGTTTCTAAAAGTTCTTTAGAGAACTTTTCTAAAACGGTATCTTTATGCTTTTCAGATTCACGCTGAATACGTTCCACACTTTTTTGTGCTTCGTAGACTGCATTGGCCGTACGTGCTTTTTCTAACTTTAAGTCACCTTCAAGCTGCGCAATCTGCTCTTGTAAAGACTCAACGGAAACTTCTGCCTGCTCGGTTTCAGCTTGAGTTTGCGCTGTATCTTGTTCCGCTTGCTCTTGCTCAAATTTTTGAGCTTGCTCGTTTTGCTCAGTCGCCATTGATTTACTCCGTTTAAATGGGTTCTTAAACATGTACAGTCCTCAGGCCTCAGTATTCACTGCGTTAATGCTGAACTGCCATGGTTGAAGTTCTTGATTACCTAAAGAAATCGGGGCAGGGTGTAAAAATTCAAGCGTCAGTCAAGATTAAATTTAAGATTTATACAAAATTCTGAATAAAACAGCGAGCAGATGGCAGGCTTTTACCGCGATATAGGCGGAGATAAATTGAAGTAAATGATCAAGGAGTCATCTGATCATTGTTGTATACGTCGCTGAATAGACAGTCTGAGCTTTAAAATAAAACATGAATTATTTGAAAATAAATATAAAAAATTGATAATCGTATTTTTAAATAAATTTAATAATTTTAATCTGTTTTAAATATTAGTAAAAAAATTGCATGATACTGACATAGACAGCGACCTTGTTCAGAGGAGAGAGCCGAACTCGGTTGCTGTTGCCTTATTTCAAGTTACTTTTTTCAAGCTGAGTTCCCCCAAGACTTGGCTTTTTTTTGCCTGATTATTTATTAGACATAAAAGCGATTAATATCTAAGCAATAAAGTATTTCTCAATAGATGAACTTTTGATTAATATTTATTCCAGATTCTATCGCTGTAGTTTCTTCTTATTTTGAAATGTGTTTTCGTGGCTTATCTTTTTCTCTAAGATAGGCCTTTTTTTTGCTAAAATTGAGCATTCTTGATCTGATCAAGATAAAAATGATGGCTTGGCGGCTTAGTCCGGCCTTCATGCAAAAATACTGCTTTTATCCAATCAGCTTGAGATAAAATTTTCCATTAAAAAAGCCTGCTACAGGCTTTTTTAACAAAGAGTGAAATCAAAGTATTAATCACGGCGATCGCGTGGACGCTGTTGTTGCTGTTGACGTCGATTATCGCTCCAGCGTGGGTTAGATGAACGGTTTTGCTGGGCTTTTTTGGCACGTTGATCGGTGATCCGTTTACGATCCTGCTCCAGGCGGCGTTTATTACGCTCTGTTTCAGCCTGTTTTTGCCGTTGGCTCATCATGTTTTTACGCTGCTGTTCCTGGCGTTGTCGTTCCAGCTGGCTTTTACGTCGGTCCTGTTCTAACTGTCTTTTACGGTCCTGTTCCCAGTTACGACGCTGCACTTCCTGTTTACGTCGATCCAGTTCAATACTTTTACGTTGCTGTTCATATTCCCAGCGTTGCCGATCATAACGACGCTGTTGCTCATAACGACGGTCCTGTTCATAGCGGCGATCAGAACGCTGATCATAACGGCCATCGTAGTAGCCACCATCTTCAGGGAAAGCAACACAGCCTACAGCCAAAAATGCAGTCGCCAGAGACAGAGCTATAATTTTGCCAGCCATAGGCATTCTCCCAACTTGAAATAAAAAATATACTGAAGCTCGCAAAACTACGTCAAAAATACCATTTAAACGGTCAATGACATCTTTTATAAATCAGGTTATAACGTATTGGATAAAACTATATGTACTTAGATATTAAGACTTATATAAGAATATGGTCACTGAAACGCTAATCGTGTAGAAACTATGAAGAATTAAGAGAATAAGGACTAAAAATAATGACTGTGAATCATCCAGTACTGAAAAGTGTCATGGAGAAAGGGCAAGGCACAGCAGCGCGTATGCTGGATCGCTTACCTGGTATTGCACAAGACGCATTGGTTAAGGCTTTGGACTATCCTCATCACTATCCTGATTTAGACCCCATGGTCAAATGCCTGATGGCGATTCAGCTTAAACAGGGGCATGGCAGCTTTCTGAGTGAAGATGTCGCACAGGCACGGGTGGCGTTTGATGCGCGCATGAAAACAATTCAGGCCAGACCGACTGTTGTGAAAATGGTAGAAGAGCTGCGTCTGCCTTTGCAAAGTGGCAGCATCTTTGCCCGGCATTATCATCCTGCACCGCAAAAGAAGTTGCCTATGGTGATTTTTTATCATGGCGGTGCATTTATGGTGGGTGGTCTGGACAGCCATGATGAGTTCTGTCGCCTTCTGGCAGTGCATGCCAAAGTACAGGTGCTGAGTGTGGCTTATCCGCTGACACCGGAATTTAGTCCCTTGCAGATGGTACAGGTCTGTGAAGATGCCCTCGCCTGGGCACATCAGCATAGTAAACAGCTGAAAGTGTATAAAAACCGGATTGCGGTGGCGGGAGACAGTGCAGGTGGAAATCTGGCAGCAGTGGTGGCGCAGCGTAGTGCAGGCAAATCTTATGCAGCACGTGCCCAGCTCTTGCTTTATCCGGCGGTTGATTTTAAAAGCCGCCATCCCTCTTTTTATGCTTATAAAGACGGCTTGGTATTGTCAGATCAGGATATTGATCTGGTGACCTTGATGTATGCCCAAACCCACCAGATTGAACTGGATGATCCATTGGTTTCTCCCACCTATGGTCAATTGAAAAACTTGCCGCCTGCTTATGTGATTACCGCACAACATGATGTTTTGCATGATGAAGGTTCTATTTATGCACATAAATTACGTCAAAATGGGGTAAGTGTTTCTTATCATGACTATATCGATCAGGCCCATGGTTTTATCAATTTAACCCCGATTTCCCGCCGTGCTAAAAAATATGTAATCGAGATCAGCAAGGATTTTCGCAAATTTTGGGATAAACATAGTTAAATCCAAAACGTGCATACAAAAAGGTGTTTCTCATGGAAATGCCTTTTTTATACCTGGCTTGATATAAGTTGTTATGGCTTGGTCGCAATCTTTGCTTCAGGGAAGATCAGATTAAACTTGGGGACATAAAAGCTCTGTAGCAACTTGGCTTTAGAAAAATCTGGAAATATATTATTGATATTTTGCCATTCCACTTGGGACAGCTTGGAAAGATGGCCACGGAATTGTGGGCTGAACTGAAAACGCTGGCCTTTCCAGGCTTGCTGAATTTTGAGCATAGAGGCTGGAATATGATGACTATTAATATAGAACTTGCGCGCAGATTTGGTTTTTTTGAGTCGAATCGTCATACGCTGGTTTTGATGCTGAATATGACACAATATTTCCTGATTTTTTTCCTGCCATTCAAATTCTGCATGTTCTTTGGGAATACCCCATAAATGCTGGCCGTGTATGACAGATTCATGAGTAGACACATAAATTTTAGGAATCGAGCTGAGGCGTCGTTTACTAATTAAAGGATGATCCAGAATCAGTAACTCATCATAAGGACCAATGGGTGAAGAATGATAACGCACCAATAACACTTGTACCACGCGACCCAGTGGGGAGGGGGCAATACGGAACTGCTTGGCTTGCTGAATAAAGCCGGGTGTTAGCCAGTAATTCAAAATAAAACCTTCGCCCTGTAAATGCCAAGGCGGAAACTGGTGGATATTTTGCTCCTGTAATAATGCATGGCTCATTCTTATTCTCTTGTCTTTAGTCGGCAGGCAACTGCATTATGAGTTATAAAAGATTAATATACAGTCATTCACAACCATTACTTCTAAGTAGATGAGTTAAAAAATGTTAAAGAAATCATTATATGCGATCGCCCTTACTGCCATCAGTCTGCCAGGTTTTGCTGCCAATACCCTTATTGAGATGAAAACTTCATCGGGAAATATTGAAATTGAGCTCTTTAATGATCAAGCCCCGATCTCGGCAAAAAACTTTGAAAACTATGTAAAGAGCAACTTCTATAAGGACACTATCTTTCACCGGGTCATTCCCGGCTTTATGGTGCAGGGTGGGGGCTTTGATAGCAACATGCAGGAAAAGGCCAATACCCAAGCTCCAATTAAAAATGAATCATCGAATGGTCTGCAAAATAAACGCGGTACTTTAGCGATGGCGCGTACCAATCAGCCGGATTCTGCACGAGCACAATTCTTTATAAATCTGGTCGATAACGATTTTCTGGATCGTTCTGCCCGAAATGCAGGCTATGCGGTCTTCGGTAAGGTCACTAAAGGTATGGATATTGTCGATCAGATTGCCAAAGTACCGACTCGAAACTATGGAATGCATCAAAATGTGCCGGTGAAGCCTGTAAAGATCAACAGTGTGAACATTAAAGCGCCAGTTGTGAAAAACTAGGTACAGAATAAAACAGAAATATTTAATTCATATTTCTGTTTTAAAAATATGTAGTTATGTGATGTTTTGTATAAATACGAACCAAATTGGTGCATAAAAATAAAACAGTCGTGATTCCTGTGAGTTAAAAGCGCTTGCACCTGTAGGAAATTGCCCTATAATGAGCCCATACCGACGAGATAGACGGAAACGAACGAAGCAAATTGCTGAGTTGTTAAGTATATCGAAGTCCAGCTTCTGGCACTGACGAGGTGTTAGAAAGATCATTAAGAGATTATGAAGAACAACTTGTGTGGATTTTTACTGGTTGATCGATCGAAATTATTTTCATTGATTGATGGTAGAAATGACTCGAAGTTTATTTGAGAAATATTTGTCAGAAAATTGATGAGCCAAGATTG